>JBOGWP010000019.1:0-15324 GCA_050693875.1 Actinomycetota bacterium
GAGGGCCTGCCGGCATAGAGGACTGCCGGCGAAGCCTCGGCTCGCCGAGCGGGGCCCGGCAGGCAGAGCGAAGCGAGGGCCTGCCGGCATAGAGGACTGCCGGCGAAGCCGGCCCCATGCCTTTCCAACCTGTACCGGGGAGCGAAGCGACCCGCTAGGCATGGAGCAGGCGCCGTATGCCGGCGGTCACCGGGCTCACTCCGGCGCCGCCCATCGGTGAGGAACCCGCCGGGCTCATCCCCCGATCCTGTAAAACGGGAGGCGAGGCGTCAAGGGAGGCGGCGCCGGATGCGATGGCGAGGCCGTGGCCCCTCGGGGTCCGGTGGTCGTGGCATCATCGTGAGCTTCCCGAGGCGGAGAGCGGGAACGAGAGAGGGATGGACTCGAGCATGAGCGCGGTCACGTCCCAACCCCACCCGGCGAGGGGCCGACGGCGCGGCTGACCGAGGCCGAGCTCGCCGCCCGCGCCGGCACGAGCGTCGACGCCATCGGCGCGCTCACCGCGGCGGGCATCGTCGTCGCACGCGAGGGGGGCTTCGAGCCGCCGGACATCCAGCGCGTTCGCCTGGCGCAGAACCTGGAGCGGTCGGGGATCCCGCTCGAGCATCTCTCCCGCGCGGTCGCCGACCGCCGGGTGACCCTTGCCGTCCTCGGCCTGATCTGGCCCGAACCGCCCGGCTTCCTGGAGGGCATGACCATGGACCGGCTCGCCGAGGAGCAGGGGGTCGGCTTCGAGTTCCTGGCGCGAACCTTCGAGGGAGCCGGCCTGCCCTACCCGCGCCCGGGCGATCCGGTGCGCGAGGACGATGCCGAGATGTCCCGGGCCGCGGCGGTGGCGCAGGCGTCCGGCTTCGACGAGGCCTCCGTGGTGCGCCACTCGCGCCTGCTCGGCGAGAGCCTCCGCCGCATCGCCGAATGGAAGGTCCTTCCACACCAGCGTCGAGCAGCCCATGCTGCAGCGGGCATGAGCCAGTCCGAGGTGCAAGAGGTCGCCGCCCTGCTCGGGCCGTCGCTCCAGTCGCTCGTCGAGCGGTCGCTGCTCCTGTTGTACCGCCCGGCACCTCGAGAAGGGAATCGTCTCCGACGTGGTCGAGCACGTCGAGACCGCCCTCGAGGAGGCGGGACTCGTCCATCGTGCCCCGCGGGCGCCGGCGGCGATCGCCTTCTTCGACCTCTCCGGCTACACCGCCCTCACCGAGGAGCAGGGCGACCTCATTGCCGCCGAGCTCGGCGCCGTCCTGGGCGACTTCGTCCGGCGCCATACGGTCGCGTACGGAGGCGAGACCGTGAAGCTGCTCGGGGACACACGGCGCCATGCTCCACTTCCCCGAGGCGGAGAGGGCGCTCCCGTGCCTGCTCGCCCTCGTCCCCGACGGGCCGTCGGCGGGCCTTCCTCCGGGCCACGCCGGAATGCATGCCGGCCCCGTGGTCGCCCGGGAGGGCGACTACTTCGGCGGGAGCGTGAACCTCGCCTCGCGGGTCGCCCAGCAGGCGGCGCCGGGCGAGGTGCTCCTCACCGAGGAGGCACGCGTCCACTCGCCAGACGGCATCGCCTCCTTCGAGCCCCGAGGGCCGATCGCGCTCAAGGGGCTGGCCCGCCCGATTACCCTGTACCGGGCGCAGCGGCTCGGCGACCCCGGCTCCGCGGGCCGGCCTCCGCAACGCTGACGCGCAGGCTCGTCACCGGCGCCTCAGCGGCCGGGGCACGCTCGCCTCACCCAAGTCGAGCCGGCGTGACGTTTACGTGTTTACCCGTGCTCCGCGAGACCACTTCCCGGAGCCCCGTCGCTTACGCCCGCTCCCTCGCCGGAACCGTCTGGATTCCGTACAAGCCGATGCGGGAGTCGGCAGTGAGGATCGCCAGACCCTCCGCAGCAGCCTGGGCGACCAGCATGCGGTCGAAGGGGTCGTCGTGATGGCGGGGTAGATGCCCCGCCGCCCAGGCGTGACCGAGCGTGACCGGCATGGGCACGAACCGATTGTCCTCGATCTGGCGCTCCAGGTCGGACGGGGAATCCAGCTTGCCGAGGGACCGTTTGATCGCGATCTCCCAGACGGTGGCGGCGCTCACGAAGACGGACGAGGCGGCGTCTGCGATGAGCGCGCGAGCGCGCCTCCCGAGGGAGCGATCCGCTGCAAGCCACCAGAGCAGGGCGTTGGTGTCGAGCAGCAGCCTCACCCGGGCTCCCCGCGGAACGCAGAGGCAATCTCTGGAGGCAGCTCGTCGAAGTCGGGGGCGATGCGGACGCGGCCCCGCCACGCGCCCGGCGAGCGGGATTTTGCAGCCTCCCTGTATGGGATCAGTCGTGCGATCGGCTTCCCGGCCTTCCCGATCACGATCTCCTCGCCCTCCGCCACCCGCTGCAGCAACCGGGAGAGATGCGTCTTGGCCTCGTGGATGTTCACAACCTCCATGCCGGAGCTCCTCTGGGGTGGACTTAGTTCCCTTAGTCTACTCGGCGTTGCGCCGCGCTCGTAGCCGGTCGAGGCGTTCCCTGATCTCCGCCTCCGCCCCCCGGTCGGTCGGCTCGTAGTAGCGCCGGCCCCGCAGCTCCTCGGGAAGGTAGTCCTGCGCGACCCAGCCGCCCGGATGGTCGTGCGGGTACTCGTAGCCCTTGCCGTGGCCGAGCCGGCGCGCCCCCTGATAATGCGCGTCCCGCAGATGGCTCGGCACCTGCCCCTCGCCCAGGGCACGGACGTCGGCGGTCGCCCGCCCGATCGCCACGGTCGAGGCGTTCGACTTCGGCGCGGAGGCGAGGTAGGTGACCGCCTGGGCGAGGTTGAGCTGGGCCTCCGGCAGCCCCACGAGCTCGAGCGCGTGCGCCGCCGCCACCGCGACCAGCAGCGCGGTGGGGTCGGCGTTGCCGACGTCCTCGGAGGCGAAGATCACGATCCGGCGGGCGATGAAGCGCGGATCCTCCCCGGCCTCGAGCATCCGGGCCAGCCACCACACCGCGGCGTCGGGGTCCGAGCCTCGCATGCTCTTGATGAAGGCCGAGACGACGTCGTAGTGGGCGTCGTCGCCGTAGTGGAGCACCGGGTGCTGGAGGGCCTGCTCCGCTGCCTCGACCCCGACCTCCTCCTCGCCCGCCGCCAGCGCCGCCGCCACCGAGGCCTCGAGCACGTTCAGCGCGGCCCGGGCGTCGCCGCTCACCTGCGAGGCGATGTGGTCGACCGCCTCGTCGAGGACCTGCACCCCGCTCGCCCCCAGCCCCCGCTCGGAGTCGGCCAGGGCCCGCTCCATCAGCCCGCGCAGCTCCGGCTCGCCCAGCGGCTCCAGCCGGAACAAGAGCGAGCGAGAGATGAGCGGCGGGTTGACCTGGAAGTAGGGGTTCTCGGTGGTGGCGCCGATCAGGATCACCTCCCCCGCCTCGACCGCGGGCAGCAGCGCGTCCTGCTGGGTCTTGTTGAAGCGGTGGATCTCGTCGATGAACAGGATCGTGCGCCGCCCGGTCGCCCGCAGCGTCTCCCGTGCGCTGGCGATGGTCTTGCGGACGTCGGCCACGGTGGCCGAGACCGCGGAAAGCTGCACGAACCGGGCGCGGCTCGCCGCCGCCACGAGCCGGGCCAGCGAGGTCTTCCCGGTGCCCGCCGGCCCCCACAGGATCATCGACCCCGGCCGGTCGGACTCGATCAGCAGCCGCAGCGGCCGGCCCGGGCCGACGAGCTCGTCCTGCCCCACCAGCTCGTCGAGCGAGCGCGGCCGCATGCGCGCCGCGAGCGGGGCGAAGGCGTCGAGGCGTACGGGGTCGGCTTCGGGCTTCTCGCCGGGGTCGGGGAAGAGGCGGTCAGCCACGATCCCGCTCGGGCGGCGGGGGGACGGCGGTGCGGATGTGCAGCTCGCCCAGCTGCGCCGCGTCCACCGCATCCGGGGCCCCGGTCAGCAGGTCGGTAAAGCCCGAGGTCTTGGGGAAGGCGATCGCCTCGCGGATCGACTCCTTGCCGGCGAGCAGCGTGGTGATCCGGTCGAGCCCGAGGGCGATGCCGCCGTGCGGCGGGGCGCCGAAGTCGAACGCCCGAAGGAACCAGCCGAAGCGCCGCTCGGCCTCCTCGTCGACGATGCCGATGAGGGCGAACACCCGCCGCTGCAGCTCGGGACGGTGGATCCGGATGCTCCCGCCCCCGAGCTCCCAGCCGTTGAGGACGATGTCGTAGGCCCGTGCGCGGGCCTTGCCGGGCTCGGATTCGAGCAGCTTCTCGTCCTCCGGCCTCGGGGACGTGAAGGGGTGGTGCACCGGGTCCCACCGCGACTCGGTCTCGTTCCACTCGACCAGGGGAGGGTCGGTGATCCAGGTGAACCGCCAGGCGTCGGGATCGTCGAGGCCGAGGTCGGGCCGGAGACCGAGGCGGCCGGCGAGGTCGAGGCGCAGGGCCCCGAGCACCCGCTCGGCGACGGCCCAGCGGTCCGAGACGATCAGCGCCAGGTCGCCGGGAGCGGCGCCGGTCGCCTTCCGAACCCCGGTCAGCTCGTCCTCGGAGAGCACCTTCGCCAGCGGAGAGGACACCCCGTCGGCCTCGAAGGCGATCCAGGCCAGGCCGCCCGCTCCGAGCTCCTTCGCCACCCGGGTCAGATCGTCGAGGGTCTTGCGGCCGAGCGAGGCGCCGTCGGGGACGAGCAGCGCCTTCACCGCGCCGCCGGTGTCGAGCGCGCGACGTAAGACCTGGACGCCGGTGCCCTCGAAGACCTCGGTGAGCTGGATCAGCTCCAGCCCGAACCGCAGGTCCGGGCGGTCGGTGCCGAAGCGCGCCATCGCCTCGTCGTAGCCCAGCTCGGGGAAGGGGGTGGCGAGCTCCATCCCGAGCGCGGCCCGGAAGACCGCCACGAACATCCCCTCGGTCACCCGCCGCACCGCCGCCTCGTTGGTGAAGGCCATCTCCATGTCGAGCTGGGTGAACTCGGGCTGGCGGTCGGCCCGCGGGTCCTCGTCGCGGAAGCAGCGCACGAGCTGGTAGTAGCGGTCGAGGCCGGAAATCATCAGGAGCTGCTTGAAGAGCTGGGGCGACTGCGGGAGAGCGAAGAAGCTTCCGGCCTGCAGGCGCGAAGGGACGAGGAAGTCCCGCGCCCCCTCGGGTGTGCTCTTGGTGAGCATGGGGGTCTCGACCTCGACGAAGCCCTCGCCGTCGAAGTGGCCGCGGATCGCCGCGGCGACCCGGTGGCGCATTCGCAGGAGGGCCTGCATCTCCGGGCGGCGCAGGTCGAGGTAGCGGTAGCGCAGCCGGGTCTCCTCGCTGGCCTCGATGCGGTCGTCGATGGGGAACGGCGGGGTTTCCGCGGTGGCGAGCACCTCGATGCTCGATGCCGCCACCTCGACCGCTCCCGTCGCCAGGTTGGGGTTGACCGTCCCCTCGGGACGGGGCCGGACGATGCCGGTGAGCTCGACCACGTACTCCGACTTGAGGCGCTGCCCGGCGGCGTAGGCTTCGGGCTGCTCCTCGGGGTGCAGCACCACCTGGACGAGTCCCTCCCGGTCGCGCAGGTCGATGAAGATCACCCCGCCGTGGTCGCGCCGGCGGTGCACCCACCCGGCCAGGCGGACCTCCTCGCCGGCGTGCCCGGTCCGGAGCTCGCCGCACATGTGCGTTCTCACCGGGCTCGCGTCCAATGGGCCTCCAGATGCGCGGCGAGCGCATCGACGGGCACGCGCTCCTCCCGGCCGCTTGCCATGTCGCGCACCGTGACGCCCCCCTCGGCGAGGTCGCGCTCCCCCACGACCACAGCGTGCCGGGCGCCGGCCCGGTCCGCCGCCTTGAGCTGTGTCCGCAGCCCCCGCCCGTCCAGGTCGAGGTCGCAGGCGAGGCCTCGCCGGCGAAGGTCGGTGGCGATCACGAACGCCCGCCGGCGTGCCTCCTCCCCCACCGACGCCACGTAGACGTCGAGGCCGGTGGCCGTCTCCTCCCCCTCGGCCTCGAGCGCAAGAGCGATGCGGTCGATCCCGAGGGCGAAGCCGATCCCGGGCAGGGGACCGCCGCCCAGCTGCTCCGACAGCCCGTCGTAGCGGCCCCCGCCGCCGACCTCGTTCTGCGCTCCGAGCCCTTCCGCCAGATAGGCGAAGGTGGTGCGGGTGTAGTAGTCGAGGCCCCGCACCAAGCGCGGCTCCAGACGGAAGTCGACGCCCCCATCCTTGAGCAGGCCCTGCACCGCGTCGAAGTGCTCGCGGCACTCGTCGCAGAGGTGGTCGCTGATCAGCGGGGCGCCGCGCAGCACCTCCCGGTCTCCCGGCACCCTGCAGTCGAAGGTGCGCAGCGGGTTCGTCTCGATCTTGCGCCGGCAGTCGGCGCACAGCCGCTCCCGGTTCGCCTCGAGATAGGCGACGAGCCGCGGCAGGTACGCCGCCCGGCATGCCGGGTGCCCGATGCTGTTGAGCTGCAGGGTGGTGTCGAGCCCGGCGTCACGCAGCACCGCCGAGGCCAGCTCCACCACCTCTGCGTCGATGTCGGGGCCGGGGCTGCCGAGCGCCTCCACCCCCACCTGGGTGAATTGGCGCTGCCGCCCGGCCTGCGGCCGCTCGTGCCGGAACATCGGGCCCGAATAGGAGAGCTTCACCGGCAGGGCGCCGCGGTCGAGGCCGTGCTCGAGCACCGCCCGAACGACCGACGCGGTCGCCTCCGGCCGCAGGGTCAGCGATCTGCCGCCCTTGTCGGTGAACGTGTACATCTCCTTCGTCACGATGTCGCTTCCCGCCTCGAGCCCGCGCTCGAACACCTCGGTCACCTCGAAGATCGGCGGCTCGATCGGCCGGTAGCCGTACCGGGCAAAGAGGTCCTCGGCGGTCCGGACGACGCGCCGATGCACCTTCGCGCGGGGAGGCAGGATGTCGGGCGCGCCGCGAGGCGCTTCGAACTTCGCCATCGACCGAGTCTAGACGGTGGGCACGCGTTCCCGGCTCGGATCGGCGGTGCGGGCAGGAGTGGTGCTAGCACCCTTTTCGGCGTCACCGGCGTGCGATAGGAATGCCGGTGACCTGGACGTGCGGCGCCGGAACCCGGCCGACGTGTTCCCGGCATCGAGACGGATCAGGAACGATTCGGCACGAGGGAGGTGGTGAGCATGCGGCTCGACTCGGCCCGAAGTCTCAAACAGGAGGTGGCGACAACCCTGGCCTCACAGCTCCCCTCCGCCGGCGAGGTCGCCTCGTTCGGGCTGGCGGCGCGCCGGGTGAGCGAGGTCGACCGCGTGCAGCGGACGGTCGCCATCGGCATCGCTCCGGTGAAGCGGAACGACTACAAGCTGGCGGTTCGAGTGCAGCGGCGCGGCCTCGAGGACAGCCCGCAGGTGGACAGCGTCCGAAGCAAGGCCCGCGGCGAGGTCGACGTCCGCTACATCGGTCGGGTCTCGAAGCGGGCGACGCCGTGGCAGCGGCAGCGCCAGCGGCCGCTGCTCATCGGCCTGTCGGTGGGCCACTTCGAGGTGACCGCCGGCACGCTGGGATGCTTCGTGCAGCGACGAAGCGGGGGAGTCCGCATCCTCTCGAACAACCACGTGCTCGCCGACGAGAACCGCGGCTCGAGAGGCGACCGGATCCTCCAGCCCGGGAGGGTGGACGGGGGGAGGGCTCGGGACAGGATCGGAGGGCTGGATCGCTACATCCGGATGAAGGCGACCGGAACCAACCTGGTGGACTGCGCGCTGGCGCAGCTCGACGAGGGGGTCCGGGCGGAGCCGGCCGAGCTCCACGGGGTGGGCAAGCTCGCCGGCGTCGCCGAGGAGCTGCCCCGCGAGGCAGAGGCCGTCGCGAAGCTGGGGCGAACCACCGGCCACACTACCGGACGCATCACCGCCTTCGAGCTCGACAACGTGATCGTCGCCTACGACATGGGGAACCTGCGCTTCGACGACCAGATCGAGATCGAGGGGGCCGGCACCGGTCCGTTCAGCCAGGGGGGTGACAGCGGGTCGCTCATCTTCACCTCGGGAGACCACCTGGCGCTTGCCCTGCTGTTCGCCGGGGGCGATCAGGGGGGGTCGAACGGGATGGGCCTCACCTACGCAAATCCCATCCAAGCCGTGCTCACGGCTCTGCGGGCCGAGCTAATCTTGGCCTGAGGAGTCCGACTCCGGAGGATCAACGATCGCCAGCATCGACGAGGCACGTGCCGCCAAGGCCAAGCTCGCCCGACTGCTCGAGGATCATCCTCTCGTGAACGGGGTGGGGCTGACCCGCTTGGGCGACGGGTTCGGCATCAAGGTCAACCTGACGCAGCGCGACGAGGAGAGACCGATACCCGACCAGGTGGACGGCGTCCCGGTTCGGGTCGAGACCGTCGGGACGATCCGCAAGCAGTAGGCGGCTGGCGCGCCCGGAAGCAGCGAGATTCCGGGCAGAACCTCGACGGAGGGCGTGCTCCGGCCCACCGCTGATCCCCGTCAGCCTTCCATGACGATCGTGACCGGCCCGTCGTTCACGAGCTGAACCTGCATGTGCGCCTGGAAGCGGCCCTCCTGGACCGGGACGCCCGCAGCCGTCAGCTCGTCGAGAAACGCCGCGAGCACGGGGACCGCAACCTCGGGCCGGGCCGCCTCGACGAAGGAGGGCCGGTGGCCCTTGCGCGTATCGCCGTAGAGCGTGAACTGCGAGACCACCAGCGCCTCGCCGCCGACCTCGACCAGGCAGCGGTTCATCTTGCCCTCGTCGTCGCCGAAGATCCGCAGGTGCGCGACCTTCTGCGCGAGGCGGCGGGCCCCCTCGGGAGCGTCGTCGCGGGCCACCCCCGCCAGCACCAGGAGGCCCGGTCCGACCGAGGCGACACGCTCGTCGCCGACGGTCACCGACGCGGAGCTCACCCGCTGGACGACGAGCCGCACCGGATCCGGATGGTTACGCCGTGGCGGGCGTCAGCCGGTAGGCGTCGTAGACCGCCTCGACGCGACGCACTGTGGCGAGGATCGTTTGGAGCTGGCTCGGCTCGGCGAGCTCGAAGGTGAAGCGCAGCACGGCGATGCCCCTGCCCACCGAACTCGTGGCCGAGACGATGTTGACCCCGAAATCCGAGACCGCGGTCGACACGTCCCGGAGCAGCTTCGGCCGGTCGAGGGCCTCGACCTGGATGGCGACGGGGAACGTCCCGGAGACTCGGGAATCCCAGGAGACCTCGATCAGCCGCTCCTCCCCGTCGGTGAGCGACCTGAGGTTGGGGCAGTCGACGCGATGGAT
This sequence comes from Actinomycetota bacterium, assembly GCA_050693875.1. Lineage (GTDB taxonomy): Bacteria > Actinomycetota > CADDZG01 > JAHWKV01 > JBOGWP01 > JBOGWP01. Next base: position 9,153 of record JBOGWP010000019.1, read on the forward strand.
CGACACCCCGCGGCCCCGGGTGACGAATCCGACGATGGCGTCGCCGGGGACGGGCATGCAACATCGGGCGAGCTTCATCGAGATTCCGTCGATGCCTCGCACGCTCACGCCGGTCGTGGCCGACGTTCGAACCCGGGTTGCCGGCTTGATGGCGGCCGCGTCCTCGTCGGTCGAGGTGGCGTCGTCCTCCTTGCGGATCGCCTTCCCGACCGCCGCCTGCGGCGAGAGCCGGCCCTCGCCGACCGCGACGAACAGGGCCTCGGCGCTCCCGAGCTTGAGCTCGTGGACCACCGGGTCGAGAACGGTCTCGAGCTTCTGGACCGGCAGCCCGGCCCGGCGCAGCGCCTTCACGAGGGCGTCCTTGCCTTCGACGATCGCCTCCTCGCGGCGTTCCTTCGAGAACCACTGCTTGATCTTCGTGCGTGCCCTCGGGGTGACCGCAATCTTCAGCCAGTCGCGGCTGGGGGCGGCATGCGCCTTCGAGGTGACGATCTCCACCGTCTCCCCCGACGCGAGGGGGTGGTCGAGCGGGACGAGCCGGCCGTCGACGCGGGCGCCGACGCAGGCATGGCCCACCTCCGTGTGGATGGCGTACGCGAAGTCGATCGCAGTGGCTCCCTTGGGGAGCTCGACCACGTCGCCCTTCGGCGTGAACACGAAGACCTCGTCGGCGAAGAGGTCGAGGCGCAGGCTCTCGAGGAACTCGCCGGCGTCCTCGGTGTGCTGCAGGTCGATCATCCGCCGCATCCAGGCGGCCTGCTCGTCGTTGCCTCCGCCCTTCGGGTCCTCCTTGTAGCGCCAGTGCGCGGCGATGCCCCACTCGGCGATGCGGTGCATCTCCTGTGTCCGGATCTGCACCTCGAGCGGCTTGCCCTCGGGCCCCACCACGCTGGTGTGCAGCGACTGGTACAGGTTGTACTTGGGCATCGCGATGTAGTCCTTGAAGCGGCCGGGCAGCGGCTTCCACAGCGAGTGGATCGCGCCGAGGGCCGCGTAGCAGTCACGCACCTCCTCGACGATGATCCGGATGCCCACCAGGTCGAAGATCTCGTCGAACTCGCGCCCCCGCCCGATCATCTTTTCGTAGATCGAGTAGAAGTGCTTCGGGCGGCCGGCGATCTCGGCCTTGACTCGGATCTCCTTCAGCTTGCCCCGCACCTCGTTGATGACCCGATCCAGGTACTCCTCGCGTTCGGGCTGGCGCTGGGCGACCATCTGCTCGATCTCCGAAGCCCGCTTCGGGTGCATCGCCTTGAAGGCGAGGTCCTCGAGCTCGGCGCGCATCTGCTGCATCCCCAGCCGGTGGGCCAGGGGGGCGTAGATCTCGAGCGTCTCGGTGGCGACGATCTCCTGCCTGTCGAGGGGGAGCGCGTCGAGGGTGCGCATGTTGTGGAGGCGGTCGGCAAGCTTGATGATGAGGACGCGTAGGTCCTGGGCCATCGCGACGATCATCTTCCGCAGGTTCTCGGCACGCTCCTGCTCGCGGGAGCGGAATCCGATCTTGCTAATCTTCGTCAGGCCGTCGATGATCCCGGCGACCTCGGCGCCGAAGGCCGCCTCGAGGTCCTCGAGCTCGAGGTCGGTGTCCTCGACGGCGTCGTGGAGGAAGGCGGCCACGATCGCGGTCGAGTCCATCCCCAGCTCGGCGAGGATGCGGGCGACGCCGATCGGGTGCTCGATGAAGCGCTCCCCCGACTTGCGCAGCTGGCCCTCGTGGGCGATCCGGGCCACCTCGAACGCCCGCACGATCGGCTTGGCGGGGGTCCGGGGATGGTGGAACCGCACCATGCGGACGACATCCTCGATGTCCCTGGGGACCGATGCGCCCACGCTCGGCTTGAGCCGCGACAGGATCGCCTTGAATCCCTTGAGCTCGGGGGGCGGGGGCGGAATCGTCTGCACCCGGCGGCGGCGCGGCGCGGCCTCCTCCGAGGGCTCGGCCTCGACGCTCGTGACCGTCCCTGCCTGGGAGTCTGTCGTCACCTCGGACATCGGTGGACTCTAGTGTGCCCCATCAAGCCCGAGGGGAGCGGAGCGCCGCCGAAGGCGGCCCCGTGCTTTGCCGCGCCCGAGCGGAGCGAGGGCCTGATGGCATGAAGGAGCGCCGCCGAAGGCGGCCCCGTCGTTCAGTACTGGATCAACGAGTAGAAGTCGAAGCCTTCGAGGCGGGAGGCTCCCTTCAGGACGGTGAGCTCGACCACGCACGCGATGCCCTGCACCCGCCCGCCCAGCCGCTCGACCAGCCCCGCGGCGGCGCTGGCCGTCCCGCCCGTCGCGAGCACGTCGTCGACGATCAGCACGCGCTCGCCGGGCGCGATGGCGTCGCGGTGGATCTCGAGCGTCTCGCTCCCGTACTCCAGCTCGTAGTCGGCCGACTCCGTCGCCCACGGCAGCTTCCCGTGCTTGCGAATCGGGATGAACCCCGCCCCGAAGTGATAGGCGACCGGGGAGGCGACGATGAACCCGCGGGCCTCGATCCCGCACACTTTGTCGACGTTGCCGCGCCCGAACCGGACCACGATCAGGTCGATGACCGTCGAGAAGGCCACTGGGTCGGCAAGCAGCGGGGTGATGTCCTTGAAGACGATGCCCGGTTGCGGGAAATCGGGAACGTCGCGGATCCGGGCCTTCAGCGCGAGATCAGGCGGGATCACCTCCGGTTCTTCTTGCGCCTCGCCCGCGACTGCTTGCGCTGCTGCGTCCGGACGGGAGCTCGGGGTCCCGAGCGGGAACTCCCCCCGGCAGACGCGCCCACCGAGGCTGCCTCTTCCTCCTCCGCCTCCTCGGCTTCGTCCGGGGTGGGCGGGGGTGGCGTGGCGGGAGCGGCCGGCGGGGCCGAGGGGCGCGACGAGGCCTCGCGCAGCACCTTTGCCTTGACCGAGGCGTAGCGGGGCTCGCGCTCCTTCCAGATCGACAGCAGCGGCGTGGCGACGAAGATCGAGGAGTAAGTGCCTGCCGCGATCCCGACGAAGAGCGCGAGGGCCAGGTCTTTCAGGGAGTCGGCGCCGAGCAGGAGGCTGCCCACGAACAGGAGGCTCCCCACCGGGAGCAGCGTGGTGAGCGAGGTGCTGATCGAGCGCATGAGGACCTGGTTCGTCGAATCGTTGGCCAGGTCGCCGAACGATCGCCGGGCGTTCGACGGCAGGAGGGTGTTCTCCCTGATCTTGTCGAACACCACTACCGTGTCGTAGAGCGAGTAGCCGAGGATCGTCAGCAAGGCGATCACCGACGCCGGCGAGACCTCGAAGCCGACCAGCGCGTAGATGCCGGCCGTGATCAGCATGTCGTGGACCAGCGCGACGATCCCGGCGAGGGCCATCTTGGCTTCCAGGCGCCAGGTCATGTAGAGGACCACCAGCACCAGGAAGATGATCAGGCCCCGCACGGCCTTCGTGGTGATCTGGCGCCCCCACTTCTCGCCGACCGCCTCGACGTCGACCTCCGGTCGCTTGGCGCCCGTCACCTCCAAGAGCGCTCCGATGACCGCGTCGCGCTTGACTTTGTCGCGGATCGCCTGGGTTTGCACCTGCACCCGCTGCCGCCCGCTGGTCCGGTCCCGGAGCACCTGGACGACCGCGGCCGGCTCGTCGACCTTGCGCAGGGCCTCACTCACCTCGGCGGTCGTGACCGACCGCTCCAGCGGGGCCCGGAAGATGGTGCCGCCACGGAAGTCGATCCCGAACTGGAGCCCCCGCACCGGAAGCAGCGAGACGATCGAGATCGCCACCAGCACGCCCGAGACCGCCAGCCAGAGGCGTCGCCGCCCGACGAAGTCGATGTCGAACTCGCTGCGGTAGATCTTGCGGAGCAGGCCCTTGAGCCGCTCCCCCTCGAGGGCCTTGCGCATCCCGATGAAGCGGCCCTCGGCGAAGAAGCGGCTGCGGGCGAGGAGCGCGGCGAGCGGCCAGGTCAGCGCAGCGAAGATGATCAGGTCGAGCGTGGTCGCGACCCCCAGCGCGAGGGCGAACCCGCGGACGGGGCCGACCGCGAGCAGGTAGAGGATGACGGCGGCCAGGATCGTGATCCCGTTCGCCGTGCGCAGCGTGCGCCAGGCGTGCGCGAAGCCGCGGTCAATCGACGAGCGGAGGGTGCGGCCCTCGTGGACCTCCTCCTTCACGCGCTCGAAGAACACGATGTACGAGTCGGTGGCGACGCCGATCGAGACGATGAGACCGGCGATTCCCGCCAGCGTCAGGCTCCACCCGATCCACACCCCGAAGAGCACGATCAGGCCATAGATGATCGAGGCGAAGACGAGGAGGCCGATCCAGGTCTGCAGGCCCAGGGCCCGGTAGTAGATCAGCACGAACAGCATCACGAGGGCGAGGCCGAAGGCGCCGGCGAGGAGGCCCGCCCGCAGCGACTCCTTCCCGAGCGTGGGGCTGACCGTCCGGACCTCGGACTGCTCGAGCTTGACGGGAAGGGCGCCGGTGTTCAGGACCAACGCGAGGTCCTGGGCGGCCTCCTGGGTGAAGTTCCCCTCGATGACCGTGGTGCCGCCACCGATGCCCTGGTTGCACTGGACCTGCTGGGAGATCTCGGGGTGCGACTCGACCCGCGAATCCAGGACGATCGCCACCTGGCGGGTGGCGCCCTGGAGGCAGGCAAGCCGTCCGGTGAAGGCCTCCCAGGTCTTCGACTCCTTCGACTTGAACCGGATCTCCACGTACCACTGGCCGTTCTGCTGGTCGATGACCCCGCGGGCCGTGCGCACCGCGTCGCCTGTGAGCTCGGCGGCGGCGAGCTTGAACTTCGACTCGCCGGGGCCGAGCAGCACGACCTCGGATTTGGCGTCGTCGCTCTCGGAGACCTTCGTCTCCTGATACTTGGCGTCGCTGCGCGGCATCTCCTCCATCACCTGGCGGAACTGCAGCTGCGCGGTCTTGCCGATCAGCTGCAGCAGGCGCTCGGGGTCGTCGGTTCCCGGGAGCTGGATGAGGATGTTCTGGCTCCCCTCGCGGGAGAGCTCGGGCTCGGCCACGCCGGCACGGTCGACTCTGCTCCGCAGGATCTCGAGGGTCTTGTCGAGGACGTCGGTCTTCGTGCCCGGCGGTGCGGTCAGCACCACGGAGAGGCCGCCCCGCAGGTCGAGGCCGAGTCGAGGCTTCAGGTCGAGAGCGAGAATCGTGCCGAGCAGGCCTGCCGCCAGGACCGCGACGACGACCACGGAAATCACGTAGCGCCGAATTCCACGCATGGTCGATCAGTCTCCCCGGTGCAGCATCGTCAATCGGCCTCTTCGGTGATCTCGGCATCTCCCTCGGCGGGGTTGACCTTTCCGCTCACCGCCTGCCGGCTGACCTTGATCACCATCCCGTCGGAGACCTCGAGCCACACGAGCGACTCGTCCATATTCCGGACCCGCCCATAGATCCCGCCGATGGTGACGACCTCGTCACCGGCCTGGATGCTTCGGATCAGTTGCTGCCGCTCGCGAGCGCGACGCTGCTGCGGGCGGATGAGGATGAAGTAGAACCCCACGAGCATCAGCCCGAGGAAGACGAAGTTTCCTGGTTGCACGGTGCCTCCAATTGGCTCGACCTTCGGATGCTACCCCGGGCCTGGGCCGGATGGGTCCCGACATCCGGAGCGTTTCGTTCCCTCCGTCCGCAGGGTCCTCCCGGGGGCTGGCGACGCTGATCCAATCCTGCCACCTTCCCGCCGATGGCTCGCCCTCGGTGATCGTGCAGGAGGTCCGACACGGGTCCCGCGATCCTTGTCGGATGCGTTGCGCCCTCTTTCGTTCTCGTGCCGCAGTGACCAAACCCTCTGCGACGAGGCGTCGTGGATGCGCCCTCCCCCAACGGGGACCAGGCGGACGACCGCCCGCTCCCGATCGTCACGACCACCTCTCGCCGCCGGGTACGCGCTCCAGGTACCGGCTGAGATGGTCCCGCAGCGCCCGCACGCCCACGTCCAAGGCAGCCCTCCCGACAACGGCATTTGATGGCCACGTTCATGGTGACTCCCGCCCGCAAGAGAGCGGCGACACCGAGAAGGAGCGGCCCCCGCTAGGCTAGCGTTAGCGAGCGACCTCAGACCGCCGAGCTCTTCACAGCCTGAGCGCGCCGCTGGGTTCTCTTCGCGGAACCGTGGTCTGAGCTCACTCGCATGAAACCCCGGGCTGGCGCAAAGTAGGTCCCACACGCGGACGAGGGGACGGATTCGCCCC
>JBOGWP010000020.1:0-13277 GCA_050693875.1 Actinomycetota bacterium
AGGATGGCGAGGGGCGCCACGATTGGCACCGGCGATCTGAGGAGCTCGCCGAAGATCGCCATGGCGTCCGCTCCTTGCTGGGCGGCGGTTCGTAGCAGGCTCACCAGCCGCTCGTGGGTGCGGCCACCTTCGTGGGTCCGGCTGCCACCCCAAACCTTGCGGTTGACCACAGCCGGCCGGATGCCTTGCTCAGCCCGGTAGTTGGTGGCGTCGACCCCCTCGTGGCGCAAGAAGGTGAACAGGGCCGGCGCCTCGTTGCGCAGATGCTTGAGCAGGCGGCAGTTCTCCTCGGTGTGGCCACGTCGGGCGAGCAAGGCCTGCACCCTTGCCTCCAGGCCCGCCACGGCCGCCTCCAGCTCTGCGGGGCCGATCTCGCCCGCATCCCGCCGCTCCCGCCCCACCAGGTTCAGCGAGGCCTTCACCGTGACGAGGTCGCCCAGGTTCACGGATTCGATGAACGTCATCTCGTCGATGGCCGCGGTCACGACCCCGCCGCCGCAGTGCTTGATCGCGACGAGACCGGCCGCGGTGTCAACCATCCGCATGATGACGCCGCCGTGCACGAACCCGAGCAGGTTGGCGTCCTGGATTCCCATGGACTGCGACAGCTCGATCTGCGACTCCCGGACGGTCTTCGGTTCCATGACCTCTCCTGATCGGCCCCCTGCGCCGCCTGCGGCCAGCCTACCGGGGGGACCGACCGGCACGACTCGCCCCCACGTGCGAAACCGAGGTTCCGGCGTAGGCTTGTCGGGTGCAGTCGAGCGAGGGCCTGCTCCTCTTCGTCCAGTACGCGTTCATGCCGAACCGACTCGGCTACTGCGGGGGCAACGACAACGCCCTGCTCTTCGACCACGCCGTCGCCGGCGACGCCGACCCCAAGCTCGCCCCGTTCCTTGCACGGTTCACGGGGGCCTTTCCGTATCTCCGCACCATCGCCGAGGCGAACGGGATCGCCGACCCCTTCGACCGCCGCGTTGTCGAGGCGTACTGGATCGGCAACGGGCTGCTCGAGCGAGTGCCGGCGTCGTTGCTCACCCGCTCGCTCGAGGATCGATTCGGAAGTCAGCTGACCGGACGGGTGCGCGAGATCGTGCTCCGCAAGGCCCCCGAGGGGGCGAAGGCGCACCACTTCTTCCACGTCGTCGACGTCTACCGGCATCTCGAACCAGAGATCGGGCTGACGGCCATGGACTCGTGCCGGGTAAGCTGGGGCCGGGTCCGGGCGGTCGACGGCCCTCGCTTGATCGCCGAGCGCCGCCCCCTCGAGCTACGGGACGGGAGGCTCGCGCTCGGCGGGGCGCGGCCAGAGGAGATCGTGCACTCGGTCGACGGGAAGGGCTTCACCGCGTCGGTAGGGCCGGGCGACTGGGTCAGCATCCATTGGGGTTGGGCATGCGAGGTGCTCGACGATCGTAAGCTGGCCAACCTCGTGCGCGTCTCGCATCAGCATCTCGAGGTTTCCAACCGCACGATCTGACGAGGTCCCTTGACGAAATCCCACACAATCCGCCCATTCGCGTAGGCGCTCGGGGAGAATGTCACGGGAATGAGGAGGAGGAGGACATGAACCGACGTGATCTTGTCCGGGCCGTGGCGGCCCACGCGGGGATGGAGCCCCGGGATGTCGACCAGGTTCTGAAGAGCGCGACCGATGTGATCACCGCGGTCGTTGCCAAGGGCGAGGCAGTCTCCATCCCCGGCTTCGCCAAGTTCGTCAAGCAGGAGCGGCCGGCTCGCATGGGGCGCAACCCGGCAACGGGCCAGCAGATCCGGATCAAGGCTTCGAAGAAGGCGAAGATCACGCCGCTCAAGGGGTTCAAGGACGCGGTGATGAGCCCCAGCAAGGCTCCGAAGCTTCCCCGTGGGATCTGGCCGCTGCCTGCTGCCGCTCCGGCCGGGGGGGCGAAGAAGGCCGCGACGCCGATGAAGGCGAAGAAGGCCGCGCCGGAGGCGAAGCCCGCGCCGAAGGCAAAGGCGGCGATGCCGATGAAGGCCCGAGCGCCCAAGACCGCAGCCAAGACGACGAGCAGCAAGAAGCGCTGAGGGAGCACACGGCGTAGAGCACGTCGCTTTCGAGGCCTCGTCCACTCCGCGTCACGTCCAACTTCTCTCCGCCTCGCCCTCCAGAATGGCGCGCGTGAGGCCGGACGGCGAGATCGGTGATCGCGTGCCGGCCGGGCGCGTGCTCACCATCCACCTCGTGAAGCTGCACCGGCCGGCGATCACCTACACGGGGCGGGTGGTGGCCGACGACGGCATCCACCTGGTCATCGAGGCTCCGTGGATCTTCTCGGCCGTCGACCTGGGGTTCGTTCGGTTCGAGCCGGGCGATGTCTTCTTCGAGCACTACTGGAGGGACCGCTGGTATTCCGTGAAGGACATCCGAGGGGGCGGTGGCGCCCGCAAGGGCTGGTACTGCGATGCGACGCGCCTGCCGGTGCTGGACGGGGACGAGCTCACGTCGTCCGACGTCGAGCTCGACCTATGGGTGGCTGCCGACCGGCGGACGATCCTCCGCCTGGACGAGGAGGAGTTCGCGGCAAGCGGCCTGGCCGAGGAGGATCCCAACGCGGCCGCGGCGGCCGCGGCGGCAATCGACGAGCTGGAGCGGCTGGCGCGAGCGGGGAGCTTCCCGTTCGTCTGAGGCCCGATACACAGTGCCGCTCAGGAGGACGCCGTGTCCGGGTTCGCGACGACCTCCGGCTCTGGCGCCGTCGCGTGGGCCCGAGCCGGCGCCGGCGCGGCCTCTGAGCCTTGGGCGTCCTCATCGTCGGCAGTCACGGCGAGGGGCAGCGTGATCAGGAAGCGGGAGCCCACTCCCAGCTCGCTCTCCGCCGACACGCTGCCTCCGTGCTGCTCCACCACATGCCCCACGATCGACAGGCCCAGGCCGGTCCCTCCCTTGTCGCGCGACCTGGCCTTGTCGACGCGAAAGAAGCGCTCGAAGATCCGGGGGAGATCGCGCGACGAGATCCCGGGCCCCGTATCGATCACCCCGACCGTCGCCTTCCCGCCCGAAGCGGACGCACGCACAGCGACGCTCCCCCTCGTGGTGTAGCGGATGGCGTTGTCGAGCAGGTTGCGCAGCGCCAGAGACAGGTCGTGGGCATTGCCCTCGACCAGGATCGAGGGCTCGGCATCGGTGAACAGCCCGAGGCCCTTCGCATCGGCGTCCGGACGCAGGCGCTCGACCTCCATCCTGATGAGCTTGGCGAGCGCCACCGGCTCGTGGAGCGACCCAGCTCCTTCGAGGCGGGCAAGGTCGAGCAGGTCCTGAACGATGGCGGCCAGCCGGCGAGTCTCGGCGAGGAGCGTGGTCATCAGCCCCCTCGCGGACTCCGGGTCCTCGTGCGCCATCCACTGGAGGGTTTCCGCGATCGCTTGAATCGACGCCACGGGCGTCTTGAGCTCGTGCGACGCGTTCGCCACGAAGTCGCGGCGCATCGCCTCGATCCGCTTCGTCTCGGTCACGTCGTCGAGGATCACGAGTCGCCCCCCCTCGTGGAGGCGGATCGACATCGCCCGAAGGTCCCGTCGCCGGGGATGGTGGACGGCAAACTCGAGCGTTCCCGTCCCCGCGACCTGTGGGGGGACGGCATCGACGGGACCCAGCAGGTTCGCGACCGCGGCGTTCTGGTAGACGAGGGATCCCTCGGCATCCTCGAGGAGGATGCCGGCCGACATCGACGACAGGACCTGCTCGCGCAGGCGCGTCTCGTGGCGGAGATCGGCGATGCGTGCGGAGAGCTCGGTCGACATCTCGTTGAGACCGCGGGCAAGGTCGGCGAGCTCCCGAGGGCCGGCTTCCTCGAGACGGGGGAGCGGCGTTCCGCTCCCCGCGGCCGAGACGACGTCGGATATCTGCCTCAACGGGCGCGCCACCGATCGGGACGCGAAGGCGGCGAGGAAGAGCCCTCCCAAGACCAGCAGCACGCACGACCCCAGGAGGGCCGTGCGAACCTCGCGGCGCTGGGCGGCGATCGTGACGGCCGGCAGTGACGTGCGCACGACGAGGCCGCCGCGGGCAGGAAGGGCGACGTAGAGGAACGGCGTCCCGAGCGTCCGGCTCACCCGCTCATCCATTCCAACGATTCCTCGAAGCGCGTGCTGCACCTCGGGACGATTCGCATGGTTCTCCATGTGCGCGGGATCGTGTTCGGAGTCGGCCAGCACGACGCCGTCGGTGCGAATCACCGTGATCCGGGTCGACGAGGCGCTGCCCAGCGAGTCGACGAAGGCGGGCAGCTCCTCGCCAGGAAGGCCGGCGATCGCGGCTTGCGCCTCTCGGGCCTGCGCGAGCAGGCGATCCTGCAGCTGCCCGGCCACCCGCCGCTGGAGAAGCCGGTCGACCGCGACCCCGAGAATCGTGGCTGCGACGATCGCCACGAGGACGTGCGCCGTGGCGAGCCGAGCGAGGAGGCTGCCCCGGGTCACGAAGGCTCTTTTGGACGGACCCGGAAGCGATAGCCCACGCCGCGCACGGTCTCGAGGTACCGGTAGGCGGAGACGTCCTCGACCTTGCGCCGCAGGTTCTTGACGTGCGTGTCGATGGTGCGAGTGACGCCGAGGTGACTGTAGTCCCATATCGTCTCCGCGAGCTCGACCCGGGAGAAGAGCCGCCCCGGCTCCGACGCGAGCGTCGCCAGCAGGGCGAACTCCTTCGGCCGCAGCGTGACCTCGACCTCGCCCACGAAGCAGCGTAGGTCGCGGGGTACGAGCCGAAGATCGCCGAGCACGATCTCAGCCGGCGCCTCCGTCGAGCCGCTTGCGGCGGAGGAGCGCCGCAGGAGGGCCGCCACCCGGGCGAGCAGCTCCTCCATCGAGAAGGGCTTCGTCAGGTAGTCGTCGGCCCCCACGGCGAAGCCGCGCAGCTTCAACTCCTCGTCGCTGCGAGCGGTGAGCATGAGGATCGGGACGTTGGGGCGGGCGCGCCGCAGCTGCTCGGCCACCTGCATCCCGTCCATCTGGGGGAGCATCACGTCGAGCAGGATCAACGAGACGTCGAGCTCGCGCGAGCGGCGAAGGCCGCTGGCGCCGTCGGCCGCGGTCGCGACGTCGAACCCCCGGCGACGAAGGTTATGAGCGACCATGTCGGCCATCGTCGGGTCGTCCTCTACGACGAGGACGAGGGGCCGATCGGCCGCCCCCGGCTGGGTCACGCGACTACATTAGCGATGCCGAGATTCGCTCCGCGGTCCGGCCGGATGTGGACCCCGCTCGAGCCAGGTGCAACCTCCGGTCCATCACGGCGTTTGCCTCAAGGCGGAACGTCTTCTCGCCCTGAGCGCCACATGCGGCGGTGGACGCGCGGAGAAGCTCCGCGCTCCTTCGGCTGGGCGGCGGGGACGATCAGACCCCGGGCCGGACGGGAGGCGGGAGGGGCGCCCCGAGCCACCCGCGTCTCAGGAGAATGGGACGAGGGAGTCGGCCGAACGCGAGGCCGGCTGAGCAAGGCGGCCAACAGAATTCCCGGCCGGGCCGGCCTTACGCGGGCCCTATCATGGCGGCAGTATGCCTTCGAAGCGGCCGTCGACCAGGGGCAGGGTCGCCTTCGTGCTCGGTGGGGGCGGGCAGCTCGGCGCCTATGAGGTGGGCATGCTACGTGCAGTGCTCGAGCGAGGGATCATCCCCGACCTCGTTGTCGGAACCTCGGTCGGAGCCCTCAACGGAGCGGCGGTCGCGGCAGAGCCGACCATCGCCATGATCGAACGCCTGGAGGCGGCTTGGCTGCGACTGGGCAAGACCGGAGTCTTCGCATCTCCCTTCGGGGCAGCCGGCACCCTGATCCGGGGGTGGACCCACCTGCACTCCAGCGAACCTCTGGCGGGCCTGATCCGGGAGCTGATCGGCGCGAGCGTGTTCGAGGAGCTCGAGGTCCCCTTCCAGTGCGTGGCCGCGTGCGTCGAGCGGGCGGCGGAGCACTGGTTCAGCAGCGGGCCGCTCGTCGAGGCGATCCTCGCCTCGGCGGCGATCCCCGGAGCGCTCCCCGTTGTGGAGGTGGGCGGCGAGCACTTCATCGACGGCGGGATCGTGAACAGCATCCCGATCGAGCGGGCGGTCGAGCTCGGCGCCACCGAGATCTACGTCCTTCACGTCGGCCGGGTCGAGCGGCCGCTGCAGCCTCCCCGGAACCTCCTTCAGGTCGCGACGGTCGCCTTCGAGATTGCCCGCCGCCACCGCTTCGCCCACGATCTCGGTGCGCTCCCCCCCGGCGTGGTCGCGCACGTGCTTCCCACCGGTGACGAGGAGGAGGCACGGTCCGAGATGCTCTCGCAGCTCCGGTACCGCGACTTTTCCCGGGTGCCGACCCGGATCCAGCGTGCTCACCGCGCCACCGCCCGTTACCTGGCGGGCGTGGCGGGGGGAGCGGGTCGCCCGGCGCCGACCCGCTCCCCTCCGTAGGGCGAAGGGATCGTCGTGCGCGGACCTCCTCCTCTCATCGTGCGCCGCCTGGTGCTTGCGCCGCTGGTGGTGGCCCTCTCCCTTGTGCTCATCGCGGTCTCGCCGGTGCTCTTCCTCGCCGCCGCCCTGGTCGATCTCATCCTTGCCCGTCGGCTGCGGGCCGTTCGCATCGTTGGGTTCGGCATCGTCTACCTCGCCTACGAGGTGGCCGGGCTGCTCGGGATGTTCGGGCTGTGGATCGCCGCGAGGGCCGGGAGCCGGATTCGCGCACCCGAGGTTCAGGCGGCCCACTACCGCTTCATGCGGTGGTGGCTGAAGGCGGTCTCGAAAGCGGCGGCGCGCCTTATCCGCCTGGAGATCCACATCGAGGAGCGCCCAGTCCCACGGCCCGGACCCATCCTCGTGTTCAGCAGGCATGCCGGCCCCGGCAACTCCCTCATGCTCGTGGGCTCGCTCATGGTTGCCTTCTCCCGCCGGCCGAGGATCGTCATGCTCGCCAAGCTCCAGTGGGAGCCGCTGATCGATGTGATGGCGAACAGGCTCCCCAACCGGTTCATCCATCACGACCCGGCCCGCCGCGAGCTGCACGTCCAGGCGATCGCCGAGCTGGCAGGTGGGCTGGGGGAGCGGGACGCCTTCGTGCTCTTCCCCGAGGGACACGACTTCAGCCGGCGCTTGCGGGAGCGGGCCATCGCGCACCTGCGGCGGCGCGGCCATCACCGCGAGGCGGAGCGGGCGGAGGCGATGCCGCACGTGCTCCCGCCCCGCAGCGGCGGCGTCATGGCCGCGATCACGAGTGCACCCGAGGCCGACGTGGTGTTCGTCGCCCACACGGCCCTCGAGGACGTGGGCTCGTTCCGAGAGGTGTGGGGGCGGATCCCGCTCGAGCGTCCCATCTACGCCCGCTACTGGCGCATTCCCGCGAGCGAGGTCCCGAGGGCCGAGGACGAGCTGCGGGAGTGGCTCTTCGCCTGGTGGGCACGGATCGACGGCTGGATCCAGGATCGCCTGGCCCGGGCCGAGGTGCCGATGGCTCCCTCCCCCTAGGAGGGCTCCCTGCATCCCCCGAGAAGAGGACGGCACGCAGCCGCGAATACAGTAGAAGTTCGAGGGGGCACGAACCAGCCAAGAAAGGGGCCAGTCGCGTGAGCATGGCCGAGCAGGCGACCACCGAAGCGCGGGCGACGGGCGCCGAGGACGTCGCGTGGGACCTGACCGACCTCTACGCCGGGCCGGACGATCCTCGCCTGGCGGCCGACGTCGACGGGGCGATCGAGCGGGCGAGCGCCTTCGCCGCCCGCTACCGCGGCCGGCTGACCGAGCTCAGCGCAGACGAGCTCGCCGCGGCGATGTCGGAACTCGAAGGGATCGAGGCGACCGTCTACCGGGCGACCGTCTACACCTACCTCCACTACTCAACCGATACGGCGGACCCGGCCAGAGGAGCGCTCCTCCAACGGATGCAGGAGCGGTCCACCATGCTGCAGACCGAGCTGCTGTTCTTCGAGCTCGAGTGGGTCGGGGTTCCCGACGCGCAGGCCGAGCGGCTCCTCGCCGATCCCGCCCTCGAGCAGTACCGGCATCACCTCGCCTCGGCGCGCCGATACCGCCCGCATCTGCTCTCCGAGCCGGAGGAGAAGGTGATGGCGGAGAAGAACCTTGCCGGCACCGCGGCGTGGTCGCGCCTGTTCACGGAGACGACCTCCGCGCTGCGCCCCGAGATCGACGGCCGGCCGTGCTCGCTCGAAGAGGCCCTCGCACGCCTGCATCAGCCCGACCGAGCCGTCCGCCGCGCGGCCGCCGACGGCGTGACCAAGGCGCTCACCGAGCACCTGCACACCCTCACGTTCACCTTCAACACGATCCTGCTCGACAAGTCGGTCGACGACCGATTGCGCCGCTACCCGCACTGGCTCGCATCGCGCAACCTCTCGAACGAGATCTCCGACGACGCCGTCCAGGCGCTCGTCGACGCGGTTGTCGCCCGGTCCGACATCCCGCAGCGCTACTATCGGCTCAAGGCTCGCCTGCTCGGCCTCGACCGCCTTGCCGACTTCGACCGCATGGCCCCCATCGCGTCGTCCGGCGGGACCCTCCCCTGGCCCGAGGCACGCGATCTGGTCGTGGAGTCGTACGACGACTTCTCGCCGGTGGCCGGGGGGATCGTCCAGGGCTTCTTCGAGCGGCGGTGGATCGACGCGGCCGTCCGGCCGAACAAGCAGCCCGGAGCATACTGCGTGACCGAGGTGCCCGGCTGCCATCCCTACGTGATGCTGAGCTACACTGGGGAGCGGCGGTCGGTGCTGACCCTCGCCCATGAGCTGGGTCATGGACTCCACGGGGCCCTCGCCGCCGGGCGCGGATTCTTCAACGCCCAGACCCCACTCACCCTTGCGGAGACCGCCTCGGTCTTCGGCGAGGCCCTCACGTTCCGCAAGCTCCTCGCCCGTGAGCAGGAGCCGGAACGCCGCCTCGACCTGTTGGCGGGACGGTTGGAGGACGCAATCGCAACCGTCTTCCGGCAGATCGCCATGAACCGATTCGAGGAGGCCATTCACACCGCCCGCCGGGCCCAGGGGGAGCTTGCCGCCGAGACGTACGCCGAACTGTGGATCGAGACCCAGCGAGCCATGCTCGGCGATGCGGTGGACCTCACCGACGGCTACCGGAGCTGGTGGTCGTACATCCACCACTTCGTCGCCGCACCCGGCTACGTCTACGCCTACGCGTTCGGCTATCTCTTCTCGCTGGCGATCTACCGGCGTTACGAGGAGGAGGGATCCGCGATGGTCGACTCCTACCTCGACCTGCTGCGTGCCGGGGGATCCGATCGCCCCGACGTCCTGGCTTCGATCGTGGGACTCGACCTGTCCGACCCGGGGTTCTGGGCCGGCGGCCTCGAGTCGCTCTACGCGCTCGTGCGAGAAGCCGAGGAGGCTGCAGCCTCACTCGCTCGGTGAGTTTTGCGAATTCCGGAACCGGCGCCCTCGCGCCGCGGGTCTAACGGCTCGACAACGTTCGATCGGCGAATGCGAGGTGAGGCGATGCGACGGGTTGCAACGCTGACGACGGCTGGATTCCTGGTGCTGGCTCTGGCGGGGCCGGCGCTGGCGTGTGGGGGGCTGATCGGGCCGCGCGGGTCGGTCAACCTGCTTCGGACGACCACCCTGGCCGCCTATCACGGCGGCATCGAGCACTACGTGACCTCCTTCAGCTTCGCCGGCGGGGGCGGTGCGTTCGGGTCGCTCGTGCCGCTTCCGGGTGTTCCCTCGAAGGTCGAGCGCGGCGGCGAGTGGACGCTGCAGCGCCTTGTCCGGGAGACGCAGCCCCCGCAACGGGACGCCGCCGAGTTTGCGATACGCGGTGTGGCCGCGGCGGTCCCGGCGAAGGTCCTCCTCGAGGCGCGCATCGACGCCCTCGACATCACTATCCTCGAGGGCGGGGGCAGGTCGGTCGGGGAGTGGGCGAGGAAGAACGGATTCGTCCTGCCTCCGGATGCGCCCGAGGTCCTCGACTTCTATGCGGAGCGGTCGCCGATCTTCATGGCGGCGCGCTTCGACGCCGACGCCGCGGCGGCGCGCGGCCAGCAGATCGGCGACGGAACCCCCATCCACCTCTCGATTCCAACCGGCAACCCCTGGGTTCCCCTCCGCATCCTCGGACTCGGGAAACTGGCGACTGAGGTCGTCCAGGCCGACGTCTATCTCCTCACCGACGACCGGCCGGCGCTCCTCTCCGGTGAGGGCGTCCGCCTCGAGCGCGGCGAGCGCGCCTCGGACGGGCTCATCGCCGATCTTCGTGCCGACAAGGGCATGGAGTGGATCCCGGCGACGGGGATGTGGCTCTCCTACCTGAAGGTGGACGTGCCCGCCGGAAAGCTCGTGCACGACCTCGCCGTCGATGCGAGCGGTCGGGGCGCCCCCTCTCCTCGGGCGGCCGGACTGCCGGTCGTCCGGGTTCCCGATCCCGGGCCCACCCGCGTCCCCACGCAGCGCTGGCCGGTGATCGCGCTGGTTGGGCTGGCGGCCACAGCCTTCCTGTCCGTCGCGGGCGTGCGGTGGGCTCTGCGGTGAAACGGGCGCTCGCGGCGGCGCTGATCGTCGCGGCGTCCCCGGCGTGCGCGGGGCCGCCGGTGGCAGACCGGCCGGTCCGCGTGGTGGAGATCACCATCCGTCACTCGCGCTTTCAGCCGGCCAGGTTCGACGCGCAGACGGGCGAGACGGTGCGCTTCGTCGTTCGGAACATCGATCCTATCGATCACGAGCTGATCGTCGGGGATGCCGCGGTCCAGGACCGGCACGAGTGGGGGACCGAGGCAAGGCACGCCGGCGTGCCGGGGGAGGTCTCGGTGGCCCCCGGTCTGACGGTCACGACGAGCTACACCTTCGCCGGGCCGGGGGTTGTTCTGATGGGATGCCACCTGCCCGGTCATTACGCCTACGGGATGCGGGGCCGGATCCGGGTGGTGTGAACCCCGCAGAGCAGGAGCGAGGGTAGGGTAGCTCGGTGGGGACTCCCTCGGGCGTCGCGCGTCGTCGGCGGTCGTGAGGGACTCGGCCCGTCGTTTCGTCGCCTCTGGCTGGCGTCGGCGGTTTCGAATGTCGCCGACGGCGTGTTCCAGGTGGCCCTTCCGCTCCGGGGTGACCCTCACCAGGAGTCCGGCCCTCGTGGCGGGCGTCGCCGTCGCCCAGCGCGTGCCTTGGCTGGTGATGTGGCTTCCCGCAGGAGCACTCGCCGACCGGCTCGACGTCGCCGCACGATGGTCCGGGTCAACGTGGTGCGTGTCGTCGTAGTGGGCACGCTCGCCCCCGCCATCGGGCTGCACCTCGCCACGATGCCGCTCTTGTATCTCGCCCTGGTGCTCGGGGTGGGCGAGACGCTCCACGACACCGCGGCACAGTCGATCGTGCCGTGGGTGGTGAACCGGGACGAGCTGAGCCTGGCCAACGCGCGCCTCCAGGCGATGGAGTTTGTCATGAACCAGCTCGTCGGTCCGCCGCTAGGGGGCCTCCTCGCCGCCGCAGCCCTCGCGGCGGCCTTCTCGACATCGGCCGGCGCCTACCTGGTTGCTGCTCTCTTTCTCACCTGGATCGTCGGTTCCCCGCGCTGCTGCTGTACATGGCGGTCTGCACGGGGCTGGCGGAAGAGCCCGGCTGGGCGCGGCTACGCCCTGCCGGAGCTGCCGAGCAAATACACCGCCGAGCGCGCGAGCTGGATCCTCGGGATCCTCGGGGGCCTGTGGCATATCCCGGCCAACCTGTTTCCGCCATTCCTTCGCGGAGAGCTCACGCCCGCGCTCGTCATACCGATCCTGGCCGGTCTGACCTTCGGGATCGTCGGATGGATCATTGTTCCGAGCTGGATCTACAACAACACCAAGAGCGTCTTCTGCATCATCAGCTGCACGGGTGGTGGAAGCAGTCGTATCTCGTGTTGTCGGCCGGCAGCTACATGGTCTAGCAACAGTACGGTGTGCTGGCCGTGGGTCGTCGCGATCTACGTGCTGAGGCGCTAGCACTACGACGCGGAGACGCTTACTCGACGCAGGCCCGCTGCCCCGCGTGTTCCGTGTCAAGCTTCCGAGACAGAATCGCCGTCGGGAAAGTTGGGCGTGGGCGGCTGCCGGTAGAGGCTGAGGGGGGTTGTCATACCGATCGCCTCGTGCGGACGGATGCCGTTGTAGATCGTGCGGTAGTCAGCCACGTGGCCGGCGAGGGCGATGCCGTCGCCGATCTCGTGGCGGTAGAGCCGCTCGTACTTGATGGACCGAAACCAGCGCTCGATGACCCCGTTGGTCCACGGCGCCTTCTTGCGGGTCCGGATGTGGACGATGTGGCGCTTGGACGCGACCCAGGCGGCGAACCGCCTGCCCTTGAAGGCGCTGCCGTTGTCGGTCACCACCCGTAGCGTTCCGATCTCGCCCGTCACGGGGTCGGTCAGGTCCTGGACCCAGTCGATACCGAGCAGGATCTCGACCTCGGCGAGGGCCTTCGCGAACATGGCGACCGCGTCGCTGACCGTCTTCGTGGTCGTCGTCTCGCAGGCGAGGTTCACCTTGGCGAAGTAGTCGACGACGCCCCCGAGCACCCAGTTGCCTGCGGCGTCGGTCTCGAAGTCCGAGAAGTCCGCCTGCCACAACCGGTTGCGACGCGTGGGCGGCGTGATGAACGCCTCCTTGCGCACCCGGGCGAGCTGGCGGACCTCGCCGGCGTAGTCGGCGGGCAGCGTGAGGCCGTTGCGGTCGAGGACCCGGAACACCGTCGAGTCGGACGTCCGGCGGCCGTCGAGGCGAAGCAGCTCGGCGAGCTTGCGGTGGCCCCACGCCTCCCACGTGCCGGCGAACTCCTTGGCGGCCGCCTCGATCGCGTCCTGCACAGGTGTCGGCCACGGGCCCTTGGTGTTCGACGATGCGGATCGCCAGCGGTACCAGGTGGGACGGGGGATGCGGAGCAGCTCGCAGAACCGGACGGTCGTCACCCCGGCGCTCACGCGGGCCGCCTCGAGCTCGTCGAACCCGGGTAGAGCGCCCCCCCTTTCCGCCAGAGGCGGAGCTCCATGTGCGCTTCACCCAGGGCGGTGTTGAGCTGCTCGATCTCGGCATCGAGCGCCTCCTCCCGGCCCCTGGGCCCGTGGCGTGATCCCTCGGCGAGTGCTGCCTGCCCACCGGCGAGGAACTGGTCCCGCCAGGCTGACACGGAGGTCTGCGAGGTGCCTTCCCGCCGGGCGGCTTCGGCGATCGAGATCTCCCCTTTCAGCACCGCCAGCACGATGCGGGCCTTGTCCTCAACGGACTTCTGCGGTGGTCTTGGCATCGGTCTCCTTCAGGTCAGGTCCCAACTTTGACCTGTCTCGGAAACCTTGACACGCGCCAC
>JBOGWP010000021.1:0-9925 GCA_050693875.1 Actinomycetota bacterium
GACCAGCATCTCAGGCCAGAATCGTGTGCCCACGTTTTTGGAGCTCTCGAAGAGTCGACAAGCCTCTGACCAGCACAAATGCTCGTCGAGACCCCCTCATGTGCCCGCTAACTGCGGAACTCGGGGGAACCATGACGGTGACAATGGTGGCGGGGGCGGCACCAAGTGCCACTTCGACGCCTTCCTGGGCGTTCAGGTGTGCATAGGCGACATCGAGATCCTGTAACCGAGGGAGCGACCAGCCCTCGCAGACAGGCATGAAGGAAGCGTCCTAGGCGGAAGGCTCCGAGCCGGAAGCAGCCTAGGACGCTTCTCTTCTGCCAGAGTACGTTCCTTTCTTCGCGAGCGCCTGGGTGTCGCGGGCGCCCGCGTGCAGCGTGCCACGGCCGCCGCCCCCTGGTTGCCGCCCCCGGGGCCCCCTCGTATACTCAATCCTGGTTCGATTCGGCTGGGGGGCCGGCGCGCCAGACAAAGTGGGCCGACGCCCACTTTCTTTTTCGGCGGCAGAAGGAGGAGCATGGCTCGGTCCGAGATCCTTGCGACCCTCATCGCAACCTGTGAGCCCATCCTGCATCGCCGGGACCTCGAGCTCGTCGACCTGACTCTCGGGAGGGAGGCCGGACGCCGGCTCCTCCGCGTGACCGTGGATCGCGGCGACCGCCCGGTCTCGCTCGACGAGATCTCGGAGATCTCCGAGGAGATCTCGCGGGCGCTCGATATGGAAGATCCCATCGAGGAGCGGTACGTCCTCGAGGTGGCCTCGCCCGGCATCGAGCGGCCCCTCGTGCGGCCCTCCGACTTTCAACGGTTCGCCGGGCGCCGGGCTCGTGCCCGCACTGCCGATCCCATCGAGGGGCGCCGCAACTTCACGGGCGTGATCGCCTCGGCCGGCGACGAGTCGTTCGTGCTGCGGACCGACGATGGCGTGGTCGAGATCCCCTACGTCGCCGTGGCGAACGCTCGGTTGTTGGTCGACTGGGACCGGGAGCTGAAGGGCCCGGGCCGTGAAGCCGCCCTGGGCATGCCGCCGAGGGCAGCCCCCGCCACGGGCACGGGCACAGCGCGCGCCGCCAGAGCCACTCGGCGCGCGGCCCCAGGCGCGGGGAGGAGGCGGCGTTGAATCCGATCGATCTCGACGCGCTCCACCTCGTCGAGCGCGAGAAGGGCATCTCGTTCGACAGCGTCGTCCTCGCGCTCGAGCAGGCGCTCGCCGCCGCCTACAAGCGTTCCCCTCACGCCGCCGCTGAAGAGGCGCGAGCGGAGGTCGACCGGCGGACCGGCGAGGTGACGCTCTACGCCCAGCAGGTCGAGGAGGATCCCGAGACCGCCGAGATCAAGGTTCTCAAGGAGTGGGTCGAGGAGACCCCCCCCGACTTCGGCCGAATCGCGGCGCAGACCGCGAAGCAGGTGATCCTCCAGCGGATCCGGGAGGCCGAACGCGAGATCACCTACGGCGAGTACTCGGGGCGGGAGGGCGACATCGTCACCGCCATCGTCCAGCAGGCCGATCCACGCTTCGTGCTGCTCGACCTCGGCAGGGGGGTCGAGGCGTTGCTGCCACAGGCGGAGCAGGTGCCGGGGGAGCGCTACGACCACGGTTCGCGCATCAAGGCCTACATCGTCGAGGTGCGCCGGTCCCCTCGCGGCCCACAGATCGTGTGCTCGCGAACCCATCCCAATCTCATCCGCCGTCTGTTCGAGCTCGAGGTTCCCGAGATCGCCGACGGCATCGTGGAGATCCGCCAGGTTGCACGGGAGCCGGGCCACCGCTCAAAGATCGCGGTGGCCTCGAACGATCAGAACGTCGACCCCGTCGGAGCCTGCGTCGGACCGAAAGGCTCGCGGGTCCGGATGGTGGTCAACGAGCTGCGCGGCGAAAAGGTGGACATCGTCCCGTGGGCCGACGAGCCGTCGCGCTTCGTCGCCAACGCGCTCTCGCCGGCGAAGGTGAAAGAGGTTCGGATCGACCAGGCGACCCAGACCGCCGAGGTGATCGTCCCCGACTTCCAGCTGTCCCTCGCCATCGGGAAGGAAGGGCAGAACGCCCGCCTGGCCGCGCGGCTGACCGGATGGAGGATCGACATCAAGAGCGAGTCCCAGGAGCCGGCTCGGCGGGCTCCTGGTGGGCAGCAGGGCCCCCCGGTCCGCGCCGACGCGGGCGGCAGCTGACCGTCGGGGGACCCCCCCACGACCCCCACAATTGGTACCCGCAGCTCGAGGCGCCGTTGAGCCGCTTCGGACCTGCATGGGATGCCGGACCAGGCGGCGCCGGACGGAGCTGCTGCGGTTCGTGCGCTCCGAGTCTGGAACCGTCGAGCCGGATCCGGCGGGAACGAGGCCTGGCCGCGGTGGCTACACCTGTCTGGAGGCTGCGTGCATAGCTCGCGCGGTGCGCGGAGGTGCGCTGGCTCGGGCACTTCGAGCGTCGACCGACACCGTCGCGGCTCGTCGCCTGGAGCAGTGGGCAGTGGAGTATCTTAGGGATCGGGATAGCGGCCGGCTCGTGAGCAGGCGCGGGCAGCCGGCGGAGGGCCTCGCCGCCGGCGGTGGCCGGAGGAATCCCAGGCCGCAGATGGGTGCCGACGGCGCGGGGCGGACGGACGCGACGAGGAGGACTAGGCTGCGCATTCCGGGCCGAGGGGTTGGTCGAGGTGACGCCAGCCCGGGCGGCCGGTTGCCTCTGATAAGGCGAATCATGGGAAAGACGAGAGTTCATCAAGTAGCCAAGAATCTGGGCCTGACCTCGAAGGAGGCCATCGAGAAGCTGGAGGAGCTCGGCGTCTCGGTGAAGAGTCACGCCTCGGCGATCGACGACGACGCGGTCGATCGGCTGCGGGTCCTGGTGAACGGCGACGCGGTCGCGGACCCCGTGGGAGGGGCGGATGCCGACGTCGCACCCGGCCCTGCGAAGGCGGACCCTGAGGTGTCGGCAGCAGGCGCTGCCGCCGTCGACGCTCCCGTCGCCCCCATGCCCGAAGCTCCCGCCGCTACCGAGGCGGGCTCGGCGGAGTCCCCACCCGCCGCAACCTCGCAGCCGGCGTCGGCGCCGACTGCCGCCGCCCCTGCGATCGAGGTCCCCCGCGGCGTGACCGTCGACCAGTTTTCCAAGGCGGTGGGCCGGCCCGCTGCCGAGATCATCAAGATGCTGATGAGCCTCGGCGAACTCAAGACGATCAACGCCCCGCTCTCCGACGAGGAGGTCGAGGTGCTGGCGGACGAGCTCGGGCTTGTGGTCGCCGTCGTTGCCCCCGAGGAGGCCCGCGACGAGGACGAGCCCGCCGAGCCCGAAGCCGAGCCGGAGGAGGCGCTCGTGGAGCGCCCACCCGTCGTCACCGTGATGGGCCACGTCGACCACGGCAAGAGCTCGATCCTCCAGCAGTTCCGGAAGAAGGAGATGCTCTCCCTCGAGGCGGGCGGCATCACCCAAGCGATCGGGGCCTACCAGGTGCACTCCGACCACGTGACCACCTTCATCGACACCCCGGGTCACGAAGCCTTCACGCAGATGCGCGCGCGGGGTGCGCAGGTGACCGACATCGCCATCCTGGTCGTTGCGGCGGACGACGGGGTGCAGCTCCAGACCGTCGAGGCGCTCGACCACGCCCGAGCGGCCGCGGTCCCGATCATCGTCGCGGTCAACAAGATCGACAAACCCGAGTCGGATCCGCAGCGGGTGCGCCAGCAGCTCGCCGAGCTGGGACTAACCCCGGAGGACTGGGGCGGAGACACGGTCTACGTCGACGTCTCGGCGAAGAACGGCACCAACCTCGACCAGCTGCTCGAAATGATCCACCTGGTGGCCGAGCTCCAGGAGCTCAAGGCAAACCCGACCGTCGCAGCGCGAGGGGTTGCGATCGAGGCGCACCTCGACCGAGGCCGCGGCCCGGTGGCCACGCTCATCGTGCAGCGCGGCAGGCTGAAGGTCGGCGACCCCGTGGTCTGCGGGAGTGCTTGGTGCAAGGTGCGCTCCCTCCTCGACGAGAACGGCAAGCGCCTGAAGAACGCTGGGCCGTCGCAGCCGGTGCAGGTCAGCGGCTGGTCGAAGGTGCCCTCCGCGGGCGACGAGTTCCGCGTCGTGTCCGACGAGCGCGAGGCCAAGCGTCTTGCCGCCGAGCGCGAGCATCGGATCCGCCAGGCCGAGCAGGTCGCGGCCACCCGGCCGGTCAGCCTCGAGGCGCTGCTGTCGAAGACCCGCGTGGGCGAGGCGCCGGAGCTGCGCCTGGTCGTGAAGGCCGACACGCAGGGCTCCCTCGAGGCGCTCTCCGACTCGCTGGCGAAGATGGACCGCGAGTCGGTGCGGGTGAACGTCATCCGCCGCGGCATCGGGGCCATCGGCGAGAATGACGTCACCCTGGCGCAGGCGTCCGACGCGATCGTGGTCGGCTTCAACGTCCGGCCCGACGCCTCGGCGCGGCAGCTTGCCGAGAAGGAGGGCGTCGACCTGCGGACCTACCAGGTCATCTACCAGCTCCTCTCCGACATCGGCCAGGCCGCGAAGGGCCTGCTCGCTCCGGAGGAGGTGGAGGTGGTGATCGGTTCCGCGCAGGTTCGTGCCACCTTCAAGATCCCCCGAGCCGTCGTTGCCGGCTGCTACATCACCGAGGGCCGCATCACCCGCGGCTCGCGCGTCCGCCTGCTCCGCGACGGCAGGGTCATCTACACCGGAGAGGTGGGCAGCCTCCGGCGTTTCAAGGAGGACGTGCGCGAGGTCGCCCAGGGCTATGAGTGCGGCATCACGGTCGCCGACTACAACGACGTCAAGGAGGGAGACGTCATCGAGGCCTTCGAGGTCCGAGAGGTGGCGCGCACCTGACGAGGGCGCGACGCCCGGCGGCGTGCACGGCCGGGCGCCAGCGGGATCCATCGGGATCGGAGCGGGAGCATGTACGTCGGCATCGCCCGGTACGACTTCCTCGTCCCGGGCTCGACCTCGCTGAAGGACAAACGACAGGTGATGCGGCGCATCACGGGCGGCATGCGCTCGAAGTTCAACGTGGCGGTTGCGGAGGTCGATCACCAGGACCTGCGCCAGCGCGGAGCGGTCGCGGTCTCCTGCGTCTCCAGCTCCACCTTCCATGCCAAGAAGATGCTGCACGAGGTGGAGCGCTTCGTTCGCAACCAGGATCAGATCGAGGTCCTGGACGTGCTCGTCGAGGTGGTGACGCCGGATGCCTAGGGACTATCCGCGTTCGGAGCGCGTCGAGCGGCTGGCCCGGGAGGTTCTGGGCGAGGCGATCCAGTCGCTCAAGGACCCGCGGGTCGGTTTCGCCACGGTCACGAGCGTCAAGATGACGCCCGATCTCCGGCAGGCCCGTGTCTTCGTGAGCGTGCTCGGCAGCGACGAGCAGCGAGCCGCCACAATCGAGGCCATCGAGCACTCGGTTCCCCACCTGCGGACCGTGCTCGGCAGGGAGGTGCGGCTGAAGTTCCTTCCGCGCCTGGAGATCGTCGAGGACCAGACGGCTCTCCACGGTGAGCGCATCGAGGCCCTCCTTCGGGAGGCCGGCGTGTCGAAGCCCCCCAAGGTCGAGCAGCTCGACGAGCACGAGGGGGATGAGGAGCCCTGATCCCCGACGAGGAGTGGAACCGGGCAGCGGAGGCGCTGGGAGAGCCCGCAGAGATCGTGATCGCGTGCCACGTGCACCCCGACGGCGACGCCCTCGGCTCGCTGCTCGCGCTCGGGCACTTCCTCGGGCGGTGGGGACACAAGGTCTGGCTCACCTGGGGGAGCGAGGAGACGAAGATCCCGCCCCAGTACGCCTTTCTCCCCGGCACCGATCGGATCTCCGCCCCCGGCGAGGTGCCGGAGCGCCCCGCGATCTTCGTCTCGGTCGACTGTGCCGACCGCTCGCGCCTCGACCTGCTCGAACCTGTCTTCGAGCACGCGGGCACACGCATCAATCTCGACCATCACCTGTCGAACGACGGCTTCGGTGACGTGAATCTGGTCGACCCCGACGCGCCCGCCTCCGCCGGCCTCGTCCACGCCCTCATCCGGCGACTCGGGGGGACTCCGGATCTCGAGGAGGCCACCTGTCTGTACACCGGCCTCGTCACCGACACCGGGCGGTTCCAGTATTCGAACGCCTCGCCCGCCACGCTCCGCCTCGCCGCCGATCTCCGGGAGCTCGGCATCGACCACACCCGGGTCGCCGTCGAGGTGTACGAATCTGCGTCGTTTGCCTACCTCCTCGTGCTCGGCACCGTGCTCTCCCGGGCGCGCCTCGACGGCGAGCTCGTTTGGACGTGGCTCGACCAGGCCGACCTCGACGGGCTGTCGCTCGACGAGACCGAGCAGTTCATCGACGTCCTGCGCTCGGTTCGAGAGAGCGAGGTGGCGATGCTGGCGAAGGAGCAGCCCGAGGGCGGGTACAAGGTCTCCCTCCGTTCGCGCACGCGGATCGACGTCGCCGAGATCGCCGCGTCGTTCGGTGGGGGCGGGCATGCCCGGGCGGCGGGGTACTCCGCCCCGGGCCCGGTCGAGGAGCTGGTCGGGGCGCTCCGCGCGCGGCTCCCGTGAGCGAGCATCCGACGAAGGACGCTGGCGAGCTCGCCGAGCGTGGCCCCGAGGGCGTTCTCGTGGTCGACAAGCCTGCGGGACCCACCTCACACGACGTCGTCGACCGGGTGCGCCGCCTCTACGGGACGAGTAAGGTCGGACATGCCGGAACCCTCGACCCGGCCGCGACCGGGGTGCTCGTGCTCGGGCTCGGCCGCGCGACGCGCCTGATGGCGTTCCTGCAGCAACTCCCGAAGGTCTACCGCGCCGAGGTGCGCTTCGGCGTCACGACGACGACGCAGGACGCCGAGGGCGACGTCGTCGACGAGCGGCCGTGCGAGTTCGGGCCGGAGGAGCTCGAGTCTGCGGCGTCGTCGTTCGTCGGCGAGATCGTGCAGCTTCCGCCGATGGCGTCTGCGGTCAAGGTCGGCGGCGAGCCGCTGTACCGAGCGCAACGCCGGGGCGAGGAGGTCGAGCGGCCCACCCGCACCGTCCGGATCTACGAGCTGCGTGTGGAGCGCTTCGATCCCCATGCACCGGGTGAACCCAACGGGCCCGCTGCCGTCCTCTTGGTGCGTTGCTCGACCGGGACCTATGTCCGGACCCTCGCCGCCGACCTCGGGGAGCGGCTCGGCTGCGGCGCTCACGTCGGCGCACTGCGCCGGCTCGCTTCCGGCTCGTTCACCGAGGTGGAGGCAGCCGGACTCGACCGGCTCGAGGCCCTGAGCGCGGACGAGCGGCGAGGGCAGCTGATGTCGATGCGGCGCGCGATGCGGGACTTCCCGGCCATCACCGTCGACGGCGACGACTTGCGTGCCGTCCGAAACGGGCAGCCCATCGCTGGAGGGGCTCCGCCGCAACGAGCGGGCGAGCTGTCGGTGCTTTCGCGGCCTCGGATGGGCGACGTCGCGCCCCACGAGGTCGGCATGACCGCCGGGATCCCTGTCGGCGTGCTCGACCCGGAGGGGCACCTGATCGCGGTCTACCGGCGCTCCCGAGCCGGGCTGCGCCCGGCCGCGGTCTTTCCGTGAGGGTCGTCCGAGGCCTCGAGGATCTCCCAAGCCGCCGGCGTCCCGCCGCCCTCACGATCGGCAACTTCGACGGAGTGCACCGGGGCCACGCCGGGGTCATCCGCCGGCTCCTCACCCATGCCGAATCCAGGGGCTCGACCCCGACGGCGGTGACCTTCGACCCGCATCCGCGCCTTGTCCTCCAGGGGGTGGCGCCCCCCGCCCTGGCCACGCTCGAACGGCGGTTGGAGCTGCTGGCCGAGGCTGGGGTGGCGCGCGCGGTCGTGCTCACCTTCGATCGCAGGCTCGCCCAGGTCGAGCCCGAGGAGTTCATCGAGCGGATCCTGGTCGACGAGCTGCGAGCGACCAGCATCGTCGTGGGATCGATGTTCCGGTTCGGCCACCTTGCACGGGGGGACACGACGATGCTGCGGCGTTTCGGGCGCCGGCTCGGCTACGCGTTCGAGGGCGTGCGGCTGATGGAGCTCAAGGGCCGCAGAGTCTCCTCGACCGAGGTGCGGCATGCGATCTCCGAGGGCGACCTCGTGTGGGCGAACCTGGCGCTTGGACGCCCCCATCGTCTTCCAGGCCGGGTTGTCCGCGGAGCGGGCCGAGGAAGGGGGCTTGGCTTCCCCACCGCGAACCTCGCCCTCCCCCCCGGGATGTGCCTGCCGCAGGTGGGGATCTACGCGGGATGGCTGGAGGTCGGCCGCCGTCGGCTGGCCTGCGCGGCCAGCGTGGGCACCAACCCCACCTACGGGGCCAATCCGATCAGCGTCGAAGCCCATGTCATCGACTTCGACGAGGACCTCTATGCCCGGGAGGCGGCCCTCGACCTCGAGGCCAGGATCCGCGACGAGCAGCGGTTCGACTCGCCAGAGGAGCTCGCAAAGGCGATTGCCGCCGACGTCGAGGAGGCCCGCCGGCTTCTCTTCTCCGCCGCCGAGGCCCGCCGCCGGGCCGCTACCCGCCGGCGATAAGGTCCGAGCCGCGGGGCGCCGATAGAACAGTCGGAGGTAATACCGTGTACCGCTTCTGCCCGCATTGCGAATCGAACAACGTGATCATCTACGAGCGCGGCGAGGATCTCTCGCATTGTCTCGACTGCGCCTTCGTCTGGCGCCAGATGGCCGGCTCGATCACGGTTGCCCGCAGCGTGCTCCGCCAACTCGCCGGCCTGAAGCGCCACACCGACATCAAGGTGCGGCCCTCCGGGGGCCGGGGCTGAAGAGACCGGCCGGCGAGCGCTGCCGGTTGGTCATCCCATTCCGCCGTCACATACAATCCGCGCACATGTCCGATGCTCAGGGGCCCCCCCCGGGGCCGCAGCTTCGTGAGGTCGCGCTCCGCCACCGGCTGCTGTCCGATCCCACGCGGCTGTCGATCGCGTTCGCCCTGCGCAGCGCGCCGGCGACGGTGTCGGAGGTGGCCGCGGCCGTGGGCGTGCATGTGAACACCGCCCGTGCTCATCTGGAGCGCCTCCACCGAGGTGGCCTCGTCACCGTCGAGCGGAGTCCGCCTCGAGGCCGCGGGAGGCCGGGAGTGTTCTACCGCCTGAGCCCCGAGGCCCCGGTTTCGGACGTCGTGGGCCGCGAGTACCGCTTCCTGGCCGAAGTCCTCCTGGGCATCGTCCGCGGGAACGCGGGCAAGAGCGCGGCGGCCCAGGCCAACCGGTCGGGCCGGGCGTGGGGACGGCACCTGGCCGCCGCCGATGCTCCCCGGCCGGGCGGGGCTCCGGACCCCACCGGTGCCGCCCGACACCTGTCAATGATGCACGACCGGCTCCAGTTCGCTCCGGAGCTCCAGTCCCCCGACCATCACGGCTGGGTCCTGCTGCTGCACAACTGTCCCTTCCGCGAGCTCGTGGAGAAGAACCACGATGTCATCTGCTCGTTCCATCTCGGGTTCGCTCGCGGCCTGCTCGAGGCCGTCGATGCGCCGCTGGAGGCGGCGTCGCTCGACCCCTTCGTGGAGCCCGACCTCTGTCGGCTCAGCCTCTCCGTCCCACCGGAGCGGGCCCGAAGGAGTCGCGGCCGGGCTCCTCAGGCCTCCCGATAAGGTTGGGGGCGGCGATTGCTCGCCGCCCCCAACCCGCCCTGGTGAGGTGAGGTCCTATCCTCCTATTCCAGGGTGCAGGCGCAGGAGTTGATCTCTCGGACGATCACTCCCTTGCCGGTGTCCATGTGGGTCGTGCAGGGCATGCACGGGTCCAGCGAACGGACGGCCCGGAGCACGTCGATTCCCTTGAGCTCGTCGTCCTTGACGCTCTCGAGGAGCGGCGTTCCGATGACGGCCTCCTCGTACGGACCGGGATTCCCGAAGGGGTCCCGGGGCGAAGCGTTGAACGTGGAGGGGGTCGTGATCTGGTAGTTCACGATCCGGCCCTTGTCCATGATCATGTTGTGCACCAGCCAAC
>JBOGWP010000022.1:0-2330 GCA_050693875.1 Actinomycetota bacterium
TTGACCTTGCCGGCCTCCCGGTAGGAGCGCCGGAGCAGCACCGTCTCGTAGACCTTGTCCTTGTAGTGGCGACGGGTCGTCACCACATGGACGGCCCGACCCCGAGTTGCCATAGGGGGATCATGTCAGACCCGCAACTCATATTCAAGTATTTAGTGACTACACTCTGTGGTCCTTCCGCGCCTGTACGTGCTGGTCACAGGCTGGATTGGTCGAAATCGGCGACGTAACTTCGGGCTAGGCTGTGTTCGGATAAGAGCTCCTCCCACGAGTGCTCGGCCCGGACGGGGTGAGGGGTTTTCCGGTCGCGCGCCGAGGCTGCGCCCTCCATCGGGCTTCGGCGGCTTCCCCGCCTCCGCGTCGGTGGAGGCCCACAACATGGGTTGGCTGCGGTCATCGCGCGCCCGACGAGTCACGACTGATCCTCCTCGTCCGATGTTCGGCCCTTCCCGGCTTTGATCCTCTCCCCACCGGTACTACGGCCTCTGGTGACTCCTGCCGGGTCCACCGCTCGGTTGCCGTCGCGGCGGCCGGTCCGGCATCGAACCCGGTCCTGGCACCCCGGCAGGCCGCCCCGAATAGAACGGTCACTTTCCCCCTACCGCCGCCGCCTCTACGTGATCGGCCCCCTTGGTGGTGAATTCGCCGTGTTCTGCCGGCTCATCCGGGCCCATCCCGCCTCGTTTGCGATGACGTGTGTTCCTCGGTGGGGGTTTGCCTCCACGGGCTTCCTCCGGACCCCGCCTCGCGACGGCGCCCTTGCCTGTGGCTACGACGGTTGGCACCACCTCCTCCCGGCAGGAGCTTCACCTGCAAGCGACCGCCCATGTCGGGCGTAGAGAACCTGCGAGGGGCCCGAGGGCCCCTCGCAGTGCAGTCGGCCTATAGGCCGGGTTCTGTCCTCCGGAGCACCGGAGGGGCGACCATCCATCTGGGACCGACGTTGCCGCCGGCCTCGTGCGACCTACCCGGGGCGTTGGGAGCGGGCCACTCCGTGTCCCCTGCTTGGTCTTGCTCCAGGTGGGGTTTGCCGAGCCGCCCCGGTCGCCCGGGGCGCTGGTGCGCTCTTACCGCACCCTTTCACCCTTACCGGGGGCACGCCCCCGGCGGTCTTCTTTCTGTGGCACTTTCCGCCGGTCGCCCGGCCTGGGCGTTACCCAGCACCCTGCCCTGTGGAGCCCGGACCTTCCTCAGCCCCGCCGCTGGGCGGCGGCGCCGCGGTCGCCCGGCCGACTGCTCCCTACCAGTGTAGGTTCGACGAGCTCCGCGATCCTCCGCCGGTACACTCCGCGCCGGTGCCCCCCTCCCGAGCGGCCTGCATCGTCCTGGCGCTCAGCGTCGCCCTTCCCGGATGCATCGGGCGGCGGTCCGAGAGCCCGCGGCCGAAGGCTTTCCCCGTCCGGGTGACGGACGACGAGGGAATCGCCGTGACGCTCCCGCACCCTCCCACCCGCATCGTGTCGGCGGCCCCCCACTTCAGCGAGACGCTGTTCGCCCTCGGCCTAGGCGACCGGGTGGTCGCCGTATCGGGGGCGGAGACGTACCCGCCCGAGGCGTTGACCGTCCCGCCGGTCCTGCCCGAGGGCAGCTTCGAACCCGACCCTGCCGCGCTCGAGGCGTTGCGCGCCGATCTGGTCCTCACGACCGGGGGGCCGGGGGCCGCCTGGAAGACGGCGCTTCGCGATCGCGGGTTCGCGATAGTCACGCTCAACGCCGCGACCGTCGCCAAGGCACTCGATGACATCCGAACGATCGGGCGGCTCACCGGGACGGCGGCGGCCGCCTCGCGTCTGGCTCGCCGGATTCAGGGCCAGCTCGACGAGGTGCAGACGGCCATCGGCCGCCGCAGCCCGCCGAGCCTCTACCTGGAGGTCGGGCCCCGGTTCCCGCCGCTGGTCGGCGCGGCGCCCTCGAGCCTCACCGGTGAGCTCGCCCGGCTCGCGGGGGGCCGGCTCGTCACCGATGGAGAGCAGGCCCCGTATCCGGAGTGGCCGGTCGAACGGCTCGCGCAGGCCGACCCGGACGTCTACGTGGTGACCTCGGCCTCGGTGGCATCAGCCGCCGAGCTGCGGAGCCGCCCCGGCTTCGCCCGCCTTCGCGCCGTCCAGACTGGCCGGACCGGCACCGTCGACGACGAGCTGGTGCTGCTTCCGGGTCCCCGCCTCGGTGAGGGGGTGCGGGCGCTGGCGCGGCTGCTGCACCCCGACGCGGGCCTGTAGCCCGATCTCTAGCCCAGCTCGAGGTGCCGAGGTTGGTGCGAATGAGTCAAGTTTTGGGACGAGACCGACCGGGGCGCACCTCAAGCTGGGCCCGGCAGGCGCCGAACGGAG
>JBOGWP010000023.1:0-9979 GCA_050693875.1 Actinomycetota bacterium
TCCGAGCGCAGCGAGGAGTCACTCCCCCGGCGACGAGGAACGGCCTGAAGGGCCGGATCTGGTCGGATCAAGAGGGCGAAGGGCCGGGGGCGGCAGCCCTCCGAGCGCAGCGAGGAGATCAGGCTGCTGGCGTTCTTTCCGTGCCACGTAGCGCTCACCGCAACGCCAGCGCCATCGAACAAAGGCACGGCGGTGGGGGCGCGACCGCGGCGTAGGATTGCCCCCCGTGCCGAGGATCTCGAAGCTGCTCGTTGCCAATCGGGGCGAGATCGCGGTGCGCCTCTTCCGGGCCTGCTCGGAGCTGAGCATTCGCAGCGTCGCGGTGTACTCCGAAGCCGACCGCGATGCACTCCACACCTCGTTCGCCGACGAAGCCTACCTGCTCGGCGAGGCCGTGCCGGTGCTGTCGTACCTCAACATCGGCAAGATCCTCGAGGTGGCGGTCGGCTGCGGGGCCGACGCCGTCCATCCCGGCTACGGCTTCCTCGCAGAGAACCCTCGCTTCGCCGAGGCGGTGCTGCAGGCGGGGCTCATCTGGGTGGGACCGCCTCCGGGGGCGATCGCCGCGATGGGCGACAAGGTCACCGCCCGCCGCACGGCCGGCGCCGCCGGCGTGGCTAGCGTCCCGGGAACGACCGAGCCGGTCGCCGGCCCCACGGAGGTCGAGGACTTCGGGGCCGCGCAAGGCTGGCCGGTTGCGCTCAAGGCGGCGCACGGCGGCGGAGGCCGCGGGTTCCGCGTGATCCGTACGCCGAAAGAGGCGGCGGAGGCGTTCGAGAGCGCGGCCCGCGAGGCGCAGGCGGCCTTCGGCAACTCCGACCTGTACCTCGAGCGCTATCTGGACAACCCTCGCCACGTCGAGATCCAGGTCGTCGGGGACCTTCGAGGCAACCTGATCCACCTCGGCGAACGCGACTGCTCCCTCCAGCGGCGTCACCAGAAACTCGTCGAGGAGGCGCCCTCGCCGGCCCTCGACCCGGCCCTGCGGGCCGAGATGGGAGGGGCGGCGGTGCGCGTCGCCGAGGCCGCAGGGTACTCGTCGGCAGGAACCGTGGAGTTTCTCCTCGAGCAGACCGACGCCGGCCCACGCTTCTGGTTCCTGGAGATGAACACCCGCCTGCAGGTGGAGCACCCCGTCACCGAGGCCGTGGTGGGAATCGACCTCGTCAAGGAGATGCTCGGCGTGGCCCAGCACGAGCCGCTGTCGCTGGGGCAGGACGACGTGGCGATCCGGGGTCACGCCGTCGAGTGCCGGATCAACGCCGAGGACCCGGCGCAGGGCTTCCTCCCCTCACCGGGCAGGATCGCTGCCTACGCCGAGCCCGCAGGTCCCGGCGTTCGGGTCGATGCCGGCGTGACGACGGGCTCCGAGGTCCCCCAGGCCTACGACTCGCTGATTGCCAAGCTGATCTGCTGGGGGCGCGACCGCGAGGAGGCGATCTCGCGCACGCTGCGGGCCCTCGCTGAGTTCCACGTCGGGGGGATACGCACCACGATCCCCTTCCACCGCCTGGCGCTGTCGAGCGACTGGTTCCGCAAGGGCTCGTTCTCGACGCAGACCGTCGAGGCCCAGCTCGATCTCTCGAAGGTCGGCGAGCTCCCCGACCGCGGACGGTGGACGGCCGGCGGAGGCGACGCACCCGGCGACGAGGAAAACGTGACGGTGGAGGTGGAGGGTCGGAAGTTCGAGGTCGTGGTCGTCCGACGCGACCCCGGAGTCCGGGGTCGCCCGAGACCTCCTCGATCCGACCGCCGGGCCCTCGCCGGCGTCGAGGGCGAGATCATCACGGCCCCCATGCAGGGGACGATCGTGAAGACTCTGCGCGAGGAGGGCGCCACGGTCGCCGCCGGGGAGCCCATCCTCGTGCTCGAGGCGATGAAGATGGAGAACCTCCTCGTCTGCCATCGCGACGGCGTGCTTACCGAGCTTCGAGTGCGCCCCGGGGATGCGGTGAACGCGGGGGCCGAGCTGGCGGTCGTCGGACCTCCGGCGGAGCCGGGGTGATTCGCGCCCGTGGGCACTGCCGCGCCTTGGCCTTCCTTCTCCTCCTGATCGCGGCCGCGTGCCGGCCGGCCGCTTCGCCCTCCGAGCCATCCCGATCGGACACTCCAGCGCGCACGGCGACGCCCACCGAGGTCACTCCGCCCCGGGTCCTCCCGTTCGACGACGGCGAGCCGTGTCCTCGGTCCGACGACGACCGCCTCCCGGCAGGCGCCGGATGTCTCTCCGCCGTCACCGGGGATCTCGACGGGGACCACCACGGCGACCTGTTCGTCGTGTTCGCCACGCTCGACGGCTCGAGACGGCCGACGAGGTGGCTGGCACGCGCGATCACGGCCGTGGGGGACCGGGCCGATGTCACGCTCGTCGACGGATCCGGGGCGGCGCAACGCGTCCCGAGGACGTCCGGCGCCGCGGACGCCGACGGGGACGGGCGGGAAGAGGCCTTCGTCAACGTCGAACGAGGCGCCTCGACGCAGTTCCTCGAAGTCCTCGCCCTCGAGGCCGGACGGCTGGTCGCGGTCGAGGAGCACGGGCGGGGCCGGCTGCGCATCGCGGTCGGCGGCACGGTGACCCACGGCGACGGGGGGGAGTGCGTAGATGTGGACGGCGACGGCCGCCCCGAGCTCGTGCTCGCCTCGGCCACGACGAGCGACGGGAGCACCTACCGCGTCGAGGAGCGTGTGCTTCGCTGGAGCGGCAGGGAGGTGTCGCTCGCGACGACGAACTCGAGGACGCTCGGTGCAGACGGACACGCCGCGCTTGCGGGCCTCTATGAGCTGCGGTGCGGCCGGATGCGGACCTCGGGGTAGGCCCCCGGCCCCCTAGCCTAGCCGGGCAGGTTCGTGATCCGGATCCCTGCCCCCGGCTCGAGGTTGTAGCGGCCGTTGATCCCGATTAGCAGCGGGGTCAGCGACTCGAGGATGCGGGCGGTCTCCAGGGGGCCGCAGTCCACGAACCGTGCCCCCTCGATCCGGCCGACGAGCTCCTCGACCACCTTGCGGGCATCCGAGTCGCCGCAGACGAGCACGTCCTCCTCGAGGGGCCGGTCGATCGCCTGGAGCGAGGCCGCCATGATGGTGTGGAAACCCGAGGCCACGTTCACCTTCCGGCCAAGGATTCCCTTCGCCTGCTGGGCGGCCGAACCCTCCCACACCCCGAGCAGCCGGGTGGGCTTCCCGCCGACCTCGCTGGCAAGCGGGACGTTGCAGTCGATGACGGTCGCCCCCTCGCGGATGCCGCCCTTGAGGCTCTTGTACATCTCCGCTTGGCCGGGAAACGGCACGGTGACCACGACGACGTCCGCCTCCTTCACCACCTCCTGGTTGGCCGCCCCCTCGACCGAGCACGACGGGCCGACGGCTTCCCGCGCCCGCTCTGCGGCCCCCTCGGCCTTCTCCGTCTGGCGGCTCCCGATCACCACCTCGTCGCCCGCCTTCGCCAGCCGCATCGCCAGCCCGTACCCAAGCCCCGCCGTCCCGCCCACGATCGCCACCCTCATCCGAAGACCTCCCTCGGCTCGTAGGTGCCCAGCTCCTCCCGGAGCACGTCGCAGACCTCGCCCAGCGTCGCGTAGACGGCCAAGGCCTCTCGCATCGTAGGCAGGAGGTTGACGCCACCCCGTCCGGCGGCACGGAGCCTATCGAGTGCGTGGGCGACCGCGTCGGGATCGCGCTGCTCGCGCACGCGTCGCAGGCGGGCGACCTGACGTTCGGCAACATCGGCCTCGGGCCGGACGATGGTGATCGCCTCGTCGGGCTCCTCGAACCGGTTCACGCCGACGACCACCCGCTCCCCCGACTCGACCGCCCGCTGGATGCGGTAGGCGGACTCCTCGATCTCCCGCTTCGTCCACCCCTGCTCGATCGCCTCGACGGCGCCCCCGAGCTCGTCGATGCGTTGCATGATCTCCTCGGCGCGGGCTTCGATCTCGTTCGTGAGCGCCTCGACGAACCACGAGCCTCCGAGCGGGTCCACGGTGCCGGCAACCCCCGTCTCGAAGGCCAGTACCTGCTGTGTCCGTAGCGCGATCCTGGCCGCCCGCTCGCTCGGCAGCGAGAGCGCCTCGTCGTACGAGTTGGTGTGGAGCGACTGCGTTCCGGCAAGCACCGCGGCCAGTGCCTCGTAGGCGGTGCGGACGACGTTGCTCTCGGGTTGCTGGGCGGTGAGCGTGGCGCCGCCCGTCTGTGTGTGGAACCGCAGGTGCATCGACTCGGGATCCGTCGCCCCGAAGCGCTCCTTCACGAGCCGGGCCCACATCCGCCGTGCGGCACGGAACTTGGCCACCTCCTCGAACAGGTTCATGTGGCAGGCGAAGAAGAACGAGATGCGCGGTGCGAACTCGTCGAGGCGGAGTCCCGCCTCGACCGCCGCGGTAACGTAGGCGACGCCGTGGGCCAGCGTGAAGGCCACCTCCTGCACCGCCGTGCACCCGGCCTCCCGCATGTGGTAGCCCGAGATCGAGATGACGTTGAACTTCGGCAGCCGTTCGTGGCAGTACTCGAACAGGTCGGTCACCAGCCGCATGGAGGGTTTCGGAGGAAAGATGTACGTGCCCCGGGCCGCGTACTCCTTCAGGATGTCGTTCTGGACCGTGCCGCGCACCCGGCTTGGCGGAACCCCCTGTTGCTCGGCGACGAGCTCGTAGAGGAGCAGCAGGATGGGCGCGGTGGCGTTGATCGTCATCGAGGTCGAGACGAAGTCGAGCGGGATCCCGTCGAAGAGAACCTCCATGTCGGCGAGGCTCGAGATCGCAACGCCGGTGCCTCCCACCTCGCCCTCCGCCCGCGGATGGTCGGCGTCGTAGCCCATCTGGGTGGGAAGGTCGAACGCCACCGAAAGGCCGGTCTGCCCACGCTCGAGAAGGTACTTGAAGCGCCGATTGGTGCTCTCCGCAGTCCCGAACCCGGAGTACTGACGCATCGTCCAGATACGGCCTCGGTACATCGTCGGGTGGACGCCGCGGGTGAAGGGATACTCGCCGGGGGCCCCGAGATCGTGCGCGGGATCCCACCCCACGAGCTCCTCTGGACCGTACACCGCCTCGATCTCGATTCCCGAGTCGGTCTCGCGACGGTCCTGGGAGGTCACCTCGCCATTGTAGGTCGGGCGCGATCGGCCCCGGTCGAAGTCCTCTCGGGAGCCCCCTCGGGGACCCCCCGAGGGGGGCGGGGCGGAGGAGCGCGATCGGCTATCCTCCCCGCCGTGCAGCGCGGCGTGCAGTTCGTCGTAGTCACCCTCATCCTCGCCCTCGGTGCCGGGTGCGCGGCCGAGCGGCGCTCCGGCGATGCCGCGGGCCCGACCCCCTCCGAGCCGCTCCAACTCGAGCAGCCGCGCACCGTCGACGGTCTGATCACCGAGCTCAAGGGGAACAAGCTCTCTGTCCGCGCGGTCGACGGACGGCAGTTCATCTTCCTGATCGACCAAGCTCCGGTCTCCCGCGACTACCTCGAGGCCCACCTCCTCGCCCGGCAACGGATCCGGGTTACCTACGTCGTGCGCGAGAACTGGTCGGTGCCTATCAAGATCGAGGACGCCTGAGTGAGGCGGACGGCAACGCTCCCGGCGCTATAGTGCAAGAGGTGGATACCAGGACCGGGCGCAGCCCCTACCGGCGCATCTTCTACCGGGGCGGAGAGGGGATGTGGTCGTGGATCCTGCATCGCGGGAGCGGTCTCGCCGTCCTCGGATTCCTCTACCTGCACATCCTCGACACCTCGCTCGTGGGGTTCGGTGAGGAGCACTACAACCGCTTCGTCAGCGTCTACAAGCAAGCCTTCATCCGCCCCCTCGAGGTCATCCTGGTCGCGGCGGTGCTGTACCACGCGTTCAACGGCATCCGGGTGATCCTCATCGACTTCTGGGCGAAGGGAGCGCGTTACCAGCGGCAGCTTGCACAGGCGCAGATCGCGCTCACGGTCGCCCTCTTCGTCCCGGCCGCAGTGATGATGCTGCGACCGATCTTCTGACATGGCGACCGTCGAGCAGGTCTTCCGCAAGAAGTACCCGTCGCACCTCTCGCCCTCGTCGTGGGAGGTCTGGTCGTGGTTCTTCATGCGGATCTCGGGGGTGCTGCTGATCTTCCTGCTGCTGGGGCACGTGGCGATCATGCACGTCTTCGGCGGGGGGGTGGACCGCATCAGCTTCGACTTCGTTGCCCGACGATGGTCGGGACTGTTCTGGCGCACGTACGACTGGCTCCTCCTCGCCCTTTCGTTGCTCCACGGCGCCGTCGGGGCCCGGACCGTGATCCAGGACTACGTCCGCCACGACCGGCTCCGCGTCCTGCTCAAGTCCGTGCTCTACAGCGCCACATTCCTGTTCTTCTCGATCGGAACGCTCGTCATCGTCACCTTCGGCGCCTCCCAGATGCCCGGGGGCGGGTAGGTGCCCGCGGGATCCTCTGCCTCCTATCACCGCTACGACTGCGTCATCGTCGGCGCCGGGGGTGCCGGCCTCCGGGCCGCGCTCGAGGCGTCCAAGCGAGGCCACACCGCGGTGATCAGCAAGCTGTACCCGACCCGCTCGCACACGGGCGCAGCCCAGGGAGGCATGTGCGCCGCCCTCGGCAACGTCGAGGAGGACAACTGGGAATGGCACGCTTTCGACACGATCAAGGGAGGGGACTACCTCGTCGACCAGGACGCCGCCGAGATCATGTGCCGCGAGGCGGTGGACGCCGTGATCGACCTCGAGCACATGGGCATGCCGTTCAACCGCACGCCTCAGGGCACGATCGATCAGCGCCGCTTCGGGGGTCACACCCGAAACCACGGCGAGGCCCCCGTGCGCCGCGCCTGCTACGCCGCCGACCGAACCGGACACATGATCCTTCAGACCCTCTACCAGCAGTGCCTTCGGCAGGGCGTGGAGTTCTTCGACGAGTGGTTCGTCCTCGACCTCCTCCTCTCCGCCGAGCCGCCGCGGCGGTGCGCCGGGGTTGTCGCGTATCGCCTCCGCAACGGGGAGATCGGGGTGTTCCACGCCAAGAGCGTGCTCTTCGCCAGCGGCGGATTCGGGAGGGTGTTCAAGATCACGTCGAACGCACACACGTTGACGGGCGATGGTCCGGGGGTCTGCTTCCGGCGCGGGATCCCGCTCGAGGACATGGAGTTCTTCCAGTTCCACCCCACGGGGATCTACGGGATGGGCATCCTCCTCTCCGAGGCGGCCCGCGGCGAAGGGGCCATCCTGCTCAACGGCGAGGGCGAGCGCTTCATGGAGCGCTACGCACCCACGATCAAGGACCTCGCCCCCCGGGACGTCGTGTCGAGGGCGATCCACCAGGAGATCAGCGAGGGGCGCGGCGTCGACGGGAAGGACTACGTGCTGCTCGACGTGTCGCACCTGCCCCGGGAGACCATCGAGACCAAGCTCCCCGACATCACCGAGTTCGCCCGCATCTACCTCGGCGTCGAGCCCACGAAGGAGCCCGTGCCGGTCCAGCCGACCGCCCACTACGCCATGGGCGGCATTCCCACGAATGTGGAGTCCGAGGTGGCCGCTGACGAGGACAACACCGTCCTGCCTGGACTCTTCGCCGCCGGGGAGTGCGCCTGCGTCTCGGTGCATGGGGCCAACCGGCTCGGGACCAACTCGCTCCTCGACATCGTCGTCTTCGGCCGGCGGGGAGGGATCCGGATGGCCGAGCACGCCGAGGCGGCGGACTGGGCGCCGCTCCCGGAGGATCCGGAGCGGCCAGCTACCGAGCATCTCCGCTCGATCCTCGAGCGCGAACCGGGCGAACGGCCGGTCGTGCTGCGGACAAAGCTGCAGGAGGAGATGATGGAGCGGTGCAGCGTGGTGCGGAGCGAGGAATCGCTCGCCCCGCTGCTGGATACGATCGCCGAGCTCAAGGAGCGGTACGGGAGGATCTCTGTCGACGACAAGAGCACGGTGTACAACACCGACCTCCTCGAGGCAGTCGAGCTTGGGTACCTGCTCGATCTTGCCGAAGTGACGGCCGTCGCCGCCCGGGCCCGCACCGAGAGCCGGGGCGGGCACTTCCGATCCGACTTTCCCCTCCGCGACGACGGGTTCTGGCTTCGCCATTCCCTCGCCTTCCGCCGCCCGGATGGTGGGATCGAGCTGCGCTACAAGCCCGTAACGATCACGAAGTATCTTCCAATGGAGCGCAAGTACTGAAAGGAGTCTGCAACGTGGGGAGCATCGACAGGATCATCTCGGACTGGCATCTGCTCAAGCACCCCTTCTACCAGCGGTGGCAGGCCGGGCAGGTGCCGAAATCCGTCCTTCGCACCTACGCCACCCAGTACTACGCCTACGAGTCGGCCCTCCCGTCGTTCCTCGAGGCTGCCCTGTCGCATCTCGACGGCGGCCCCGCACGCGACGCGATCGAGGAGAACCTGCGCGACGAGGCCGGAGGCCCCGAGCCGCATCTCGAGCTGTGGCTCCGCTTCGCCGAGGGCCTCGGGCTCGAGCGGGACGAGGTCCTCGAGGCGCAGCCGCTCCCGCGCACGCGCAACCTCGTCGAGACCTATGCCGCCCTGTGCGACCGCGGTGCCGACGAGGCGCTCGGAGCGATCTATGCCTACGAGGCCCAGTTCAGCGAAGTTGCCGCTGCCAAGGCCGACGGCCTGCGGCAGCACTACGACCTGACCGACGAGCGGGCGCTGGCCTTCTTCGACCTCCACGCCACGATCGACGACTGGCACGCCACGGCACTCCGATCGGCGCTCCACGAGTCGGAGCCGGGGGTGGAATCGGTCCACCTGGCGGTCGAGGCCTGGTGGGGGATGCTCGACCAGTTCGAGAGCCTGGCCGCGTCGACCCCGAAGTGAGGCGTCCCGGCCCTTGGAGCCGGCTTCACCGGCGGCGACGGGCTCGATGAAGGTCGCGCTCAAGGTCTTCCGGTTCGACCCCTCGACCGACGAGGAGCCTACCTGGGGCGAGTACGTCGCGGAGGTCGAGGACAACGCGCGCGTGCTCGACGCCCTGCATTACGTGAAGTGGTACGTCGACGGCTCCCTCTCCCTGCGGCGCTCCTGCGCCCACGGAATCTGCGGCTCCGACGCGATGGCCATCAACGGCGCCAACCACCTGGCCTGCAAGGTGCTGTGCCGCGACCTCGCCGAGCCGATCACGGTCGAGCCCCTGCAGGGGCTGCGGGTGCTGAAGGACCTGATCGTCGACATGGAGCCGTTCTTCGCCGGATACCGGTCGCTCAAGCCGTGGCTGATCAACGAGGAGCATCCCCCGGACGGCGAGCGTGTGCAGTCGCCGGAGGAGCGCGCCCGCTACGACAACACCACGAAGTGCATTCTCTGCGCGGCGTGCACGACGTCGTGCCCGATCTTCTGGGGCGATCGCGCCTTCGTCGGGCCGGCGGCGATAGTCAACGCCCACCGCTTCATCTTCGACTCTCGCGATCAGGGGGCCGGCGAACGGCTGGAGATGCTCGCCGCCCGCGAGGGGGCGTTTCGCTGCCGGACGACGTTCAACTGCACAAACGCCTGTCCTCGGGGCATCCGGATCACCGAGGCAATTCAGGAGGTCAAGCGGGAGATCCTCTTCAACAAGCTCTGAGACCGCGTCGACCGCCCGGCCCAACAGGTCGAGCGCTAGTGTAGTGTCTCGTTAATACACGCGTCGGATGATGTCGATGACCGATGCCCTCGCAACGTCTGCGAGCAGTGCGACAACTTCGTCACCACGCCAGAGTTCGTTCCCGAGTTCGAAATCACAACTCGCTGATGTCACTCCGGGAGGACGCCGAAGCTCGGGGTTGGGACTCCGAGGTGGCCCGCCACGCTCGAGTCATCGCCAGCATCGAGGGCCACCTCCCGCGCCTCAACATTTCCGGCTCTGCGCGTCCGAGTAGGGTTACGTCACCTACGCAGTGGCCTCATGGTAGCCCTCCCTCCAGCCGTCGGAGCGGATTTGTGCGGCGAGATCGGACGATGAGCGCGAGGAACCGCGCGCTGGTGCGGGAGGAGTTCTTCGTTCGGGCGGGGGCGT
>JBOGWP010000024.1:0-5269 GCA_050693875.1 Actinomycetota bacterium
GGGGTTGTGGGTTCGAGTCCCGCCGGCCCTGCTGACTTGGAAGGAAGAAGGACGAGAAGGTGAACCGCGAGATCAAGCGGCGCATGAAGCGCGAGCAACGCGCCCAGGAGAAG
The DNA here is from genome assembly GCA_050693875.1 of Actinomycetota bacterium. GTDB lineage: Bacteria > Actinomycetota > CADDZG01 > JAHWKV01 > JBOGWP01 > JBOGWP01. The sequence goes on from JBOGWP010000024.1 coordinate 114, forward strand.
GCCATGGCGCGGCAGCGATCGCCCGTCCCGGTGCAGCAGCAGCGGCGCGAGCGCGCCGGGGCCCGGCAGTACATACGCGACATCCAGGGCGAGCTGCGCCGGGTGATCTGGCCGACGTCGTCCGAGGTGTTCACGTACTCGGTCGTCGTCGTGTTCGTCGTGTCGATCCTCACCGGCATCGTCTTCCTCCTCGACCTCGGGTTCTTCGAGGTCATCGTCAAACTCTTCCCGAGCAGATGACGTCACACGACGACGCGCTCAAGACGTCCACGGACGAGCGGCCCGAGGCCGACGCTGGCGAAGCTCAGGAGGCCGAGCCACGGCCGGAGAGCGACGACCAGGCCGAGGCGCAGGTGGAAGTGAGCGGGGCTCCCGAGCCCTCCGCTCCCGAAGAAGAGCCTGCGGAGGAACCGGCGGCTCCCGAGGAAGAGCCGGCAGCGCCTGCCGCTGCTGCCGAGGTAGCCGAAGCCGAAACCGAAGCGGAAGCGGGGGCCGAGGCCGGTGCCGAAGAGGGCGCCGAAGAGGAAGAGGAAGAAGAAGAGGAGACCGGCTTCCTGTTCATGCGCGGCGACTGGTACGTCGTCCACACCTACGCCGGCTACGAGAACAAGGTGAAGGCGAACCTCGAGACCCGGATCCGGTCGATGAACATGGAGGACAAGATCTTCGAGGTCGTCATCCCCATGGAGGACGTCATCGAGTTCAAGCAGGGCAAGAAGCAGGTCGTGCAGAAGAAGGTGTTCCCCGGCTACCTCCTGGTTCGCATGTACATCGACGACGACTCCTGGTATGCGGTGCGCAACACGCCCGGCGTCACCGGGTTCGTCGGCCCGACCGGCGCCAAGCCGACCCCGCTTGCACCGCGCGACGTCGACCGGATCCTCCAGGTGAAGCCGGTCGAGAAGCTGAAGCCGCGGCTCGAGTTCGAAGAGGGAGAGAGCGTGCGGGTCGTCACCGGTCCCTTCGCCAACTTCACCGGCTCGATCTCGGAGATCAACGTCGACCAGTCGAAGCTCAAGGTGCTGGTCAACATCTTCGGACGGGAGACGCCCGTGGAGCTGTCGTTCGAGCAGGTGGCGAAGCTGTAGGGCGACGATCGTCGGGGAGAAGAGGAGCGACATGGCAACCGCACCCCGCAGGAAGAAGAAGATCGCAGCGATGGTGAAGCTGCAGATCCCGGCAGGTCAGGCCACCCCGGCTCCGCCGGTCGGCACCGCGCTCGGACCCCACGGCGTCAACATCATGGAGTTCTGCCGCTCCTACAACGAGAAGACCTCGGCGCAGCAAGGGACGATCGTGCCGGTCCAGATCACGGTGTACGAGGATCGAAGCTTCGAGTTCGTCCTCAAGAGCCCGCCGGCGTCGGTGCTGCTGAAGCAGGCGGCCAAGGTCGACAAGGGTTCGAGCGAGCCCAACCGCAACAAGGTGGCTTCGGTCAGCCGCGATCAGGTTCGCCAGATCGCCGAGGTGAAGATGCCCGATCTCAACGCCAACGACGTCGAGGCGGCGATGAAGATCGTCGAGGGGACGGCTCGTTCGATGGGGATCACGGTCAAGTAGCCGTCACACGAACCGTGGGAGACCCGAAGGCCGGGTCGCATGGACCACAGGAGGCCGGAAATGGCGCAGCGCGGCAAGCGGTATATCGAGGCGGCGAAGGCGTTCGACCGGACGCAGCTCTACCCTCCGGCGGAAGCGCTCGAACTCGTAAAGGAGACGGCGAAGGCGAAGTTCGACGAGTCGGTCGAGCTAAACATGCGCCTCGGCGTGGACCCCCGGAAGGCGGATCAACAGGTCCGCGGGTCTGTCAGTCTCCCGAAGGGCACCGGAAAGCAGGTGCGCGTGGTGGTGTTCGCGCAGGGCGACAAGGCCCGGGAAGCTCGGGAGGCCGGAGCCGAGGAGGTCGGCGACCAGGATCTCGCCGACCGCATCCAAAAGGGATGGACCGACTTCGATGTCGCCATCGCCAGCCCGGACATGATGCCGGTGGTCGGCAAGCTGGGACGCATCCTCGGCCCCCGGGGGCTCATGCCGAACCCCAAGTCGGGGACGGTGACGCCCGATGTGGCACGAGCGGTGAGCGAGGTCAAGGCCGGGAAGGTCGAGTACCGCACCGACCGGCAGGGCAACGTCCACACCACCATCGGCAAGGCGTCGTTTCCGGTCGAAGCGCTGACCGAGAACTACCTGGCCGTGATCGACGAGGTGGCACGGGCCAAGCCGTCGGCGGCGAAGGGCAAGTACTTCAAGTCCCTGACGCTGTCGACGTCGATGGGTCCGGGTATCCGGATCGATCCCAACCGGCCGCGGGAGGTTTGACCCTCCCGCACGCCGGCGGTACCCTCGCATACAGCCCGAGACAGCAGGCGGCGCGGGACGCTCCCGCACCCTAAGGTTCGCCAGACACCTGCCGAGGCGCCGCATCTTGGCGGCCTGCCGTCTTACGGGCAGGCCGTTTTTTTTGTGCCCGAGCAGCAAGGAGGCTAGATGCCGAAGCCGGAGAAGGTCGCCGCGGTCCAGGAGCTCAGCGAACGCCTGCGCGAGGCCCCCGCAGCCCTGCTCGCCGAGTTCCGAGGACTCAAGGTCCAGGAGATGAAGGAGCTGCGGCGGACACTCGCCGGAGCGGGGGCCGAGTTCCGGGTCGTGAAGAACACCCTGGCTCGGCTGGCGGCCCGCGAGGCGAAACTCGACGATTTGCTGCCGCTGCTGGAGGGATCCACGGGGATCGCCTTCGTGCGCGGCGACCCCATCGAGGCCGCCAAGGGCCTCGACGAGTTCGCCAAGAAATACCCCGCTCTGGTGGTGAAGGGCGGTCTGCTCGAACGACGGGTGCTCGGCGCCGACGAGGCGTCGGAGCTCGCCAAGGTCAAGCCGCGGGAGGTGCTCCTCGCCGAGCTCGCCGGCCTTCTGCAGTCGCCGCTGCAGCGGCTGATGCTGGTGCTGTCGGCTCCACTGCGCAACCTCGGATACGCGCTTGCGGCGCGGCGGGAGGCCCTCGAGCCGCAGGGCGGCGACACCACGTCAGGGCCGGCTGCCGAGAGCCCCGCAGCGCCGGAGGCTACTGAGGCCGCCGCAGCGCAGGAGGGTGCCGAAACTGCCGCAAAGCCGGAGGCTGCCGAAACTGCCGCAAAGCCGGAGGCTGCCGAAACTGCGGCTGAGCCGCACGGATCGTAGGAATTCAAAGGAAACAAGGAGGAGGCACCGACATGGCAAACGTTTCGGCCGACGAGCTGCTCGACGCGATCTCCGGCATGACCGTGCTGGAGCTGTCGGAGTTCATCAAGGCGTTCGAAGACCGCTTTGGGGTTAGCGCGGCGGCGCCGATGATGGCCGCCCCCGCCGGCGCCGGCGCTGCCGGTGCAGCGGCCGCCCCGGAGGAGGAGGAGAAGGACGAGTTCGACGTGATGCTCCTTGCTGCGGGCGAGAAGAAGATCCAGGTGATCAAGGAGGTTCGGGCCCTGACGAGCCTCGGCCTCAAGGAGGCGAAGGACCTGGTCGACACCGCCCCGAAGCCGGTGCTCGAGAAGGTGAACAAGGAGACGGCGGAGAAGGCCAAGGCACAGCTCGAGGGGGCGGGAGCCAGCGTCGAGTTGAAGTAATCGTGGGGAGGGCAGGCCCTCCCGCGGGCCCCTCCCAAGACCAACATCGGCGCCGACCAAGCCTGGCGGGCCGGCGGAGCCGGCCCTTTTCAACGAAGCTCTCGACTCCCGTAGTGCCGGCCCAAGGGCTGGCGCCGCACGGCAGTCAGCTTCGAAACGAGGCAAGCTAGAGGCATGTCGTCGATCCTGCTGCTTCCCGACGCCGAGGTCCGCGGTCTCCTCGGCATGCACGAGGCCATCGAGGTGGTGGAGGCGGCCTTCGTCGCATTCGCCGAAGGGCGTGTCCAGATGCCGGCCAAGCTCTACCTCGAGTTCCCCCGCTTCGACGGCGATCTCCGCATCATGCCGGCGGCGATGGGCGGCGAGCTGGCGGGCGTGAAGGTCGTGAACTCGCATGCCCGCAACCCAGAACGGGGCCTGCCCGCGGTTGCGGCGACCTATCTGCTCGCAGAGCAGGAGACCGGTCGGGTGATCGCGCTGATGGGCGCAACCCAGCTGACCGCCATGCGGACCGCAGCGGCATCGGCCGTGGCGACGAAGCACATGGCCGCGCCGGGGGCTTCGAGCCTGGGCCTGGTCGGCTCGGGGGTGCAGGCGGGCTTCCATCTCGAGGCGGTGACGCTAGCCGCGGGGATTCGCCGAGTGGTCGTGTGGGCCCCGGCCGCCGCCCGCGCGCGGCGGGACCGCTTCGTGAAGGAGGCTCGGGAGCGCTTCCCCGAGCTGTCGATCACGCCGGTCGAGGAGATCGTCGAGGCCGCGGCGGCGGACATCGTCTGCACCACGACCCCCTCCCATGCCCCGGTCGTTCCCGACGCCGCCGTCCTTTCAGGGACGCACATCAACGCCGTGGGGGCCGACGGGCCTGGCAAGCAGGAGCTCGACCCGGTAATCCTCAGGCGAGCGCGGGTGATCGTCGACGAGATCGAGCAGGCGCGCCACGGTGGCGAGGTGAACGTGCCCCTGGCGAGTGGCGACATCTCCGAGGCCGACATCGACGGTTCCCTCGGCGAGGTGGTAGCCGGCAAGATCCCCGGCCGGACTTCGCACGACGAGGTGACCGTCTTCGACTCGACGGGCCTGGCGATCGAGGACCTGGCCGTGGCGTCAGTGGCTTTCCGCAAGGCCACCGAGCGGGGGATCGGAACCAGGCTCGACTGGTAGGGGCCGCCCCGCCCGATCCCGGCCAGACTCTCGGTTCGTTGGCCTCATCGTCGCAGCATCAGCAACCGAATGTAAGGAAGAGGTTGACGCCCCCGGCCCCCCACTCTTGTTCCGACGAGGTCCGGTCCTTGCGGACGTTCCTCGTCGCCGGGGGAGTGCCGCAGCCCGATCTCCCCGCTGCGCTCGGAGGGCTGCCGCCCCCCGGCCCCCCCTCGTGTTCCGACCAGATCCCGGCCCTTCGGGCCGTTCCTCGTCGCCGGGGGAGTGCCGCAGCCTGATCTCCTCGCTGCGCTCGGAGGGCTGCCGCCCCCGGCCCTTCGCCCTCTTGATCCGACCAGATCCGGCCCTTCAGGCCGTTCCTCGTCGCCGGGGGAGTGACTCCTCGCTGCGCTCGGA
>JBOGWP010000025.1:0-19328 GCA_050693875.1 Actinomycetota bacterium
CTCGACGAGTTCACCTTCCGGTTCAACCGCCGAACGAGTCGGAGCCGGGGCCTGCACTTCTACCGGCTTCTCCAGCAAGCGGCCAGCACGGATCCTCATCCGCTCCACGAGCTCGTCGCTGCCACAAGCGGTGGTGACTGGAGTTAAGGAGATACCCCATACATACGTTCATCTTAAGGAGGGGTGGTGACACAACGACGCCGATAAAGCCCGCCGCCAAAGAAATCCCTTCTCTTTAGTTTTAGTACCAGGGTTGCGGTTCTTGCAGAGTCAGGCCCGAGCATCAGACGCAACAGTCGCGGCACCTGGATCTCTCCCGCATGGGCTCAGCCACAACCTCTGTCCAAGAGAACGCAGGCGCCGAAGCGGAACGCAGTCAGCCGGAGCGATGCCGGGCGCCCATCCCCTTCAGCCGCTCCGCCGCCGCCCGGTACTGCGTCCCCGCGTGGTACGACGAGCGAACGAGCGGCCCCGCCTCGACCCAGGCGAACCCGAGCTCGCCACCCAACCGACGATATGCGTCGAACTCGTCCGGGTGTACCCAGCGCTGGACGGGGAGGTGATGGTCGACCGACGGGGAAAGGTACTGGCCCATCGTCATCAGATCCACCCTCGCCTGCCGCAGGTCGCGGAGGGCATCGGCGACCTCCTCGAAGGTCTCGCCCATGCCCACGATGAGGTTGGATTTCGTCGGGATGTGCGGCGCGCGCTCCTTGGCCATCCGCAGGACGTCGAGCGACCGGTCGTAGCGGAAGCCCGGGCGAACCTTGGCGTGCAGCCGGCGGACGGTTTCGAGGTTGTGCGCGAACACATCGGGCTCGGCGTCCATCACGATGCCGACCGCGTCGGGGTTGCCCTTGAGGTCCCCGGTGAGCAGCTCGACCTTGCAGTCGGGAATCCGCCGGCGGATCGCGCCGACCGTCGCGGCCCAGATCCGGGCCACCTCCGCAGGCGGGGCATCGTCACGCTCGACCCCGGTGATGACTGCGAAGCGAAGCCCCATCTGGGCGACCGCTTCGGCGACGCGTTCGGGCTCGTCCGGGTCGAGGGGGCCGGGCCGTCCTGTGGTGATGTCGCAAAAGCCGCACCGCCGGGTGCACCGGTCACCGAGGATGAGGAAGGTCGCCTCACGCGCCTCCCAGCATTCGTAGATGTTCGGACACGAGGCCTCCTCGCACACGGTATGGAGCTGGAGGCCCCGCACCATGGACTTGAGGTCCTGATAGTTCGGCCCGGTGCGCAGTCGGGTCTTCAGCCAAGGCGGGCGCGGCACACCCCGCCCCGGAGCTGGATCCAGGGCGTCACGGCGAGGAATCTGCGATCCAAGGAAGACCATGGGTTCCACCCTATTGCCAGCTCGGACGGTTACCGTTCAGGGTAGCCGTGCGTCGAAACATCATCATGATCCTCCCCCGACGGGCGCCCCGGCCGCACCGCCCGATCGTCGCGGCCGCCTTGCTTGCCGTGATGCTCGCGGCGTGCACCTCACCGGCGAGCCGCCGCACGGCAACCCCAACAGGGAGCCCGCACGTGGCGGCCTCTTCCTCGACGACGGCCCCGCGCACCGGGGGGCCTGCGACGGGGCCGACGGTGTGCCCCCCGCCGGACTTCATGGCGACCGCTGCGGTCCGGAACCTCGACCTCGCACCGGCTCCGCCCGCTCCGGACGACCCGACTCCCCGCGCCGACCTCGTGTGGACCTTCCCGGGCGGAATAGTGGAGCTCTACCGCGGCGGGGAGGGACGTTATCCCGTGAATCCGGGGCGTCCCACCGTCGTGCGCGGCTTCGACGGGCAGATCGGCCCCATCCACGAAGGGTTCGGGGTGGAGTGGAGCGAGGGTTCGGACCCCTGCGAGCGCTTCGTGGTCAACGCCTTCGGCATGAGCGAGGCCGAGCTCCTCCGCTTCGCCAACGGGCTGCGGAGGACGGACAAGTAGGTCACGGAGCCTCACGTCGTCCCCCGACGGCACGTCGCCACCAAACGGGGGGCAGTCGGGGGGACTCCCCCGACTGTCAGGCCTCGACGAGGTCCCGCATGGCGGAGTAGATCTTCTCCGGCGAGGGCATGCAGAACTCTTCCATGGTCTTGGCGAACGGCATCGCCGGGACATCGGGCCCCCCGATGCGCACCACCGGGGCATCGAGCTCGTACAGCAGCTCCTCGCCGATGCGGGCGCTGATCTCCGCCCCGACGCCGAGCGTCCGGTTGTCCTCGTAGACCACCATCGCCTTCGAGGTCTTGCGGACCGAGTCGAAGATGGCGTCCCAGTCGACGGGTGCCACCGTCCGCAGGTCGATGACCTCGACCTCGAGGCCCTCCTCCTCAGCGAGGCGCTCGGCGCCCTGGAGGCAGTAGTGGAGCATCAGCCCGTAGGCGATCACCGTGGCATGGCGGCCCTCGCGGACGGTGCGGGCCACGCCGATCGGGACCTCGTACTCCTCGTCCGGCACCTCGCCCGAGATCATGCGATAGCACTTCTTGTGCTCGAAGAAGAGCACCGGATCGGGGTCGTACACCGCCGACCGCAACAGCCCCTTGGCGTCGTGCGGCGTAGCGGGGATCACCACCTTGAGCCCGGGGACGTGCGCGTAGAACGCCTCCACCGACTGGGAGTGGTACAGGGCCCCGTGCACCCCCCCGCCGAAGGGCGCGCGGATAACGAGGGGGCATCCGAAGTCGCCGTTGGTCCGGTAGCGCATGCGTGCGGCCTCTGAGACGATCTGGTCGAAGGCGGGGTGGATGAAGTCGGCGAACTGGATCTCGGCGATCGGGAGCAGCCCGCCCAACGCCATCCCGATGGCGTGGCCGACGATCGACGACTCCGCCAGCGGGGTGTCGATGACGCGCTCGTCGCCGAAGTGGGCGAGGAAGCCCTCGGTGGCTCGGAACACCCCGCCGCGGGCGCCGACGTCCTCGCCGAGCACCACGATCCGCTCGTCGGCATCCATCAGCTCCCACATCGTGTCGTGGACGGAGCGGATGAGGCTCTTCTCAGGCATTGGCGCCGCCTCCCCCGGATCGGCCGGGGCGACGGGGTGGCCGCAGCTGCGGGGGCGGCTCCTCAGCGAAGACGTGGCGAAGCGCGTGCTCTGGCGGGGCAGGCCGCGCATCGAGCGCGTATGCCACCGCCTCTGCGATCTCGCTGCGCACCTCCTCGCGCAGGACCTCGAGCTCGCTGTCGCGGGTGATCTTGTGATCCTTCAGGTAGGCCTCGAAGCGCGGAATCGGGTCCTTCGCCCGCCACGCCTCGACCTCGTCGCGGCTCCGGTACGTTCGGTCGTCGTCGTCCGAGGTATGCGGGGCGAAGCGATAGGTCTTGCACTCGATCAGCGTCGGGCCCTCCCCCACCCGTGCCCGGTCGATCGCCTCGACGGCGAGGCCGTAGCAGGCGAGCAGGTCGTTGCCGTCGACCACATGCCCGCCGAAGCCGTACGCCGACGCCCGGTCGGCGACGTTGGGGATCGCCATCTGCTTGCTCGTGGGAACGCTAATCGCGTACTGGTTGTTCTCGCAGATGAACACGATGGGAAGACGGTGGATGCCGGCGAAGTTCATCGCCTCGTGCCAGTCTCCCTGCGAGGTGGCTCCCTCACCGAACCAGCAGACCACGACGGAGGACTCGCGCCGGTACTTCATGGCATACGCAATCCCGGCGGCGTGAGGCAGCTGCGTTCCGACCGGCGAGGAGTGGCTGATGATGCCGAGGCGGCGGCTCCCCCAGTGCGCCGGCATCTGCCGTCCGCCCGACGACGGGTCCTCGGCTTTCGCGAACACGCCCAGCACCACGTCGCGGGGGGTCATCCCGGCGACCAGGACGCCGGCGAGGTCGCGGTAGTAGGGCACGTAGTAGTCGCTTCCGGGGCGGAGGGGATAGGCGGTTCCCACCTGGCAGGCTTCGTGGCCGGCGACGCTGACTACAAACGGCGCCTTTCCCTGCCGGTTGAGCGCCCAGAGGCGTTCGTCGAGCAGCCGGGCGGTGATCATGTAGCGGTGCATCTCGAGAAGCTGTCCGTCGGTAAGACCGAGCCGGTGGTGGACGAGCTCCGGCTTCTCGAGCCTGGCCATACTAGTGGCCTCCTGCCCCTTGTTCGGGGTGGGCCAGCTCGCTTGCCCCACGCGGGGAACGGACCGAGCGCAACTCGATCACCCGCGCCCCATCCTCGACGGGGACGCCGAGCGCGGCGAGCCCGAGGTCGTCGGGAGTGGCCGGCACCGGACGCCGGTGGAGGAGCTCGGAGAGCCTTTCCACGACGGCGCGCCGGACCTGTCCGATCGGAACGTCCTCGCAGCGGAGCTTGGCTAGCGACGTCATGCGGACCCCGTCGATACCGCACGCGACGATTCCTTCGAAGTACGACAGGTCCGTGCCGACGTTGAGCGCAAAACCGTGACGCGAGACCCCGCGCCCGATGTGAACGCCGATCGAGGCGAGCTTCGCATCGCCGACCCACACCCCCGTTAGCGCGGGTGGCCCCGGACGGCGCGAGGCGATCACTCCGAGGCTCCGAACCGCCCGGATCAGCGCCTCCTCGAGCGTGCGAAGGTACCGGATGGGGTCCGGGCGTCCGGGCTCCTCCTCGCCGGCGGGGCGGGGGCGAAGGTCGATGATCGGGTACCCGACAAGCTGGCCGGGTCCGTGATAGGTGACGCTGCCGCCGCGGTCGCACTCGTGCACCTCGATGCCGGCCGCGGCGAGCGCCCGGTCGTCGAGCAGCAGGTGCTCCCTGTTGAAGCGGCGTCCGAGCGTGTAGACGTGGGGGTGCTCGAGGAGGAGCAGCACATCGGGGATCTCCTGAGCGACCCGCCGGCGGTGCAGCTCCCGCTGCCATTCCTCCGCGATCCCATAGGGGACGACGCCGGCCTCGACGACGCGGATCGGCAACATAGTCAGTGCGTCACCGCTGCGAGGGAAGGTAGGCCGAGAGATCTGGTGCGAAATCGGCGTCTTCGAGCAGGCCCTTGAGGTAAGACAGGAACTGCGCCGCCTCCGCTCCGTCGATGACTCGGTGATCCCACGACATCGACAGGAACACCATGGGCCGGATCGCGATCGAGTCGCTGCCAAACTCGTCTGTGACGACCACCGGCCGCTTCGTGACCGCGTCGACGGCGAGGATTCCGGTCTGCCCCTTGTTGATGATGGGCACCGAGACGATCGAGCCGAACGGCCCGGGGTTGGTGATCGTGAAGCTCCCGCCCTGGACGTCGTCGGGCGCGAGCTTCTTCGAGCGGGCACGCTGGGCGAGGTCCCGGACCATCCGGGCCAGCCCCACGAGGTTCATGCCGTCCGCGGCCTTGATCACCGGGACGATCAGACCTTGGTCGAGCGCCACCGCAATCCCGAGGTTGACGTAGTGCTTGCGAGTCACGGTGCCGTCGCCGTTCCAGGTGGAGTTGACCTGGGGGAACTTCAGCAATGCCAGGGTCACGGCCTTGCAGACGAAGGGCATCCACGTGAGTGAGAACCCCTCTCGCTCCTTGAAGGTCGGTCCCGCCTGGGCGCGCAGGCGCGCGATGCGGCCCATGTCGACCTCCACCGAGTTCCACGCCCGCGCCGTGTCGAGGTGGGAGCGAAGCATGTGATCCGCGATCGCCTTCCGCATGTGGGCGACCGGGACGGTCTCCTCCCCGCCCTGAAGATGCTCGACGCGCGGCGCTGCGGCGGCGGGTGCCTTCTCTCCGGCCGGTTCGGCCGCAGCGGCCGGCGCGGCGGAACCGTCCGACGCGGCCGCGGCGGCGCCGTCGCCCCCTGCCGACCCCCGTGACGCGACGTACGAGAGCACGTCCTCCTTCGTGATCCGCCCTCCCGCACCCGTCCCGCGGACCGAGGTGAGATCGATGCCGTGCTCGCCGGCGAGTCGGCGGACCAGTGGCGACAGGATCGCTCGCCGGGGCTCGTCGCCGCCGGCGGAGGCAGCAGCCGCGGGAGCCTCGCCGGGCGGTGCCTCCTTCGGCGGGGAGGCCTCAGGGCTGGGCGCCTTCGGCTCTGGGGTTGATGCTGCGGCCGCCGGCTCCTCCGGCTGCGCGGGCGCGGGAGCCTTCTCGGCCCCGCCGGGCGCTTCGTCCCTCGACGCCTCGGCGCTCTCGGTCTTGTCGCCCTTGTCGTCCTTCTCGAGCTTCGCTCCGTTTCCGGTAACCTCGCCCTCGGCTCCGATCTCGACGAGCAGCGTTCCCACCTTTACTGTCTCGCCCTCGGGGACGTGGATCTTGAGGATGGTTCCCGACGCGGGCGCCGGAATCTCGCTGTCGACCTTGTCGGTCGAGACTTCGAGCAGTGATTCATCGGCCTGAACCGATTCGCCCTCTTGCTTCAGCCACCGTGTGATGGTCCCTTCGACCACGGTCTCGCCGAGCTGGGGCATTTTCACTTCTGTTGCCATTCCGGCCTCCCGTCGCAGCTTCCACAATCCTACTCCGGCCCCCGAGGGGGACGGCTTCACCGGACCTCCGTAGAATCCCCGAGGATGTCGTCATGACCGAGCTGGTCGATGCAGTCAAGGCTGGCGATCGTGCTCGCGTGGAGTCGCTTCTTTCTCAATACCCCATGCTGGCGTCGCGTCCCGCCGGCGACGGGCTCTCGCCGCTCCTGCATGCCGTGTACCGGAGCCGGCACGACCTCGTCGACCTGCTGCTGGCCGCCGGGGTGGAGCTCTCCGTCTTCGAGGCGGCGGCTCTCGGCGACGGGCCCCGGCTCGCCGCGTTGCTCGACCACGAATCATCGCTCGTCGAGGCGCGGTCCCCCGACGGCTTCACGCCCCTTCATCTGGCGTCGTTCTTCGGCCGCCCGGACGCGGTCCGGCTGCTCCTCGCTCGCGGTGCCGATCCCCGCGTGATCTCCTCGAACGATGTGGCCGTGACCGCGCTCAACAGCGCCGCCGCGGCGAACCACTACGACATCTCGGTGCTGTTGCTCGGCGCGGGCGCGGAGGCGGACGCGCGGATGGAGGGAGGATGGACTCCCCTCATGGCCGCGGCCGACAACGGCGACGGGCGGATGGTGCGCCTCCTGCTCGACCACGCCGCCGATGCCCGTGCGCGAGCCGACGACGGACGCGCGCCCATCGACCTCGCCCGCGCCCGCGAACACGGCGAGGTCGTGGCGATGCTCTCGGAGGCCGAGCCGAGCTAGTCGGGGAGGGCGGGTCGGGCCCCGGCCAGGACTAGGAGCCGGGGTCAGACCGGGCCGCAAGAAAATGGCGCGCCCGGGCTATTGGCCCCGGCGCCCGGCAGGTCTAGGCTGTTTCTGCGTTCGGCAGGACTCGGTGTGACCCCTCGTCCCAACCTGCGGGACGGCGCCCAACAGAGCCTCACGGGCAGGGGACGTTCCGGCAGAGCCTAGTCGGGTCGCTTCGCTCCCCGGCACAGGCCAGAAAGGCCAGAAAGGCAAGGGGCGGCCTCCGGCCGCGGTCCTCAATGTCGGCCCGCCTCGCCCCCGCTCGGCGAGCCGAGCCTCCGGCCGCGGTCCTCAATGTCGGCCCGCCTCGCCCCCGCTCGGCGAGCCGAGCCTCCGGCGGCGTCGTTCAATGCCGGCAGGGCCTCGCTTCGCTCGGTGCCTGCCGGGCCCCGCTTGGGTGCGCCCCTGGTGGGCTCTCGTCCCAAACTTGACTCATTCGCTCGGCACCTCAAGCTGGGCTAGCCGCCCATCCCTGATACAATGCCGGGCACGCAAAATGCCGCCGGCGAATCGGCGGCCACGACTGCGCTGCCCACCGGGTTCCGGCTTCCGACCTGGACGGAATAGTCGGATAATCTTTCGTGCCTGGCGATCGAGCCGACGGGGCGCGGACGCACCAATGGAAGGGGGGTCCACGGACGGTGGGAACCGCAGAGACGCCCGGGGGCTCGCTGCCCGAGCCTGCGCTCGAGAGCCGCTTCGTGCGAGCCGAACGGCTCATCGCGGATCCACCGGTTGAGTCGTTGGACGACTACCTCGGCCGCGGCGGTGGCGAGGCGCTCCTCGAGGCCCTGTCGGTCGAACCCCAGGAGGTCATCGACCTCGTCAAGGCGTCGGGATTGCGCGGACGCGGCGGTGCCGGCTTCCCCACCGGGGTCAAGTGGGCGGGGATCGCGGGCGATCATTCGGCTGAGAAGTTCCTGGTCTGCAACGGGGCCGAGGGAGAGCCGGCCACCTTCAAGGATCGCTTTCTGATCCGCCGAAACCCCTACCAGCTCATCGAAGGACTGATGATCGCTGCCTACGCCACCGGGGTCGACCACATCTACATCGGTCTGAAGGCGCGGTTCAAGCAGGAGATCGCTGCCCTCGAGCGTGCTCTTGAAGAGATGGATGCTGCCGACATCCTCGGCTTCGTGCCCATCGATCTGCGGTTCGGGCCGGACGAGTACCTCTTCGGCGAGGAACGCGCCCTTCTCGAGGTGATCGAAGGCCGGGAGCCGATGCCGCGCGTCATGCCTCCCTACATGGATGGCCTGTTCACGAGCCCGGGCAGCCACAACCCCGTGGTGGCCAACAACGTCGAGAGCATCTTCAACGTTCCGCAGATCGTGCTCAACGGGCCGGAATGGTTCCGCTCCGTCGGCACCGAGCGCTCGCCCGGCACGATGGTCTTCACGCTGGTGGGCGACGTCCAGCGCCCCGGGGTCTACGAGCTGCCGCTCGGGACCCCGCTCGGCTCGCTGATCTACGACTACGGCGGCGGGCCGCACCCCGGACACGAGATCAAGGCGGTGCTGCCTGGCTCCTCGCATCCGGTGGTCACTCCGGCCCACTTCGACACCCCCCTCGACTACGACTCCATGACCGAGATCGGCTCCGGGCTCGGCACGGGGTTCGCCGTCTTCGACGACACCGCCTGCATGGTGCGGGTGGCACAGCTGTACCTGCGATTCCTCCACATCGAGTCGTGCGGCCAGTGCAACCCGTGCAAGCTGCACTCCGCGTCGATCAGCGGGGTCTTGTCCCGCATCGAGGAGGGACAAGGGAAGGAGGGCGACGTGGAGGAGATTCTGCGCGGGTCACGCATGGTGACCGACGGGCAGCGCTGCTACCTGCCCTCCGCGACCTCGCTGCTCGCCCAGAGCATGGTGCGGGTGTTCGTCGGCGAGTTCGCCGCCCATCTCGAGCACGCCTGCTCGCTACCGCGCGAGATCGTGCTGCCCAAGCTCGTCGACTTCGACGAGTCGACCGGCGAGTTCACCTACGACGAGCGATACCGCCTGAAGCGCCCCGACTGGACCTACGCCGAAGGCTAGCTCCGCCTACGAGTTAGGGAGGTCGTCGGAGGGAGGGTTAGGAGACGCGAGGGTCGGCACGCTCGGGATCGATGCCGTAGGCCGCGATCGCCTCGGACACCGCCTCGGGCTTCACGTCGCCGCTCTGCGCAAGCGCCGAGAGGGTCGCGACGACGATGTGCTCGGCGTCAATCTCGAAGTGCCGTCGGAGGTTGGCACGGGTGTCGCTGCGGCCGAATCCGTCGGTGCCGAGCGGAACGTAGATCCGCCGCACCCACCGAGCGATCTGATCGGGAACGGCCTTGATCCAGTCGCTCGCGGCGATGACCGGCCCTTCCGACCCATTGAGGGCTCTTTCGACGTAGCTGGATCGCGCCGGCTGGTCCGGATGCAGCCGGTTCCAGCGCTCGGCCTCGAGGGCCTCCTCGCGCAGCAGCTTGTAACTGGTGACACTCCACACGTCGGCGGCGACATCGTGATGTTCGGCGAGCAGCTCCTGCGCCCGGAGCACCTGGGTGGCGAGGATCGAACCCGAGCCGAACAGCTGGGCGCGATGCGTGCGCTCGTCCGGCGAGGGGCGGAATCGATACATGCCGGACAGGATTCCCTCCTCCACCTGCTCGGGCTTGGCCGGCATGACGTAGTTCTCGTTGTACAGCGTGAGGTAGTAGAAGATGTCCTCTCCGGCGCCGACCATGCGCCGGAGGCCATCGCGAATGATCGCCGCGGTCTCGAAGGCGAAGGCGGGGTCGTACGCTCGGCAGTTCGGGACGGTCGATGCCAGCAGGTGGGAGTGCCCGTCCTCGTGCTGCAGCCCCTCTCCGTTGAGGGTGGTGCGGCCGGCGGTGCATCCCAGGAGGAACCCTCTCCCGCGAGCGTCGCCGAAGGCCCAGACCAGGTCGCCGATCCGCTGGAATCCGAACATGGAGTAGAACAGGAAGAAGGGAACCATGTGGCGTCCATGCGTGGCGTACGAGGTCCCGGCAGCGGTGCACGTCGCCATCGAACCCGCCTCGGTGATTCCCTCCTCGATGATCTGCCCGTCGCGCGCCTCGGTGTAGGAGAGCAGCATCGACGCGTCCACGGGCTCGTACAGCTGGCCCGTCGGGGCGTAGATCTTGAAGTCCTTGAACAGCGACTCCATCCCGAAGGTGCGCGCCTCGTCGGGGATGATCGGCACGATGTGGCGCCCCAGCTCCCGGTCGCGCATCAGATCGCGGAGCAGCCGGACGAAGGCCATCGTCGTGGAGACCTCCTGGCGGCGCTCCTCGGTTCCGGCGTCGAAGGCCTCGTACACCTTGGCCTCGGGCAGGTGCATTGATCGGGGGCGGACGCGCCGCGTCGGGATGAAGCCGCCCAGCCGGCGCCGCTGCGCCTTCAGATATTGGAATTCGTCGGAGTCCTCATCGGGGTGGAAGAACGGCGGCTCCTCACCCGAGAGCTTCCGGGCGGGGATCTCGAGCCCGAGCCGCTCCGAGAATCGCCGCAGCTCCTCTTCGGTCATCCTCTTGATCTGGTGCGTCGCGTTGCGGGCTTCGAACTCGGGACCCAACGCCCATCCCTTCACGGTCTTGGCCAGAACCACGACCGGGGCATCCCTGAGCTCGGTGGCCAGCTGGTAGGCCGTGTATACCTTTCGGTAGTCGTGACCGCCGCGCCGCAGCCGCCAGAGGTCGTCATCCGAGAGGTGCTGGACCATCCGCTTGAGGCGCGGGTCGGGCCCGAAGAAGTGCTCCCGAATGTAGGCGCCGGACTCCACCGAGTACCGCTGGAACTCGCCGTCGAGCGTCGTGTTCATCTTGTTCACCAGCACGCCGTCGGCATCCCGAGCCAGGAGGTCGTCCCACTCCCGTCCCCAGACGACCTTGACGACGTGCCATCCCGCGCCCCGGAACAGCGACTCGAGCTCCTGAATGATCTTGCCGTTGCCCCGTACCGGGCCGTCTAGGCGCTGCAGGTTGCAGTTCACGACGAAGATCAGGTTGTCGAGCCGCTCGTTTGCGGCGAGGTGGAGCGCTCCCACCGACTCCGGCTCGTCCATCTCGCCGTCGCCGATGAAGGCCCACACGCGCTGCTCGGAGGTATCCTTGATCCCCCGATGGAGGAGGTAGCGGTTGAAGCGCGCCTGGTAGATCGCGTTGATCGCGCCGAGTCCCATCGACACGGTCGGGAACTCCCAGAAGTCGGGCATCAGGCGCGGGTGGGGATAGGAGGACAGCCCCCCTTCCCAGATGGCCTCGCGACGAAAATGGTCGAGCTGCTCGGCGGTGATCCGCCCCTCGAGGTAGGCGCGGGCATAGATCCCCGGCGCGGCGTGGCCCTGATAGAAGATCTGGTCGCCGCCCCCGACGTGATCCTTGCCGCGGAAGAAGTGGTTGAAGCCCACCTCGTAGAGACCTGCCGCAGAGGCATAGGTGGCGAGGTGCCCCCCGATCCCGACGTGGAGGTTGTTGGCGCGCAGGACCATGACCGCGGCGTTCCATCGGATGATCCGCCGGATTCTCGCCTCGAGCTCCTCGTTGCCCGGGTAGTACGACTCCTGCTCGGGCGGGATCGTGTTGATGTAGTCGCTCTGCACCATCGCCGGCAGCCCGACCTGACGCTGCCGGGCGTGCATCATCATCCGGACGAGAAGGTAGCGGGCTCGGGCCTTTCCCTCACGTTCGACGACGTCGTTGATCGCCGACACCCACTCGGCGGTCTCCTCCGGGTACGGGTCGGGCAGCTGATCCCGAAACAGCTCGTAGGTCACTTCGGCTCCCTTTCTGCCGGCCTGTGTGGGGCCTGAACACCGGCCGCGGCGCCGCCGGTAACCGAACCGAGCCGCCGTCGCCTGACGACTTAAGAGTAGACGCCCGGGTGGGGATGCTGCGAGATCGGGACCCGCCGGGGACGTCAGGACCGTCAGCCGGCGTGCAGTTTCTTGCCTGCGAGCGCCAGCATGGTCTCCCCGAGGGCCTCGGAGAGCGTCGGGTGGGGGTGAACGAGGGCGGCCACCTCTTCGGGGTAGGCCTCCCAGTTCGTGACGAGCTGCGCTTCGGCAATAAGCTCGGTGACGCGGGGGCCGATCATGTGGATGCCGAGGACCTTCGAGTCCTTCGCCGCCACGACCTTCACGAAGCCCGCGTTCTCGCCGAGGATCGATGCCTTGCCCGAGGCCGACCAGGGGAAGCGCGCCACCGACACGTCGTGGCCAGCATCCTTGGCCTGGCGCTCGGTGAGTCCGACCGAGGCGATCTCGGGGAAGGAGTAGGTGCAGCGCGGCACGCCGACGTAGTCGACCGGCGCCGTGTCCTTCCCGGCAATCTGCTCCGCCACATGGATTCCCTCCGCGAAGGCCACATGCGCGAGCTGGAAGTGCGGGAAGGGCAGGCCGAGCTCCGGCTGGGTGATGAGATCGCCGATCGCCCACACGCGCTCGACGCCCGTACGGCACCACTCGTCGGTCACGACGAACCCGCGCTCGATCCGAACACCGATCTCCTGGTAGCCGAGCCCCTCCGAGACCGGCCCCCGCCCGACGGCGAGTAGGCAGCGATCGGCGGTCACGGTTTCGGACTTCCCGTCCTTCTCGAAGGTCACCCGGGCCGATCCATTGTCGGTCTCCCCCGCGGTCACCTTGACCCGGGAGAGGCAGCGGATCCCACGCTTCGAGAACTCTCGTGTGAACTCGGCCGAGACGTCCTCGTCCTCGCCCGGCGCCAACCGGTCGAGAGCTTCGATCACCGTGACCTCGGCCCCAAAGGAACGGTAGATCGAGGCGAACTCGAGGCCAACGGCACCGGCACCGATCACGATCGCGGAGGTGGGGATGTCCCCGAGCGTGAGCGCGTGGTCGGAGGTGATGAAGGCCTTGCCGTCGGGCTCGAGGAAGGGGAGCCCCCGCGCGTACGAGCCGCTGGCGAGGACAAGGTTGCGCGCGGTGACGGGCTCGCCGCCCTCCACCTCGATCGTCCCCGGCCCGGTCACGCGGCCGCTGCCCTCGACCACCCTGACCTTGCGGCCCTTCATCAGATGTTGGAGCCCCTTGTAGAGCTTCGTGACGACGGAGTCCTTGAACGACGACACCTTGCCCCAGTCGACGCTCGGCTCACCAACGAGCACGCCCACCGCGCCCGCCGAGCGAATGTGCTCGGTGAGCTCGGCCGAGTGCAGCAGGGCCTTGGTGGGGATGCACCCGCGGTGCAAGCAGGTGCCGCCGACCTTGTCGCGCTCGACCAGCGTGACCGCAAGGCCAAGCTGGGCGGCGCGCAGCGCGCAGGCATAGCCCGCGTTTCCGCCGCCAAGAATTGCGAGGTCTACCTGGTCGGGCATGGGCCGAGTCTACTCCGACGTTCCATGCGCCCCGGGGCAGAAGTTGCTCCGCCCCGGGTGATCGGCGATGCGTTCCAACGTCGGCTCGCTCGGTGCCGCACCGGGGCCTGGGCGGCGAACGAGGGCGATGCCGGTGGCGATGAAGGCCAGCGCCACGATGGCCATCGTCCACGTTCTCTCGGGGCCGGTAACGGGGAGCCGGACCGTCTGGACACCGAGCACCTGGGTGGGCGCCTGCGTGGCCGTCGGGCTCGGAGCCGTCTCCTGCGGTGCCACGACTGCAGGCTGCGAGACCTGCTGCCCGAGGACCTCGGTGGTTGGGGTGGGGGCCGGCGCCGGCCCCTGCGTCGGCGCCACCTCGGGAGCGGCAGCCGTGAAGCGCAGGATGTTGCTGCGCTGGAGGCTCTTTCCGTCCGCCGACTCCTTCCCCATCAGGCGGGCTCGAACGCACAGCTCGTCGCCGGCGTTCACCGCCGGCACCCTGAAGGAGTGCTGGAACGAGCCGTCGTTTGCCGCGGGCGTCTCCGAGGCATAGAGGGCAGGCGCGGCCGCGCCGGCGATGCGGAAGCAAAGGTCGAGGATGCGGATCTCGTCGGCGCCCCAATCATCCGTGTTCCATGTCAAGTTGAGGTTGACACTGTCGCCGGCCTTGATGGCCGCGCCCGATGGAAGGGCGCTCCCATCGCGCGTGGCCGCCATCTCCAACGAGATCGACCGGCCCTGGTCGAAGGCCACGGCGCAGGGGTCGGCTGCCTCCTCGGCGGGGGCCTGCGTAGCAAGCCCAAGCACCACAATCGGGAGCAGCAGCACCGCCAGGACGAGGCTGATCGTCGTTCGCTGCCCTTCGCACCCGCTCACCGTCCCACCCCCCTTCGAGGCTCGCCCTTCTTCCGTCTCTTTCCTATATCGGAGTGCGGCAAAAGGAATTTATCAGGACAATATAACTAAGACGGGAATAGCCGAAAATTCCGCCACCACCGGTCAATCGAGCCCGCGGAGGCGGGGCACGGATGGTCAGAGAATCGAGAGCCGGCGGCGAGAGGCGCGGTGCTTCGGCCTGTGCCGGCGCGGAAGGTGCTTCGGCGCGTAGCGGCCCGGAAAGGCGAAAACAGGAATGGCGCTCCTCACCCCGCCTGCTCGCACCAGCAGCTCGCCGCTGATCAGCAGGGCCAGCGCGATGGCGGCGAGCGGAGATGCGTTGCTTGCGCCCGTCACGGGAAGCGGCCCGGTTACGAACCGCTGCGCCTGAGGGGTCGGCTCCGGTTGCGTCACCCGCTCGGAGAGCACGGTCGGGTGCGTCTCGGTGCGGGCAGCCTGGATGCATCCCGTGAACTCGACCGACACCTCGGGGCTGACATTGTTGCCCAGGGCGGCCGCCGCCTCCGAGTCCGAGGTCACCGAGGCAGCGTTTGCTGCCGTCCAGCAGCCGGCGGAGGTGACGGCGATCGCAACTTCGGCTGCGTCCGGCTCGGCGCCTTCGGTATCGCCATCGGATGGGGCAAGATCGCCCACCGGGCACGTGACCTGGTTGCCGCTGTCGATCGAGCATGCGCCGGTTCCACCAGGCGTACCGGGATCGTTGTCGAAGACCGCGCTGGCGAGCGTCAGCCGGTCGTCGAGGTCGTCCCGAACCTTGACCGCGCTCGCCGCCCGGTCCCCCTCGTTTCGAGCGGTGACCGTGAAGGTCACGGTCTTTCCCGCGGCGATCGTCGCCCTCGACACTGCCTTCGTGACCACCACGTCGGCATGTCCCTCAGCGACCGTCGTGAAGCAGAGAATGTTGCTCCGTTGGAGGCTGCGCCCCTGGTGCGACTCCTTCCCCATGAGGCGTCCACGCGCGCACAGCTCATCGCCGGCAGACAGCGATGGAACCGTGACCACGTGGGCAAAGGAGCCATCGTTCTCGACCTGGGTCTCCGAGGCGTACAGCCCGGGATAGTCCTGCCCGTTCACCCGGAAGCAGAGATCGGCGATGCGCACCTCTCCGTCGGCCCAGTCCTGCGGATCCCAGTTGAGGTGGAAGGCGATCTCATCGCCGGCCGCGATTGCGGCGCCGAGCGCCAGCGCAACCCCCTGGCGAGTCGCGGACATCTCGAGGGAGACGGCCTGGCCCTGGTCGAAGGCGACGGCGCAGGGATCGGGCTCAGCGAACGCAGGACGGACGGCCAGCAGGGGGACGGCGAGGAGCACGAGGAGCAGCGGCACGGTTGCCCGCCGAGATGGAACCCCGTTTCGCCCTCCCATTGCCCACTCCCTCGGGACGAAGGACCTTGCCCTCGCTCAACCGCTCCGGCCGGGCGGAACAGAAAGACGGGGTTGGGCAATGAGACACCTTGCCCAATGTATATACCTATATAGCATCTTCTTACCTAATTTTTACTCCTTATGACCTAACACGTCAACTGTTGTCACATCTTGCTACTCCAGCTCAAAGCTCACAGCGTGGCGCCCAGAGGCTCCGTCGGGGTGCGGCCGCGTGTGGCGCCCCTCCTGGACCGCACCGGATCCGTCGGTCGCCCGCACCATGAGGCGAGCGTCCCCCCGCCCGGCCACCTCCGCAGCCCACAGCCGCCACGCCACCGGAGACAGCTCACGCTCGAGCTGTGCCCGCCGCCACGTCTGCCCTCCGTCGTCCGAGACCTCGACCGACGAGATGCGGCGATCTCCTGCCCAGGCGACCCCGGCTGCGGTCAGCGGCGACTTGCGCGTCTGCGCGGAGCCCGGAACGTCGATGCGGGACTGGGTCTTGACCCTCGCCACATCGCTCCAGCCCCGCTTCTGCCAGTAGCCACGGACGTCGTCGGTTGCCGCCTCGATGGAGGTGAGCCACTTGACGTTCTTCATCCCGTAGATGCCAGGCACGATGATGCGGGCGGGAAACCCGTGTTCGCGTGTCAAGGGGAGCCCGTTCATCCCGAACACGACTAGGGTCGTGGGCTCGATGGCCTTCTCGAGGGGGATGGAATCGACATAGGAATCCGCAGCCTGAAATGCGACGTCGACGACCCCCGTCTCGAGGCCGGCTCGTGCGAGCAGGTCCGCAAGCCGGACCCCGCGCCAGACGGCGGTCGAGATCAGGTGGCCCCCCACCTGGTTGGAGATGCAGGTCAGCGTATGCGCCAGCTCTACCACCTCGAACTCCCTCTGAAGCTCCTCAAAGGTCAGGGCGTACGGGCCGCGAACGGCTCCTGCCACCTGAAGGCGCCAGCTCACCGCGTCGACCGACGGCTTCACGAAGTCGATGTCGACCACGTAGAAGTCCTTGACCGGGGTGATCTCCCGACTGAGACCGGAGACTGCCGGGAACGCAGGATCGGGAAGCGGTGGGACGAACGGTCTTGCTGGCGCAGCGATCTGGGCCGGGGCCTGGTGCCGGAGAAGCCCACGAGCAGCGAGGGCGGCGAGCCCTCCACCCGCCGCCACCCCCGTCGCCAGCCTCCCCAGGAAGCGCCGCCGAGAGCGGCGGATGGCGTCCAGGGGCGTTTCCGATTCCTGCAAATCCGGCTCCAGCGCCGCAGTGAAGGGGGGAGCCCCCGCAAGCCTGACGAGCAGCAGGGCCGCCCCTGCGTACACCGGAAGGGCGAAGAGCGACGCCCCTCCAGCTGCGAGCCCCAGCAGCGAGGAAGCCACGAACGTGGCCGCCGCGACACCAAGTGCACGCCGAGCCCGTCCGCGTGCGGTGCCACCGCGCGCGATGGCAAGGACGATCAACGCTCCACCGGCGAGGGCCGCGACATGCAGCCCCAACGCCAGTCCCCGCATCGCCCAATGCTCCAGCGCCTCGATCGAGGCCGTGGCCAGCTTGCCGGGGATCAGCCGGACGATGAGTCCCTGCAGGCGGGCAGGCGGGTACGGGACGGGTGCGAGGTACTTCCCGATCAAGAAGATGAGCTCGAGAGCAACCGCCATCGCCACCGCACCCCGGAATAGCTGCCCGCGCGGACGCTCCACTCGACGCGGGGAAGGGCCGGCCGATCCGTCGTCGCTCAAGGTTTCACCGACCGGAATCGATCCCCGGGGGAGAGGGGACGCGAGGGTGATCGGCTCTTCGATGGCGCGGCGGCGTCGCCGCTCCGGCGATGCGCTCCCGCAATGCCCTTGCGCTCGGGAGCGCCGGTCCTTCCGGGGTGCCCGGCAGCTCGCCAACCGCGGCTCGCACGACGCGCCCGCCCTCCGTCTCGACCTCGACCTCGGCGCCGACCGGGACAGAGGTGCGGACCACGGCGATCCCGAACCCCCGCTCCCCCTCCCGCGCGACGCTGGTCACGGTACCGGCCTGGGCTCCGTCGATCCGCAGCGGGCCGGCGGCAGGCTCGCCCTCGAAGAGAAGATGGCGGAGCCGACGCTTCACGGCCCCGCGCTGGGCCATCGCCACCGCTTCCTGCCCGAGGTAGCAGCCCTTGTTGAAGTGCACCGCGCGCTCGAGGGCGGCCTCCTGGGGAAGAAACCCGGAGTCGAAGTCGACACCGAACGTCGGCAGCCCTTCGATCACGCACAGCTCGGCGAACTCCTCCGTCGTCGCGGTGGCTCCCCCCGCCTCGACGAGGGCCCGGACGACCTCGGCGGCCTGATCGCGACGGATCCACAGGTCCACCCCCCAGATGGGACGGCGCAGGCGGACGAGGGCCGCAGAGCCGAAATGCGTCGATGCTAGCTCCTCGTCGGACGGGAGATCCGCCCCGAGCGACTGCGCGCCTGGCTCCTCGCCCTCCCACCGCGCCGCGAGGGTCTCCTGGACGAGGTCGTCCGCGGCCGGGCCGAGCACGCTGACAATCGCGAAGTCGGCGCTGCGGTCGGAGATCTCGACCCGCGTGGCGAAAACTCGCCCTTCCAGGAACACTCGCAGCGGCTCTGCGGTGCCCGGATCGGTGTCCATGAAGAGCGCCCGCCCCGCCGCCACCACACGGACCACGTGCGTGATCCGTCCGTTCGGGGTGAGGAGCAGCGTATCCATCCCCCGTCCCTCCTCGAGGTGCTCGATGTCGTTCGTGAAGAGCTGCCCGAGGAACCAACGCGCCTGCTCGCCCGTGAATTGAAGCGTGCCGCGCGCGGAGCGGTCGACGATGCCTGCGCGGGATCGGAACGCCTCCACCCCCATGACCCACCCACGATACGCGACCTGCTGCGGATTGGCCGTCCGCATGAAGCGGGCGGCCGATGAGAGACTGCGAAGAGCGCAGGCGGTGCGAGGGATGAGAGGATCAATGGGCGCCGGCGGCGGCGAAACGAGACGGGCCCGGAACGTGGGCGCCGACCAGTGGGCCGAGGTCCGGGACGCATGGATCGCCTACCGGGGCGCCGTGGGAGCCTGGCTCGAGACGGCCCGCGATCCCGAGACCGACCCCGGGCTGATTGACGTACTGACCGAGATGGTCGTCGGCCTCCACGGCCGCTGGACCAGCATGCTCCGCGACGTCGTCGAGGCGACGCGGCGTCGTTAGCTCAGCTCGAGGTGCCGAAGTTGGTGCGAATGAGTCAAGTTTGCGGAGCGTCAGGTTGAGTGTTGCTGGCGCGGGGGCTTGAGCAGGTAGCGCAGCCAGTCATCCGGGAGCGGGTCCGCGCCCGCGAGTTCCAGTGGCGACTTACCGTTGTCGTCGCGCCGGCACGAGTCGGTGAAGCGCTTGAAGCGATAGCACCCGACGAGCAGACGCGAGAAGCGTTCGGCCGAGTCCAAGGTGGCGAAGCCCTCCATCAGCCGGAGCTTCTTGCCGAGCTGCTTGATGACGTTCTCGGTGATGTTGGCGTCCGCGGGTAGGCCTTGAACGCGATGGTGGGTCAGGTACCCATCGATGCTTCGATCGAGCGCGCCGAGGGTGTCGC
>JBOGWP010000026.1:0-21745 GCA_050693875.1 Actinomycetota bacterium
GGTTCCGCCACCGCCGGCCTGAGCTGGCGAAGCTGCCAACGGTGGCGTGGATCAACGAGCCCACGATCGGTAACGACGCACAGAAGAACTGACGAGCCCGTGTCTCATTGTGCTTGACAGGTTCCGACTTTGTCCTCAACTCGCTCGGGCGTCTCCACGTCTTGAGGATCCCGGGAGCGGCTGCGCGGAAATGCACTCTTTGTCCCGACTCTCGGATGGTGGCGCTGGACACCGTTGGCGAAGTCCTCGCGGGTGGCGTCGACAACATGGTCGGCACGGATCGACCGAACGAGGTCGACTTTCGATGTGCTGCACGCAGCGGTGACCCTCTGCTCCCATAGGCTTTCGCGAGTTGTCCGGCGAAGGTGCCGACACCTCCCGAGGCACCGGTGGTGAGCACCTTCTGACCCGCCTCCACGCGCCCGGCGTCGCGCAGACCTGCAGCGCGCGGTGAGCTCGGAGACCGGGACAACGGCCTCCCCCTCGAAGGTGAGACTGGCCGGCTTGTGGGTGATGTGTCCTCTCGGCCCGCCGCGTAGTCAGCGAAAGAGCCCCGGGGCCGAACACCTCGTCGCCGGCCTGGAATCTGGTGGCCGTAGAGCCGACCGCGGACAACGATGCCGGCCACGTCCAGTCCGGGTGGTGCTTC
Source organism: Actinomycetota bacterium (assembly GCA_050693875.1). Taxonomy (GTDB): domain Bacteria; phylum Actinomycetota; class CADDZG01; order JAHWKV01; family JBOGWP01; genus JBOGWP01. Next base: position 650 of record JBOGWP010000026.1, read on the forward strand.
GGCCCTCGAAATCCAGAGCCATGATCGCGACGAGGGAGGGCTGACCCGTCATGAGGTCCCAGGTGCCCCGATCCAGCCCGGCCGCACGCACCTTCACGAGGACCTCGTCAGCCGCGATTTCAGGCTTGTCGATCTCTGCCAGAAGCAGCACGTCGGCTGGAGCCGTAGGCGTCCTGGACGATGGCCCGCATCACATCACCCCTCACTCGGGAACTCTGCCATTCGGATCGCGCCACGCTCCGCCACCCAGTCCGGTGGTGGCATGGGCCCTTCGCCTCGTCAGGTGGTAGTTGCCACGATAGCTCCCTGAAAGGTGGCATCGAGTTTCCTATCCCTCGAGGGCAACCGGGGAAAATCCGCCGAGAACGAGGGAACCCTCTCCGATCCTGGTGGCTGACAGAACAGCCGGATCGAGAGGAGATCTACGAACAGGTCGCGCATGTGCGGGCGTGCTTGCGAGCCGCCGAGAGGCTCGCGCCGACCCGATCTACGCCGAGCTGCCGTGAGTGGAGGTGTCAGTGGACATCGCGATCGGCGAGGTGCAGAACGGGCATCGGCGGGCATCCACCGAAACCCGGCTTGTGCACTCCGGACAGTCACGCTCCAGCGCCCCGACGCTGAGGCTCGTTCGGGTCATCAGCTTGTTGAGCGGCTTCACGACGAAGAGGAACACGACCAGCGCCACGATGAAGAATGCGAGGAGATCGTTGATGAAAGAGCCGTAGCCGATTCGAGCGTTGCCAATCCTCACCCCCAGCGAGCTGAAATCCGGGAGATCCCCGAATACTCCGGTCAACGGGGTCACCAAGTTCTTGACGAGAGAGCTCACCACGGTGCCGAACGCCGCGCCGATGACCACGCCGACGGCCAGATCCACCACGTTGCCGCGCAGGATGAATGCCCTGAATTCCCTGGCCACGTTGAGGCCTGCGGTCCTCGAGCTGTCCATTGGCGATCCTCCTGTCTGTGATCTTCGAGCTGCAGGGGCATCGACCCCCGAGTTCGCGTGCGGGGAGGTCCGACGCTACACCGCGCCGTGATGTCCAGGGCCGGACCCATCCTGCGCATCGATGGGGCCGCCCGCTCCATCTATGGCCGGAGCCGGGAGGGGCGACCCGGGCCTTCGAGAGGCTCTGGGTTGGAGGGGAGCGGGCTCGCCCTCTGGGACCCAAACTTCCGATCGCATCAATCGACACTCCGGGTTGGCGGCGCGAGTGGTGGTGGCATCCTTGTCCCGACGCGGTGCAGCCGCGAAAGTCTCCCCATGCGGGAGGTGCGGATGCTGCGGTCTGGCTGATGCCGTTCTGGTGTCGCACTATCGGCGCGCGGCGAGGGGGTCTCGATGAAGAAATGGGCGGCCGGGCTACTGGCGGCGATCATCGGGCCGCTTGTGGTCTGGTTCGTCAACAAGGTCCTGAACCCCCGAGCGGCCTGAGGTTGCCATCCCCGTTCGATCGGCCTCGAGTTCCCGAAGGGTCGCCGAAGGTTCGGGGCTCTCACCGTCGACGTGTTCAACGGCGGAGCCTCGCTGGCGGCTCGCTGACGCGTGACGTGGCACCCGGGAAGCGAACTGGGGGAGCTCACGTCGGGGGAGTTCGGCCTCCCGCCGGGCGAGAAGTATCAAGTGCCGAAGCTGGAAACCACCTACGCCAAGCCCGGCACGTACACCTCGAGCGTCCGCCTCGGGTGCGCGCACCCCGCGGTCTCCGAGTCGGCCCAGACTGAGCCCATCGAGGGGGCCGAAACCTTCCGCGTCCCACCCGGCCCCGCCGCCGGCGTCCTGCCCCAGCCCGACGCCAGCCCCCTCGCCGCCCCCGAAGCCCAGCGGCTCTCCCACCCCAATGCCTGCCGGCTCTCCCACCCCCGCGACGTCGAGCTCGCCGACCTTGATGCCGATCGCCTGTCCAACCGGCACAAGCTCATTCCCCAGCCCCACCGCAGTTCAGTCCCCGATTCCGAAGGTCTACCGCTTCATGGATCCGACTCCGCCGACGCCCGTTCGAGCTTCCTGACGGAAGAGGGTGTCTTGCGTTGCTCTCGTGGCTGCCGCCCCGATGCGGGTGAACGGCCCCGGTTGATTCGGCGGCCGTTGTGCCTCGTCGAGAGCTGGCGACGGATTCGTATGGCCCAGCGCACCCTCATGAAGCGAAACCCCGCGTGGTGTGCTGCCGCTCTCTCAGTTGATGGCTCGGCCTCTCACCCTTCGCGGGCACAACGACGATCGGCTCCCGCCACCAGGTGCAAACAACCGGCGTTCTTTCGCCGCCGGGTAAAGGGGGCGGGAGTGCCGGGCGACTTCCACGAGGAGGCCGGGCGGCCGTTCATGGTCAACTGGGCGGAAGCCCTAATCTGACCCGGCCCCGGAGAGCGCGTGCCCCGCACCCCACGGCGGATCCGCCTGATCATCGTGTTGATCCCGTTCGCGGTCGCGGTTGCAGGGGCGATCGCGCTGCTCCGGCCGCGAACCGTCGGGCCCCTTCCCGACGGCGACCTCGGCGCGGCGGGGGCCGGCGGGCTCGAGTTCGCAGTTGTCGGCGACACCCCCTACAACGCCGCGGAGGAGGGATTGTTCGACGACCTGATCGCGCAGGTGAACCGAGCCCGGCCTTCCGTGGTGCTCACATCGGTGACATCAAGGCGGGGTCCACTCCGTGTGACGAGGCCGCCTATTCGAAGAACCTCCGGCGCTTCAACGCCTTCGAGGCGCCGCTCGTCTACACGCCCGGTGACAACGACTGGGCTGACTGCGCCCGCAGCGGCTCCGACCCGCTCGAGCGCCTGGAGAGGCTGCGCCAGGTCTTCTATCCTGACGCCGCATCGCTGGGGCGGCGGCGCATCACGCTGATCCGCCAAAGCCGGTTCCCCGAGAACGTGCGCTTCCGGCGGGGGCGAGTGACGTTCGTGGCGGTCCACGCGGTGGGCGGCCACAATCACCGCTCGCACCCAGAGTTCGCCGCCCGCGAGGCCGCTGGCGTCTCGTGGATGTCCGAGGGATTCCGTGCGGCGGCGGCGGAGGCCAGTGCTGCGGTGGTGGTGTTCATGCAGGCCGACCCGCTTTTCGACCGGCCCTCCGAGGAGCGCGAGGGCTTCAACGCGCTGCTCGAGATGCTCGCTGCCGAATCGGCGCGGTGGGACAAGCCCGTGTTGATCGCGCACGGCGACACCCACACCTTCCGGGTCGACCGGCCCCTGGTCGACCGGGCGGAGACGCCGGTCCCCAACGTGCTTCGGCTCGAGACGTTCGGAAGCCCGGTGGTGGGATGGGTAGAGGTCAGCTTCGACCCCTCGCGCCCCGAGCCCTTCTCGGCTCGCGGGCGAACCGTTGGGACGGGACTGCAGGCCGACTGACGCCGAATAGCCCGGGACGATCCCTATACTCGGATCGAGCGCGATGGAGGACCCGTCATCGACGTCGACGTGACGCCACGGGGTCAGCACGCGCCCGCGACGTTCGACGCTGCTCCCCAGCCGGCCGACCGTGCGCTGCGCGGCCTCCCGCCCTGGACCTACGGCGAGTTGTTGGTGCTGATCGCGCTGCTCCTCGTAGGCGGTGGCCTGCGTTTGACACGCCTGTCGGTCCCGGCCGGCGTGATGTTCGACGAGACCTACTACGCGAAGGACGCCTGCCTCTACGCGAGCTCCGGCGGACCGAAGGGGGCGACCGGCGGGCAGGAGCGCTGCGGACTCAACCAGGCGACCGAGCAGTCATGGGTCCACCCGGAGGTCGGCAAGTGGCTGATCGCGGCAGGGATCAAGATCTTCGGCTACCGCGAGTTCGGGTGGCGAGTCTCGGCCGCCCTCTTTGGAACGCTGATGATCCCGCTCGTCTTCCTGCTGGCCCGGGTGCTGTTCCGCGATCGGACCACCGCTGGTCTGGCCGGGCTGTTGATCGCGGCCGACCCGCTGATGATCGTGCAGAGCCGCATCGCCATGCTCGACATCTTCCTGGCGTTCTTCGTCGTCGCAGGGTTCGTGTTCCTTGCCTTCGATCGGGATCGGCTGCTTCGCGCCCGGGATGCCCTCTCGTCCGGGGTTCGCCTCCCGCGCAGGTACGGCTGGAGGCTCGCCGCCGGGGCGGCGCTCGGTCTCGCGGTGTCGACGAAGTGGTCGGCGGCATGGGGGCTTGCGGGGGCGGCCCTGCTGGCCACCACCTGGTCGATTACGTTCGTGGGCTCGGCTGCCCGAGCGCGGCGAGTTGCTGCGCCCCCCGCGGAGGAGGCAGCCGACGGGGCCGGCGACGCCGAAGGTGACGACGACGGCGAGCGGCCTCGCTCCCGGGGGACATCGGCCGTCGGGTCCGTCGCGGTGAAGGAACTCGTCTCGCTGATCGCCGCGTTCGTGCTCGTGCCGCTGGCGGTCTATCTCCTTGGCTACGCCCCCTGGTTCGGTGAGCACCACCTCGATCTCTCGGCGTTCGCCGACCTGCACCGGCGCATGCTCAACTACCACCTTACGCTCAAGGCAACCCACAGCTACCAGTCGAGAGCCTGGACCTGGCCGCTGATCCTGCGGCCCGTCGCCTACTACTGGAAGTCATCACCGCTGGCGACCCACATCGACGCGATCGGCAATCCGGCCACCTGGTGGGCCGCGCTCATGGCGGTGCCGTGGCTGCTGGCACGGTCGGCCCGCCGCTGGGCGCCCCAGCGGCTCGTGGTGGCGGGGTGGGCGTCACAGTTCCTTCCCTGGCTGATCGTGGCGCGGCCGCTCTTCTTCTTCTACATGACGCCGGTGGTGCCCTTCATGATGCTCGGGCTGGCCTCCGGGCTCCGCTCCCTGGCGGGGCGCAGCCGAGGCTGGCGGGCGCTGGTCGTGGCCTTCGTCGTCCTGGGGGTCGGGGTGATGGTCGTCTGGCTCTACCCGATCATCGCCGCGGTCGGGCTCCCGATCGAGCAATGGCGGAGCCGGATGCTGCTCCGCACCTGGATCTAGATCACGGCGTCGCTTCCTGCGTCTGCGGGTTCAGGTGGTCGAGCCGCCGTGCCCGTGCCAGGGCAGGGTCGGTGGATCGGAGGATCTCGAGCCCCCCGGTGATGTTGGTCGCATAGATGAACCCGTTGTAGGCGTAGGCGGCCCAGAACCCGGCGGTCACCCGAGGCTCGATGGGGCCGGGGTCCCACGAGCCGATCTCGCGAGGATTGGCCGGGTCGGTGAAGTCGGCGAGCGAGACGCCGCCCTGATACCAGCCTCCGGCGACCAGGAAGCGGTCGCCCAGCGGCGCGACGTTGTAGTCGTGCACGGTGCAGTTCTCCTGGGAGGTCTGCGCCCGCGGGATCTTGAACGTCCCGACCAGCGCCCCCGTGTCGAAGGTGTGGGTGTAGATCCGGCCCTGCCCGTCGGCCGGGTCGACGCAGGCCGGCCCTTCGCCGGCCTGGGCCTCGTCGCCGAAGAGCACGAGGCTTCCGTCGGGTGAGAACGCGGCGCTGTGGTAGTAGTCAACCGACGCGACGTCGACGACCCGGATGGCGACCGGCCGGGCGAGGTCGGAGACGTCGAGCATGAGGCCCTGCCCCGAGCATGCCCCGGCTGCCCTCCGGAGCGGCAGGAACACGCCGATGTCGTGGCAGCCGCTTCCCCCGTTGGGGAAGTAGGGGGAGAGCGGCACCGGCACCTCGTTCAACACCGAGGACGACTCGGGCGCGTTGAGGGGCACCTGGACCACGGTGATCTGGCGGTGATCCCGCTCGCAGTCGTTTCCGAACACCGTCGGGCCGAAGTTCGACGACGAGCTCGACATCGATCCGACGTAGATGAGCAGGCGTCCGGCGGCGGGGTCGGGAACAAGGGTGTGGGTGTGGGAGCCGCAGTCGACCGCGACCGCCCCCACCAGCCGTGGATCGGAGGGATCGGCGACGTCGAAGATCCGGATCCCCTCCCATCCCGGGGTGTCGTTCCTGGTCTGCGCCGCGCCGCATCCCGGCCCCGTCACCGGGCGATCGACCGATACGAAGACCAGCCTGCCGTCCCAGACCGAAATGTCGTTCTGAAGACCGGGACAGAAGATTTCGGAGAGCACGCGTGGGTTGGCGGGGTCGGCGATGTCGACGATCTGAAACCCGCTGTAGTTGCCGACGTAGGCCCGAGTTCCCCAAAAGGCCATGTCGGAGACGACCGTCCCGCTCCTGGGGACCTTCGCCACGAGCTCGAGACCGCTGCCGGATGGCGGGAGCGAGGCAAGCGAGCGATGGCAGCTGCCTGGCCTCCCCAGCCCGGCGATGCCCACCATCGGTGCGTTGAGCCTCGTGCCGCCCATCGATCCCAGGAACGCCGCGTCGCCGAAGCCGAACACCCCTCCGTCCGAGCCGACCATCCAGTACCCGGCCCCCGACGGCGTTGCGGCCATCCCGGCAATGGGTGCGTTCAAGCGAAGGCTCCCGGTCGACCCGAGGAACGCCGCGTCCCCGAAGCTGAAGATCCCGCCGTCGGCGGCGACCATCCAGTAGCCGGCCCCCGACGGCGTCGAGGCCATGCAGCTCACCGGCTGATTGAGGTGGGTCCCGCCCGTCGACCCCAAGAACGCCGCGTCCCCGAAGCTGAAGATCCCGCCGTCGGCGGCGACCATCCAGTAGCCGGCGCCGGCCGGAGCGCCTGCCCGCGCTCTCGACCCACCGACGGCAGCCGGCGGAAGAGCGACGAGGAGCGCGAGCAGCGCCAGAACGCCGGCTCGACGAGGTAGCCGCCGATCAGGGGGCCGCCCCGCGCGGCGCGCGCGTTGTTTCGGAGACCTGCGAAGATGGCCAGCAATGGGCATGGCCGCCTATCCTGACATCTCTTGGCGTATGGCTCGAGCGTTTCGGGGGGAAATCGACGTGGCCGACGTGGGACCGGCGCTGCGGCGTGACCAACGCGCCGCCCTGCGGCGAGGGTAGGAACAGACGCAATGCCCAGCTCCGATCGCGTCCTTTCCGTCGACGACGTCCACGCCTTTGTCGAGGAGCACTCGTTCTCGGCGGGCTCCGCAGGCTCCGCCGACCGCGTGGGCGTCGAGCTCGAGTGGCTTGCCTTCCACCTCGACCGGCTGGAAGCCTATCCGGAGTTCGCTTGCGTTCGCGAGACGGCGCGTTCGCGCGAGCCGCTTCCCGAGGGAGGGGCAGTGCACTTCGAGCCCGGCGGGCAGGTCGAGGTGGCCTCGGCGCCGGGGGAGCACGTCGCCGAGGTCTGCAGGGCAGCGTCGGCCGACGCGGCGACGGTGCGTGCGGCTCTGTCGGCGGAGGGAATCACCTTGCTCGCAACCGGCCTCGACCCGATACGGCCGGCTCGCCGCGTGCTCGAATTCCCCCGGTATCGCGCGATGGAGCGGTACTTCGACGCACGGTCGGAGGCGGAGGGGGCCGCCGGCCGCCTCATGATGGGGGCGACCGCAGCGGTGCAGGTGAACGTCGACGGGGGATCGGGCTTCGAGCTTGCGGCTCGCTGGGACGCGGCGCGCCGGCTCGGCCCGATCCTTGCCGCCGCCTTCGCCAACTCGCCCTTCGTCGAGGGCCTCCCGAGCGCCTGGCGTTCGACTCGGTTGCAAACCTGGTCGGAGCTCGACCCGTTGCGCACCCTGCCGGTGGCGCCCGGCCCGACCCCGGCGGCGGCGTGGGGCCGTTACGCCCTCGACGCCCCGGTGATGCTGATTCGGCGAAGCGCCGAGGACTTCGTTCCGATCACCGAGCCCCTTTCGTTCGAGCGCTGGCTCGACGAGGGCCACGAGCTCGGTTACCCGACCGAGGAGGACTTCGCCTACCACCTCACGACGCTGTTCCCCCCGGTCCGGCCGCGCGGATGGCTCGAGCTGCGCATGATCGACTCACTCCCCGAGCCGTTGTGGCAGGTCGCCGTCGCGGTCGCGACCGTACTGCTCCTCGACCCTGAGGCGCGGGCCGCTGCAGTCTACGCGGCGGCGCCGGCCGAGGGCCTGTGGCGTGATGCCGCGCGCGAAGCCCTCTCGCACCCGGTCCTCGCGGGTGCGGCCCTTCGATGCTTCAACGCCGCCCTCGAGGGGGTCGCGCGCCTGAGGGGGACACAAACGCTCACCGGCGCCATCGCCGCCTACATCGACCGGTACATCCGGCCGGGGACGACGCCCGCCGACGAGGCAGTGGCGGCGTGGTCGCGCTCCGGCTCGCCGATCGCCCCCGCCCTTTTGGAGCCGGCGTGGAACTGAAGGAGCGGGTCGCCCTCGAGCTCGACACCGCCCGTCGGCGTTCCCTCGCCCTCCTCGACCCGGTCTCGGCAGAGGACCAGCTGCGCCAGCACTCGCCGCTGATGTCGCCGCTCATCTGGGATCTCGCGCACGTGGGCAACTACGAGGAGATCTGGCTGCTGCGGGCCCTGACCGCTCGCGGCCCCACTTCGGCGGAGTACGACGGCATGTACGACGCCTCGCTCCATCCCCGGGGGGAACGCTCCCGGCTGCGGCTTCTTGGACCGAAGGAGGCGCGTTCCTATGTCGCTTCGGTCCGGTCGCAGGTCCTCGACATCCTCGAGGGGATCGAGCTCGATCCGGCGTACCGCCTGCTTGCCGAGGGTTACGTGTACGGGATGGTCGTCCAGCACGAGCAACAGCACGACGAGACCATGCTGGCCACGCTGCAGCTGATGCAAGGGGAGGGCTACCGGCCGCTGGCTGCGGCCCCCCCACCCGGCCGCCCCGTGCTGCGGGAGGAAGTGCTGGTCGACGAGGGACCGTTCGTGATGGGAACCGACACCGAAGCATGGGCCTACGACAACGAGCGGCCCGCCCACATCCGCGACCTGGCTCCGTTCTTCATCGACACCGTGCCGGTCACCAATCGGGCCTTTCTGGCGTTCGTCGAGGACGGGGGCTACGGCGACCCGCGCCACTGGTCGGAGGCCGGGTGGGCGTGGCGCATGAAGGCCGGTGCCGGAGCGCCGCAGTTCTGGGAGCGGGAAGGGACTTCGTGGACCCGGCTGCGGTTCGGTTACGCCGAACCGTTACCCCTCGACGAGCCGGCGCAGCACGTAAGTTGGCACGAGGCCGATGCCTACGCCCGGTGGAGAGGCAAGCGGCTGCCCACCGAGGAGGAGTGGGAGAAGGCGGCATCCTGGGACCCGCGGGCCGGGCGCAAGCTTCGCTTCCCGTGGGGCGACGGTCCCCCGGCCAAAGACCTCGCCAACCTCGGCCAGCGCCATTTCCGGCCCGCCCCCGCCGGCGCCTATCCCCAGGGGGTCAGCCCGTACGGCTGTCATCAGATGATCGGCGAAGTCTGGGAGTGGACGTCGTCCGACTTCCAGCCCTACGAGGGGTACGAGGCCTTCCCGTACCGGGAGTACTCCGAGGTCTTCTACGGGACGAGCTACAAGGTGCTACGGGGCGGCTCGTGGGCCACCCATCCGACCGCGATCCGGGCCACCTTCCGCAACTGGGATTACCCGATCCGACGGCAGATCTTCGCCGGCTTCCGCTGCGCCCGTGACGCCTAAGCTGCCGGCGGAGATCGTCTCCGCCGTCCCGGTCCGCCTCGACGTTCACATCGGGCCCTCCGACGCCGCGGCCGAGCTCCGGAGCGATGTGCGCCGGGGGCTGACCTCGGTGCCCAAGACGCTGCCGCCGAAATGGTTCTACGACGCGCGAGGGACGGAGCTCTTCGACGAGATCACCCGGCTGCCGGAGTACTACCTCACCCGCCGGGAGCGCGTGATCCTCGAGGACCGCGCCGAGGCGATCGCCGACCTTACCGGTGCCTACGTGCTCGTCGAGCTGGGGGCGGGAATCTGCACCAAGTCGCCCATCCTCCTCGACGCCATGGCGGCGAGGGGCAGTCTCTCGGTGTTCGTCCCCTTCGATGCGAGCGAGGCCGCGCTGCGGGAGGCCGCCGGACCCATCGTCGCGGCGTACCCCGGCCTCTCGTTCCATGGAATCGTCGGTGACTTCGAGCGCGATCTTCGGCTGCTGCCCCACCCCAGCGACGGCACCGTTGGCGGGCGGCGACGCCTCGTCGCCTTCCTCGGCTCGACGATCGGCAACCTCGTACCTGCAGAGCGGGCTGCGTTCCTGGGCGAGCTCGCCTCGGTGATGGATCCGGGTGACGCCTTCCTCCTCGGGACCGACCTGGTGAAGGACCCCCGCCGCCTGGAGGCTGCGTACGACGACGCCGCCGGGGTGACCGCCGCGTTCAACCGCAACCTGCTGTCGGTCCTCAACCGTGAGCTGGGGGCCGGCTTCGTCCCCCATCGATTCGAGCACGTCGCCTTCTTCGACCGCGAGAACGAGTGGATCGAGATGCGGCTGCGCTCTACCGGCTCCCAGGTCGTGCCCGTGCGGGCGCTCTCGCTCGAGGTGACCTTCGAGTCCGGGGAGGAGCTGCGAACGGAGATCAGCGCCAAGTTCCGCCGTGAGGGGGTCCAGGCCGAGCTCGCTGCGGCGGGGCTCGAGCTCGCTCGGTGGTGGACCGATCCGGACGGCGACTTCGCCCTATCGCTTTCGTTTCGACGCTGATACGCGCCGTGGGCCGCTCAGGCGGGACCGATCTGGAATCACACGCGGCCGCTCAGACGCTAATCGACTTCGCGTAGCGGTCGGCTCCTAACCCCCCGCGAGGGAGGGCGCTCCGAGGGAGTGCCGCGCCCGTCCGACGCTCGTGAGCGCGGTGGTCGTGCACTCACGAGGGTCCTTGTCCGGACGCCAACGCACGAAACGCGCCCCGTGGCGGATCGGGAACCCGTCGAGCCGGCTCACCGAGACCTCGCACACGAGCCGCGGCTCGAGCGGCACCCATGCCATGTCCCGGCCCCGTTCCCAGCGGGTGTCGCCGGGCCGGATGCCGGTGAAGCCCCGCCCGCCCACCAGCTCCGGCAACGCCTTCGTCAGCTCCTCCCGATTCCGGTCCGGAAACGAGTTCGTGGCGCCGACGTGGTGCAGCGGACCCGGCCATCGAAGGCGCCGCGAAGCAGGCCTCGCGGTACGTCCTGCCGGCCGGTGTACCCGCCGACCACGACGTCGGCCGTCTCGTAGGCCTTGACCTTCACGAGGGCTCGCTGCCCGCCGCGGTGGCGAAGCGAGGCCTGCTTCGCCACGACGCCTTCGAGGCCCCGGCTCCACGCTTCCGCGAGCCATACCTGCGCGAGGCCGCGGTCCGCGGTCTGCACGGTGACGGCCCCCGCCGGGAGCACGGTGGCGACGGAAGTGGGCGCCACGAGCACGTCACGGATCCGAACCCCACCAACAACACCGCAGGGCAGACGCCGGTGACCTGAACCCCAGCCCGCCGTCGTGGCCGGTAGCCTGGAGCGTGTCCACCTTCCCCGACCTGGTCTGGCAGCCCTCGCTGCTCGCCTCGTTGGTCCCGCCGTCGATCGACGAGTCCTTCTCTCAGCTCGCTCGCATCGAGCTCGACGAGTCCTCCTGGGTCGACCTCGCACCGGGCTGGCTCGCCGGCTCGGACGAGCTCTTCGCCGACCTGGTCGCCAAGCTCCCCTGGCAGCAGCGCTCCCGCCACATGTACGACAAGGTGGTGCAGGAGCCGCGGCTGACGGCGCTGTGGCGGGCGGCGTCCGGGGAGCCGCTCGAGCCCCCGATCCTCGGGGAGATGCGCGCCGCGCTCTCGCGCCGCTACGGCGTGGAGCTCGACTCCGCCGGGCTCAACCTCTACCGGGACGGGCGCGACAGCGTCGCCTGGCACGGCGACAAGATCGACAGGGTGATCGCCGAGCCGATCGTGGCGATCATCTCGCTCGGCCACCCCCGCCCGTTCCTGCTCCGCCCCAACGAGGGTGGCGCCTCACGCAAGCTGCTGCTCGGCCGCGGCGACCTGCTCGTCAGCGGCGGCGCCTGCCAGCGCCGGTGGCAGCACGCCGTCCCCAAGGTATCCACGGCCGGCCCCCGCATCAGCGTCAGCTTCCGGCACGGTCTCGACGCGAAGCGGTACGGGTAACTCGCGGGCTACCTCACCGCCAGCTCGCCGCGCATGTTCTGCGCGGTGTGGTACTTGCAGACGAAGGTGACCGCGCCTGAGGCGGGGAAGGTGACGGTTCCTGAGCCCTCCTGGCCGGCCGGAAGATCGACGACGTCCTGCCCGCCGATCGTGAGGCTGTGGATGGCCGATCCCTCGTTGTGCGCCTTGATCGTGAGCTTCTGCCCCGCGGAGCCGGTGATGATCGTCGGCTCGAAGTAGAAGTCGTCGAGCTCGACCTCGAGCTCCGCCTTGCCGGTTGCGTCCTTGACGCCCTTGAACGCCGCCTTCTCGCCGCTCGCGAGCGTCGACTCGGTTGGGGATGGCTCCTTCTCCTCCTTCTTGCCTCCGCCCGTGGTCGCGCCCCCGCCGCATGCGGCCAGGAGGAGCACGATCGCGATGAATCCCATACGCCTGTTCACCCAGCCTCCTTCGGTCCCTCGCGGCCCCCCTTCAGGGCCGGTCGCCCAAACCTACCCCCCCTGGTGCGCGGACGCTGCGACATCCGGCCACGCTTCGTCGTTCCGGCACCGAAATATCGGCCCCTCCATCGCCGAGCGCGGGCCCCGGCCTCCCGGCACTGGTCTCTTCGGGCTAGCCCGCTGGCCCGCTCGGGCTCCCCCATACCGGCCGCCGCGAATTGACGAGAAGGGGCTATCGGCCGGTCTGCCCCAAACGCCGAGATTTCGGGGTGTTCGACCCCCATTCGAGGAGAGGAACCCGTATGCCGGCCCCCACTCACGCCCCCCGCCGCTCCTCCGCCCGCGAGCTGCTTGTCCACATCGCCTGTGTGCTGGCCGTGCTGACCGGCGCCGTCTACCTCGTATGGCGCCTGACCGCTTCCCTCAACACTCACGCCCTGTGGTTCTCCCTCCCGCTGTGGGGGGCGGAGGCCTTTGGCTTCGTCGCTGCAATCCTGTTCTTCTTCAGCGTCTGGAACCCCTGGCGCCGGGAGGCCCCCCCGGCCCCGCGACCCGGCCAGACCGTCGACATCTTCGTCCCCACCTACAACGAGCCGCTCTGGATCGTCCGCCGGACCCTCATGGGAGCGGTCTCGGTTGCCTACCCGCACGAGACCTACCTGCTCGACGACGGCCGCCGCCCGGAGATGGAGCGGCTGGCCGAGGAGGTCGGAGCGCACTACCTCACCCGGCCAGACAACGCACACGCCAAGGCCGGAAACCTGAATCACGCCCTGCAGCACTCGAGCGGTGACTTCGTGGCCATCTTCGACGCCGACCACGTGGCGATGCCGGAGTTCCTCGACCGGACCCTCGGCTACTTCGACGACCCCAAGGTGGCGTTCGTCCAGACGCCGCACGAGTTCTACAACATCGACTCCTACCAGCACCGCACCGACAAGCGGTCCCGGACGTTGTGGCACGAGCAGGCGCTATTCTTCCGGCTCATCCAGCCGGGGAAGGACCGCTGGAACGCGGCGTTCTTCTGCGGCTCCTGCGCCGTGATCCGGCGCAGCGCCCTCGAGGAGGTCGGGGGGATCGCCACGGAGACCGTGACCGAGGACCTCCACACCTCGATCCGTCTCCACGCCCGTGGCTGGAGGTCGGTCTATCAGCGTGAGGTGCTGGCCTACGGAATCTCGCCCCAGTCACCGCTTCCCTACCACGTCCAGCGGCTGCGCTGGGGCCAGGGAGCGATGCAGGTGCTCCGGCGGGAGAACCCGCTCTTGGTGCGGGGCCTGTCCCTCCCGCAGCGGCTCAGCTACCTCTCGAGCAACCTCCACTACTTCGAGGGGTTCGAGAAGCTGGCCTACTTCCTCGCCCCGCCGATCTTCCTGGTAACCGGCATCCTCCCGATCCACGCCGAGGCCTTGCCGTTCCTCTCCCGCTTCGCCGCCTACTACCTCACGCTCTTCGCCGCCTTCAAGCTCTCGAGCCGCGGGTACGGGATGAGCCTGCTGAACGAGGGCTACAAGATGACCCGCTACTACACCTACCTCAAGACCACGCTCGGCCTGTTCGCCCGCAAGTCGCTGTCGTTCAAGGTGACGATGAAGGAAGGCCAGGAGCGGGTCCCGATCGTCGCGGCGGCGCCGTACCTCACGATCCTCGCCCTGTCGCTGACCGGCCTGGCGGTGGGCTCGTTCCGCGCGCTCTCCAGCGGGCAAGCCGACCTCGGGTTCTGGGTCAACGCCGGCTGGGCGGCATGGCACGCGCTCGTCTCGGTCTGGGCGACCAGGCTGGCCCTGCGCAGCTCCGACGTCCGCCGGGTCCACCGGAGCAACCTCGGACTCCCCGCCCGCTGGAGCACCGCCGGTCGGAGTGGGGTGGGCGTGCTTGCCGACCTCCACGAGGGCGGCGGCGGGCTCCTGGTCCGGGATTGGCCCGCTGACGCCGGCGAGGTCGAGGTCGAGCTGCTCTGGCCTGATTCGCCCGTGCAGCGCACCGGCCGGGTCCAGTGGGTGCGGCAGGGGCAGGACGCCACGCGGGTCGGTCTGGAGTGGACCTGCGTCGAGGGTGCCGAGGCAGGAGCCGCCGCCCTCTTCGGGATCACCTTCGGCCAGCGCAAGCTCATCCGAGACCTGGATCGCCCGGCCGACCGCCTGGGCCTGCTCGAGATCAACCGGAACAAGCGTCGCCAGCGCCGGGTCCCCGTCAGCATTCCCGCCCTCCTGCTGGGAGAGAAGGAGCCGGTCTGGGGCCTGGTCGAGGACTGGAGTGACGGCGGTGCGCTGCTTCTGATGCCCGTCAGGCTTCCGCCGAAGAGCCGGGTGCAGGTGGCCCTGTGGGGAGACACCTCCCGAGTCGTGCGCGGAAGCGTCGCTTGGGCGAGCACGCTCGACCTGCCGCCACACATCGCCCACCGTCACGGCGCCATCCGCAAGCCCGTGCTCGACTCCTACCACCCAACGGTCGAGCCGGCCGGGGCAGCGACCGCCGACCTCGAGGCGGCGTGGGCACGCGCCGCCCTGAGCGGAGCGGCCCCGCACGAGCACGCCGGGGCCGGGTCGTACGCCGGCTGAGATAGCGCCGCAGCCCAGCTTGAGGTACCGACGTTTGCGAAATGAGTTGAGTTTGGGGACGAGACCGAGCGGGCGCACCTCAAGCTGGGCCCGGCAGGCGCCGAGCGAAGCGAGGCGGACCGACATTGAGGACCGCGGCCGGAGGCTCGGCTCGCCGAGCGAGGCGAGGCCCTGCCGGCATTGAACGACGGCCGCCGGAGGCTCGGCTCGCCGAGCGAAGCGAGGCGGGCCGACATTGAGGACCGCGGCCGGAGGCCGCCCCATGCCTTTCTGGCCTGTACCGGGGAGCGAAGCGACTCGCTCTAGGGTCCTAGGGCTCCTCGGGTATCACGATCCACAGGACGACGTAGCCGATCACGCCTGGAAACGCCGCCGAGAAGATCGAGATCAGAACGTAGAGGGCCCGGACCAGCGTCACGTCCCACCCCAGCCATGCGGCGATGCCGCCGCAGACGCCGGCGATCATCCGCTGGTTCTTGGACCGCCGCAGAGGGGTTGCGGGATTTGGCATCGGTCCTCCTTCGGCCTGGCTTCCCTCCTGTTCCGGCTCGCCCATGCTACGCCTGGAATGTGGCCGGGAGGCCCAGAGTGGGTATCTCCAGGAGAAGGAGAACGGGCGAAACAGTCCTTCAGGCTCACGAGGGAGGATCTGCGGCCGCTGCGATGAACAAACGAGTTCAGACGTTGGTCGCCGAACTGGTCGGGCGTGGCTCGGAGCGCGGGTTCGGCGATCGTTCCGAGCTCGGAGGCGCCATCGCACGGCTCGACCTCAGCGACGATAAGGCCGACGCGGTGCTGGGCGAGATCGAGGCGAAGGGGATCAGCGTCGACGACGACTGCGGGTGGGGGACGGACGCCGGCAAGGGCGACCATCGCAGGCTCGCCGCCTCGACCTCCGACGCCATCGGCCTGTTCCTCGGCGAGATCACGCGCTATCCCCTGCTGAGCCCGGAGGAGGAGATCGAGCTCGCCACGCGGGTGGAGCAGGGCGAGCGCGAGGCGAAGGACCGCATGGTGACCTCGTACCTTCGCCTCGTGGTCTCGATCGCCAAGCGGTACCGCCGCCGGCTGCCCCTGCTCGACCTGACCCAAGAGAGTGTCCTCGGGCTCATCCGAGCCGTCGAGAAGTTCGACCCGCGCAAGGGGTTTCGCTTCTCGACCTACGCCACCTGGTGGATCAGCCAGTCCATCGTCCGCGCAGTCCAGACCCAGGGACGCGATCCGCATCCCCGTCCGCCAGGCAGGGCGCGAGTGGAGGGCGTGGCGGGCCGAGTCGGACCTCGGGCCGCTGCTCGGACGGGCTCCAAACGACGAAGAGGTGGCAGCCGCGGCAGTGCTTTCGGTCGGGCAGCTCGCGGAGCTTCGGGCCTCGGCGCAAACCGTCGCCAGCTTGGACCAGCTGCTCGGGACGGAGTCCGACACCACCGTAGGCGACCTGCGGGCGCGCGACCCGTTCGACTTCGAGGAGCAGGCGCATCTCGGGCTCGACCACGAGAACGTGCGGAGGGCGGTGGCCAGACTGCCGGAGCGGGAGCAGCGCGTCATCCGCCTGCGCTTCGGGCTGGATCTCGGCGAGCCGCTCACCCTCGGGGAGATCGGTCAGGGCCTTGGATGCAGCCGGGAGCGCGCGCGCCAGCTCGAGATCAAGGGGCTCGAGCGGCGGGCCCGAGCCAGCGAGGTCGAGGCGATCCGGCGCCGGGCCTGAGCCGGGCCCGGGACCTCCGTCCGCCCGGCCCCAGAATCGAGGGGAGTTAGCATGCCGTCGCGGAGAGGAGCAGCGCCATGATGGGCGGGCTGAGCCGGATCAACGAGACCGAGGAGTGGGCCCGCCTCGCCGATCACGCCGGGGCGATGGGCGAGACCCATCTCCGCACGCTGTTCGCCGCCGAGCCCGACCGTGGGCGGGTGATGAACGTGGAGGCGGGCGACCTCTACCTCGACTACTCGAAGAACCGGCTCACCGCCGAGACGCTGTCGCTGCTGCTCGCCCTGGCCGAGCGCGTCGAGCTGAAGGGCCAGATCGAGGACATGTTCACGGGGAGACGGGTCAACGTCACCGAGGCCCGGCCCGTGCTCCATGTGGCGCTCCGGGCACCGGCCACGGAGTCGATCGTCGTCGACGGCGCCGACGTCATCCCCGAGGTGCATGCCGTGCTCGACAGGATGCGCAGCTTCGCCGACCGGGTGCGCGCGGGCGAGTGGCGGGGCTTCACCGGCAAGCCGATCCGCAACGTGGTCAACATCGGCATCGGGGGCTCCGACCTGGGCCCGGCGATGGCCTACGAGGCCCTGCGCGACCAGGCCGACCGCTCGCGCACCTTCCGGTTCGTCTCGAACGTCGACGTCACCGACATCTGGGAGGCGACCCACGATCTCGACCCCGCCGAGACGCTCTTCGTGGTGAGCTCGAAGACCTTCACGACCGTCGAGACCCTGACCAACGCGGCGACGGCCCGCGACTGGGTGCTCGATGCCTTCGGCGACAAAGAGGCCGTGCGGAACCACTTCGTGGCGGTGTCGACGAACGCGGAACGGGTCCGCGAGTTCGGCATCGACGTCGAGAACATGTTCGAGCTCTGGGACTGGGTCGGCGGCAGGTACTCCATCGACTCAGCGATCGGCCTGTCACTGATGGTCGCGATTGGCCCCAAGCGCTTCGGCGACATGCTCGCGGGCTTCTATGCGATGGATCGCCACTTCCGCACCGCCCCCCTCGATCGCAACATGCCGGTGCTGCTCGGGCTGATCGGGATCTGGTACATCGACTTCTTCGGCGCCGAGACCCAGGCGATCCTTCCCTACAGCCAGTACCTGTCGAAGCTCCCCGCATATCTCCAGCAGCTCGACATGGAGAGCAACGGCAAGTCGGTGGACCGCAGGGGCAGGCGAGTGCAGATCGACACCGGCCCGATCGTATGGGGCACTCCGGGCACGAATGGCCAGCACGCCTACTACCAGCTGATCCACCAGGGCACGAGGCTGATCCCCTGCGACTTCATCGGGTTCGAGCATCCGAGCCACGACGTCGGACCCCACCACGATCTATTGATGGCCAACTTCATCGCCCAGGCCGAGGCGCTCGCGTTCGGCAAGGAGCAGTCCGAAGTCGAGGCGCAGGGCGTGTCGGCTGGGCTCGCGCCGCACCGCAGCTTCGAGGGGAACCGCCCGACCAACACCATCCTGGCCCCGGCCCTGACCCCCGCGGTGTTGGGCCAGCTGATCGCTCTCTACGAGCACAAGGTGTTCACGCAGGGGGCGATATGGGACGTGAACTCCTTCGACCAGTGGGGGGTCGAGCTGGGCAAGGTGCTTGCGAATCGCATCGTGCCGGAGCTCGAGTCGGAGGCGGCGCCCGATCTCGCCCACGACTCGTCGACGAATGCGTTGATCGAGCGCTGCCGGTCGGCTCGCCGGGAGGGGTGAGCCCGATTTCCCGCCTCAGCCGGTGGGCGCCACCCAGTTTCGAATCGTCTCCCAGGGGCCCGGCCGACCGAAGTAGAACCCCTGCCCTCGGTCGCAGCCGAGCTTCCGGAGTCGGTCGGCGACGGCCTTCGTCTCGACTCCTTCGGCGCACACGGTCATCCCGAGATCGTGCGCCATCCTCACCGCCGAGCCCACGATCGTCTCGTCCTCTCGGGTCATGTTCATCGAGAACGACCGGTCGAGCTTGACCTCATCGGCAGGCAGCCGGCGGAGGTAGCTGAGCGAGGACTGCCCGGTCCCGAAGTCGTCGATGCAGATCCCGAAGCCGAGCTCTTTCAGGCTTCCGAGCGTCTCTGCGGTCGCCTCGGGTTCGGACATCACCCCACTCTCGGTCACCTCGAGGGTGAGCCTGTCCGGGGTAATCCCCGCCGCCTTCGCCGCCAGCACCGCCCGCTCCCCGAAGACGGGGTCCTCGAGGTCGCGGACCGAGACGTTGAGACCGACGCTGATCTCGGCCCCCTCCTCCCGGAGCGTGCGCGCAGCCTCGGCGGCCTCCCGGAGGGCGAACGTGGTGACGCTGCGGATGAATCCGGTCTCCTCGGCCGACGGGATGAATTCGTCGGGTTCGACCAATCCCCGGTAGGGATGCTTCCAGCGGATGAGCGCCTCCACCGACTCGACCGCGCCGGTCTGGAGCACCACCTGCGGCTGGTAGTAGAGCACCAGCTCGCCCTTGCGCAGCCCCGCCGGGAGCTGGCTGATCAGGGGCAGCATCCCCGGAAGGAGCGTGGCGTCCGAGTCGGCCTCGATCTCCTCCGCGGCCCACCACTCCGCCACGACCCCGTCCGGCCAGTCGGCATCCTCGGTGAAGGTGAGGGTGGCCTCGCCGATCGTCACGAGATCGCCCTCGACGAGCGCGCATTCGGCGTCGCCGTCGAGGGGCTCTCCGTTCACGTAGGTTCCGAGCCGGCTCCCGAGATCACGGATGAAGAGGTTCCCGGAGCGGTAGGTGACTTCGGCGTGGCGGCGGGAGATCGCCCGGCCTTGGCCCAGGGGGCCGAAGTCGACGTCCGGGTAGATCCCGGCGGCGCGGTCGGTCCGGCCGAGCACGTTCGACAGACGCGCCAGCGGGAAGACGAGCTTTCGCACCACCAGCCCCGGGCCCTTCGACATGAGGTCTAAGCGTATCTGCGTGACCGGCGGACGCCAGGCGGGTGGCTCGCGAATCTTTTCGGATCCTCCCAGCGGGGGCCGGAGCGGAGACGTTCCGGACCCCGCCGAACGGTTCAGCTGCCCCCGGCGGCCAGTTTGGATCGGAAGAAGTCGCACCGAGCCTTCAGGTCGGTCTTCTTCTTCGCGTACATGGCCTGGAGCTCGGCCTTCTTGCGGGCGAGCATCACCCGGATCATCTCGCCGCGGTCGGGGAACCGGGCATGTTTTTCAGCTCCCCGTGCCTCCAGCAGCGACATTTTCGTGGCCATGCGGGCGTCGAGCTTGGCGAGCTCCCGGCCGCATTTGGCCTCGACCCGGGCGAGCTTGTCCCCCGAATCCCTGGTGCCCGTACTCGTCTTGGTGTCGTGTGCCGACGCGGTGCCGGGAAGCCCGGCGACCATCACGGCTCCGGCTGCCAGGGCGGCAAGCCGGCGCTTGGTTCGGTTCGGAGTGTCCATGGACACAACATCGGCGAGGCTCCGTCTTGGGAACACGGGCGGGAGGCCCGACGTGCCGTCCCCCAGTGGGGGGATCCGCCCGGTTCGCCGCACCCGGAAGCGGGAACCCTTGAGGGAATCGCCTACCGACAACGCGGTAGGCGACCGAGACGCTCTGGACGAAGGGATTCCGCAAGTACCTGCCGGAAGTGAGCCCCCGCGAGTCCATGCGCAGGAAGGCGGCTTGGACGGGCCTCAGCGCCGCGGCCGTCGGTGTGGCGCGGGAGGTGGTGCGGGACGTGGTCGCTCCCAAGGGCGGAGAAGGCCTATGACGTGTCTCCTAAGTCGGTGAGCCAGAGTTGCGAGGAAGAGGCCGCCGCGGTAGACGATGGCGTGCTTGTCGCGTCTGGTGGCCAGCCCGCGCCAGTGTTTGAAGCCGTTGAAGGCGCGTTCGATGACGTTGCGTCCGCGGTAGGCGGTGCGGTCGGACGTCACCGGCCGGCCGCCGAATGAGCCGATGCGCTTGCGGTGGTCCTTCTGGTCGTCGGGCTCTGGGATCACGTGCCGATGCCGCGGGTCCTGAGGTGAGCGCGGATCGCGCGCGAGGAGTAGGCCTTGTCGGCCAGCACCCGGTCGGGCCGGGTCCGTGGCCGGCCGATCGTGCGCTGGACACGCAAGTGCGCGAGCAGCGGCAACATCATCGGCGCGTCACCGGCCTGGCCGGGGGTGAGCAGGATGGCCAGCGGGCAGCCCCGTCCGTCGACCGCGGCGTGGATCTTCGTGCTCAGCCCGCCGCGCGAGCGGCCGAGGGCGTGATCGCCTCGTTCGTCCCGGCAGCAGCGCGGATTCTTGTCATTCGACACGCCCCTGTGTGCTCGACGAGCACGGTGCGATCCTCCCGGGCACTGCGCTTGGCCGTAGCCGAATGCTGGTGCGCCCGCACGATCGAGGAGTCGACGGACACGTTCCAATCCACCCGACCGGCCGCGTCGGCCTCAGCCTGAATCACGCGCAACAGCTTGTCCCACGTGCCATCGGTCGCGAAGCGATGATGCCGCTTCCACACCGTCTGCCACGGCCCGAACCGCCCCGGAAGATCACGCCACGCCACCCCGGTCCGATACCGGAACACGATGCCCTCGAC
>JBOGWP010000027.1:0-4192 GCA_050693875.1 Actinomycetota bacterium
TGGCCAGGGTGGTGGGGGGGTTCCGGCGGGTGCTGAATGGCCGAGGCGGCCCGGCGCCACGAGCGCCGCCACCTGTCGTTCTCCTTCGACCGAGAGGGGTTCTTCGTCATCCACGGACGGCTCTCCCCCGAGGACGGCGCCGCGGTCGCCGCCGCCCTCGAGGAGATCAAATTGGATTTCGGGCCCACCGCCGGCAACGCCTCGCTGCCCGCCTCGATCCCCACACCCCCCGACCACCCCCCGGGCGATGCCGACGACTTCTGGGGCGCCTCGAGAGCCGACGCCCTGGTCGAGATGGCCCGCGAGCCGCCACGGCCGGCCGGGAGCCCTCGTCGTCCGAGGACGACTCCGCTCGGGTGACCATCCACGTCGACCCGGCCAGCCTGGTGGGCGATGTGGCCCGGGGGCGCTGCGAGGTCGAGGGGCAGGGATCGCTCCCGAGACCGCCGGCGGATCGGCTGCGACGCCTCGGTGCTCTCGGTGGTCGAGGGCCGGACGGTACCCCCCCTGTCGGTGGGGCGGCGGAGCGGGGAAATCCCGCCCTCGATCCGCCGGGCCCTTCGTTGGCGCGACCGGGGGCGATGCCGGTTCCCCAGCTGCGGACATCGCCGCTTCCTCCACGGCCATCACCTCACCCACCGGGCGAGGGGCGGGGAGACCTCGCTCGCCAACCTGGTCAGCCTGTGCTCCTTCCACCATCGCCCGGTGCACGAGGGTGGCTACTCGGTGGAGGGACCCCAACGCGAGGCGGTGTTACGCCGGCCCGGCGGGGACCCCATCGAGCCTGCCCCGGCGCTCCAGCCGGTGGCGCCGGGGCGGGATCGTCGCCGTCAACACCGCCCACGGTCTTCAGATCGGCCCCGCAGACCTGCTCGTCGCAGTGGACGGGGGGCCGATCCAGCTCGGCTACGTGGTTTAGGTCCTGGCCGGGTCCCTGCCGCCGCCTCCCCAGCTGCCCTAAGGCAGGAACCCCCGGGGGTTCTGCGGGTCAGCGACCACATTCGTCAGCCCGCAGAGGCGAGCAATCGGCGGACTACGCTCGATTCGCCGGGTAGCCCCATCGTTTCGTAGAGTTCCAGCGCCCCGACCCATGCGTCCTTTGCCTCCTCCCGCCGTCCTGCCGCCGCGAGAGCGGTTCCGAAGTCCTTGCGAACCCGCGCGACCAGCAGGCGCATCTCCAGCTTCTCGAACAGCTGTATCGCGTGCTCCATGTCGGGCAGGATCCACTCCCACCCCGGGCTGGGCAGCTTGGCGCTGGCCAAGGCTCGAAACCAGAGCACGAGGCCCTCGACGAACAGGTCGCCTATCGCCCTGGCTCGTTCGATGCCGTCCTGCCAGCCGGACCGGGCACGCTCGGCCATCCCGAGCGTCGCTTCGACGGTGGCGCGGGCGGCACCGATCAGCGGAAGCCAGAACTTGAGCGATACCGTCGAGAGCTCGGCGCCCCTCTCCAGATTCGAAAGGGCGAGATCCGGCTGGCCTTGCATCATGTGGACCATGCCGATGATCAGATAGCTCCCGATCGAGCAGGAGATCACCCCCATCTCGGCCGATTTGGCGGCACAGGTCCGCGCCGCCTCCAGGGCGGCATCCAGGTCGTTCCGGAAAAACATCACCCCGGCCTTGTTGGACAGGAAGTCGAGCCTGGCGATGGGATCGCCCTTCTCGGCGAGCTCGTAGGCGCGCGCCAGCCGGTCGTCCGAACGTTCGATCTCGCCCAAGAGGTTGTACTCGAAGGCCAGCCCGTCGAGCGTGATGCCGACATCGATCAGCCTTCCCTGCCGCTCCAGAAGCGGGAGGGCCTCCTCGAGCATCTCGGCTCCTCTTCGAAGCTGCCCCCCGAGGGTCAGCGCCCATCCCATCTGGCTCAGCGGGCCTGCTCGAAGGGCGGGGTCGTCGAGGCGCTCGCTCAGCTCGTTGGCGCGATCGATCGCCTGGGTGAGGGGTGTGCTCACCCCGTACTGCTCTCCGTGGAACTGGCGAAGCATCGCGCTCAGGGAGAAGAGCCGCACCAGGAGCGCGTCGTCTCCGACCGACTCCGCCGGCTGAAGGATCTCCTCCAATGCCGAGATCTCGCCTTCGGGGTCGTTGAAGGTCCATCCCACCTCGACGCGAGCAACTGCGACTTCGGCGCGCATGCGACGCGTCGAGCCGTCTGCTCCATCGGGAACAATCCGAAGCGCACGATCGTAGAACGAACGCGCCTCGTGCAAAGCGAAACGGCTCCGTGCCGACTCGGCGGCGGAGGTCAGATAGCCCAGCGCCCGGTCATCGCCTGCCTCCTCGAAATGCAGCGCGAGCTCCGGGGCAAGTTCCGCGATCCGCTCGGGGTAGAGCTGCTCGATTGCCTCTCCCACCGACCGGTGGAGGTTTCTTCGCTCCGTCTTCAGCAGTGAGTCATACGCGGTCTCTTGAACCAACGAGTGGCGGAAGAGGTACTCGAGCTCGGGTTCCACCGCTGCCACCCGGACGAGACCCGACGCCTCGAGCTCATCGATCCACGTACGGTCGCCCTCCCGGGGTCGCGCGGTCACGTTGGCCAGCACTCGGGCGGCAAACCGCCGTCCGACGACCGATGCGATCTTCAGGCTGTAGCGCGCCGGCTCGCTCAGCCGGTCGATTCTGGCCAAAAGCAAGCCGCGGATCGTCTCGGGGATTTCAACGGTCAGGGCTGCCTCCGTCGCCACCCACCTGGGCCCTTGCCGAGAGATGGCTCCCCGCTCGATCAAGACCTTGATCAACTCCTCGATGAAGAAAGGGTTCCCTTCGGCCCGGGCGAGCAGCTCCTGGCGAAGCTTCTCCGGAAGGGATTCGATCTCCAGAAGAGAAGCCACCAGCCGCTGGGAATCCTCGGTGTTCAGGGCGTCGAGCCGGATCTCGATCAGCGCCTCCTTGGCGATCTGCCGGGCCGATTCGACAAGCTGCCAACCGGGGGTTTCTGGCTCGTGTCGCGAGGTCAGACACACGACGATCGGGAGGGGAGTGCTCAGGGCGAGGAGCCAGGTGAGCATCTGGGCCGAGGCGGCATCCGACCAGTGAAGGTCCTCGAGGACCATGACCACCTGGCCTTGCGACGACAGCACGTTGACCAGGAGCTTGAGGGCGCCGAGGTAGCGTTTCTGGAGCTGTTCCGGGTCCATGGTTTCGAAGAACGCGGAATCGCCCAGGGGAATGGTGAGCGAGAGCAGATGTCCGAGGGCGGCGTACGCGTTCGATCGATCCTCCTCGGAGAGCGGAACCAGGACGCTCCGAAGCGCATCCCCGGTCTCGGCCTTGGAGGATGACGCCGTGACCCCGAGGCACGAGCGGATCAGATCCAGCACCAGGGAGTAGGGAAAGCTCCGGCCGTAGGAGATCCCGTGGCCCTCGACCCAGTGGAGGGCGGGGTCGGAGGAAAGCGCCCACGACTCGAGCTCGGCCAGCAACCGTGTCTTGCCGAGGCCCGGTTCGCCCAGGATGCAGACAATCCCTGCGCGACCCGTGCGACCGGTCCCGAGCAGGTCCTTCAACGTCTCCAGGTCCCGATCGCGCCCCACCATCGGGCTCTTGAGCCCGGCGATCCCTCGCTTTGGTCCGGGCTCGTCCCGCAGGCCGATGACCTCGTAGGCGCGGATCGGCTCCGCCTTTCCCTTCACCGGGATGGTCCCCAGGTCCTGGACGTCGAAGGTTGCGGAGACGAGCCGGTAGGTGTCGTGGGTGATGAGAACGGTGCTCGGACGAGCCGCAGCTTCCATCCGGGCGGCGACGTTCATCGCATCTCCCAGGGCGGTGTACTCGTGCCGGAGCTCGGTTCCCACCGTGCCGACGAGCGCCGGCCCGGTGTTGATGCCCGCCCGGATCTGAAAGTCGATGCCCTGGGTGTCCTGCAACGCCTCTCGATAGGGCTGGATCCCGGACACCATTTCCACTGCCGCGCGCACGGCGCGTTCGGCGTCATCCTCGTGGGCGATCGGGGCACCGAAGAAGGCGACCATCGCGTCGCCCTGAGAAATTGGGCGATGGTGCCCTCCAAGCGGTGGACCGCCCCGGACATGAGCTCGAACGCGCCGTTCATGATGGCGGTCCAGTCCTCCGGATCGACCGTCTCCATCAGGGAGGTGGAATCGACCACGTCGGCGAAGATGGCGGTCACGGTTCGACGTTCGCCGCTGACTCGCGTGTGGCGAGCGGCAATCGTCGGTGGGGCCGAAGA
>JBOGWP010000028.1:0-8757 GCA_050693875.1 Actinomycetota bacterium
CCCAACCGGGCGTCCGCCACCCTCGCTCGCCAGATGGCGAGCACCACGAGGCCTGCGATTCCGACGACCACCGCCGTCACGAGCACCCCCAGCGCCGTCTCCATCCGAACCTCCTCCCTCGAAACCAGCACACGTGTAGATACACCTAGCGGGTCGCTTCGCTCCCCGGTACGGGCCAGAAAGGCATGGGGCCGGCTTCGCCGACAGTCCTCTATGCCGGCAGGCCCTCGCTTCGCTCTGCCTGCCGGGCCTCGCTCGGCGAGCCGAGGCTTCGCCGGGGTCGTTCAATGCCGGCAGGGCCTCACTCCGTTCGGCGCCTGCCGGGCCCAGCTTGAGGTGCGGCCCCGGTCGGTCTCGTCCCAAAACTTGACACATTCGCACCAACTTCGGCACCTCGAGCTGGGCTAGTTGCGCGCGACCTTCCTGTGGTTTGGCCTCGGCCTGCCCGCACCACCTCCCCCAAGGCGGCGAGCTCTCGCTGAAGGGCCCGCAATCGGCGCACCCCAAACTTCCGTACCACCCGGGATTGCACCTCCGCCCAGACGTGGAGGGCGTTCTCCAGGGCCTCCTCGCCCGCCCGGGTGACCGCAGCCAGCCGCACCCGCCGATCCTCGCCCCCGGCGTGGCGCACGAGCCCCGCCGACTCGAGACCCTTGAGGTTGCGGGTAAGGGTAGTTCGGTCGAGTCCCAGCCGGCCTGCGAGCTCCTTGAGGGGCAGGGGGCCGGCCATCCTCATCGCGACGAGGATGGGGAGCTGGGTCGCTCGGATGCCGGTGGGGGAGAGGGCGTGGTCGTAGAGCTGGGTGACCCCCCTCGAGGCCTTGCGCACCCCCTCGCAGGCGCACTCCCGCATTGCCCTGGCGCACAGCTCGTCGGGAACCGGCATGATACGTGTATATACACCTCTTCTCCTGGGGGGTCAAGACAGGATCTGATCCTGCCGCTCCGGCTTGGGCGTGACGCAGGACCCCGACTGCGAGATGATTGACCTCGCAGCGGCAAACCGGCGAGGAGGATGCCATGAGCGACGCCTTCCGGGTGGGAGATCTCATGCGCCGTTGGTTCGAGCGGGTCGAGCCGGGGAGCACCATCGTCGAGGCCGCCCGGCTGATGATCTTCACGGCCCAGCATGTCCTGCCGGTGGCAGATGACGGGCGCCTCGTCGGCATGATCGCCGAGCGCGACATCTTCGATCGCCTCCTCCGCAACCTGTCCCAAGATGTGCACTCGATGGGCTTCGGAGCAATGCAGACCGACATGGTCGAGGGCTACCGGCAGCTGGCCGGTCGCCGGGTCGACGAGGTGATGACCACCCGGCTCGTGACGTGCATCCCGGACATGCCGGCCCTCTACGCCGCCGGGATCATGCGTTCGCGCCGGATTCAGCGGCTCCCCGTGATCGAGGAGGATCGGCTCGTCGGGCTGATCTTCCTCAGCGACATCCACGCCGCGCTCGTCGGGGCGAGCGTGCGGGCGACGTAGGGACGAGCCCCTGGAATCTCGCTTGACGTTGTCCGGCCCGAGGTCGGGGTACCGAAAGGGGCGGCCGCACTTTCGGCCGGCAGGATCCGCCCTACCGGGATCGCCCCTTGAACAGGACATGGTTCAGGACGAAGAACTTCACAACCCAAACGGTGCCGAACCCCGTCAAGTTGGCGGCGCTCACCGCCACCGTCGTCCCCCAGCGCCGTTCGGCGTAGGCCACCAGCGCAGTGGAAAAGCCGAGGCCCAGCAGCGCCATCGACCAGAACGGAACGATCTCGCTCCAGAAGCGGTTGGGATCCCTCTTGTTCCACACCCAATAGCGGTTGAGCAGGTATGACGGAACCGCCGAGATGCAAACGGCGGTGACGTTGGCGGCCGGGCCCGGCCAGTCGAGCACGGCGTGGAAGAAGACGAGGAGGGACTGCCCGAAGACCACGACGACCGCAGAGACCATCGAGTAGCGCACGAACTTCTGGCCGAGCAGCGCGTACGCTCGCCGAACCAACCTGCCGGCGATCGGGGAACGTGCCGCCTTCGGGCCTGGACTCGGCGTCGTCGGGGAACGTGCTGGCCCCGGGCTCACGTCCCAAAGGGTACCAAGGCGCCACGGACCCTTTTCGCAGTCGCACCGCATGTCATTGCTGCTGCGGGCACGGGAGGGGTGTGAGGCCGATCCGTCCGTCCGCTGCAAGGAGAACCGGAAAGGTGCTGTTAGGGGACTGAAGGGGGCTGCTATGGTCGGAGGGACTGTCCTCGCCGAGGAGGGGACGGGACGAGAGAGTGACCTGCAGGGCAGTTACGCGGACGCTTCGCCCGGACAGGTTCGAAAGGCGCCGGCAGCGGCGGCTGCCAGCGGTAGTTGCGCTTCTGGCCGCCCTCTCCGCGGCGGTGGTGAGTATCCCGGCGCCGGCCCCGGCGGCCGCCCCCTTCGGCGGCTCGATTGTCCGCGTCAACCAGGTCACGACCAGCAGCCAGAACGAGACCACGGTCGCCATCAACCCCACCGACCCACGCAACCTCGTGGCGGGGTCGATCACGTTCGAGACCGGGACCGGCCAATGCGCCGCCTACGCCTCGAGCGACCGGGGGAACACGTGGACGCATCAGGTCCTGCCCAACGCACCCGGCCAGACTCCGGGTGGCGCTCCGCTCTTCACCGCGGCCGGCGACCCCGTCGTGGCGTTCGACGCCTCCGGCACCGCCTACTACCTGTGCATGGAACTCATCCCGGGGCCACGCACGCAGTATCTATGGCGATCCACGGACGGCGGGCAGACATGGGTTGGCCCGGCACTGGCGATGGGCTCGCCCGGAACCCCCGACGACGACAAGGGGCACCTGGCCGTGGACGAACACCCCTCGAGCCCTCACGCCGGCAACGTCTACGCCGCCGCGACCAGCAGCCCGTGCGGTGCCGGCGATCTGCGCTTCGCCCGGTCCACGACCGGTGGGACGAGCTTCCAGCCCGACCAGAAGGTCAACGATGCGGCGGCGATCGCATTCGCCGGCAACATCGCCGTCGCAGCCGACGGCGCGGTCTACGTCGCCTGGCGCCAGATGACTCCGTGTGGGCCAACCCAGAGCACGGCGGGAATCATGATGGACAAATCCGTCGACGGAGGCCAGAGCTTCGGCGCCCTCACAGGCGGAACCGATCGACCGGTTCGACTCGGTCCCATCGTGGCGGGGGTGCGTCCCGACTCCGGAAGAGGCAACGGGAATCCCGTCCTCGGAACCCACCCGACGGATCCGAACACCGTCTACGCGCTGTGGGCCGAGGACCCTTCCGGCATCGACGACTCCGACGTCTTCTTCGCCCGCTCGTTCGACGGCGGGAACAACTGGTCGGCGCCGATCCGAGTGAGCGACGACGCGAATCCCGCCGGGGAGTTCTTCAGCCAGTTCTGGCCCACGATGGCCGTTGACCCCTCCGACGGCGAGATCGACATCATCTGGTACAGCGATCAGAACGACGCCAACCGGACCGACTCCTCGCCGCTCGTCGACGTCTACTTCGCGAGCTCCACCGACGGCGGGACAGGCTTCAGTGCGAGCGTCAGATTGACGCCCGCCTCCTCCACCATGGGGGGCTTCTTCGGCGATTACGTCGGGATCGACTCCCTCGGCGGCGTGGCACACCCCGTCTGGACCGACACCACGTTCGGGGGACCGGGGGGCCAGGACGTAGCGACGACCCACGTCGGGGTTCAGCCCCGCCTCGCCATCGACGACGTCACCGTGGTCGAGGGCGACGCCGCCACGACGCCGCGGCGACGTTTATGGTCACCCTCTCGGCGGCATCCGACTGGCCGGTGACGCTCGACTTCGCTACCGCCGACGGGACCGCCACCGCCGGCAGCGACTACCAGGCCGCCAACGGCACGCTGAACTTTGCTCCGGGCGACACGGCCGAGCCGGTCACGGTCCTTGTCAACGGAGATCTGGTCGACGAGTCAAACGAGACCTTCTTCGTCAACCTGAGCAACCCGACCAACGCCCTGATCGACGACGGGCTGGGGGTCGGGACGATCATCGACGACGAGCGCAACGGGAGCTTCTCCTGCCGAGCTGCCGGGCTGCGAGTCGGTGGTGCCGAGTCGGTCGTGGCCAACCCGCCCGACGTACCCTGCCGGGACGACACCAAGGCCCTCGGCGGCGTGACGCTGACGTCCGGGCTGGTTTCGGCGCAGGCCGTCACGCTCGACGTGAGAACCGACCAGACCCCCGATGACATCGCGGCCACCACTCCGGCGCTCGGCGACAAGGGGTCCGCCAAGGCCACCGTCCAGTCGGTAACCCTCACGGTGGGGGTGATCACGATCAGGGCCAAGGGCCTGATCGCCGAGGCGAAGGTGCGGTGCGCCTCGGGGTTCACCGAGCTGACGCCAGCCCTGTCCAGCGCCGGGTCGACTGGCACGGTGACCATGAACGGCGTTGCGGTCGATGTGAGTGGCCACAGCCACATCGGGATCGCAGGCGTGGGGACGCTGCACCTGAACCACACGAGCAAGACGGCGACCAGTATCACCAGGCGTGCCCTGTGGTTCGAGAGCGGTCTGGTGCCGCAGGTCGTGGCGGCTGAGGCGAAGGCGGACCTTCAAGGCAACCCCTGCACCCAATAGTGCGCGCCGGCAGTCCAGGGGTGGACCCACTCCCCGGTGGCCGCGACCCTCCCGTTGGAGGGGGGCTGTGCGAATCGCCGGTAGATGCATCTCGCACTTACGGGCCAACCGGCTCGGGGGGTAGATTTTCGCCCGGGCGCAGGGGCAGAGGGTGCGATCTGAGCTGTCGCGGGGTCGGGATGTTCGCCCGTTCACCCTGGGCGCCAGGGTCGCCCAGCAGAGGCGGTGATGAAATGAAGGGCTCGCGTCGAGATTTGGGCATCGCGGCGGTCGTCTCCGTAGCGTTCCTCGCGATGGCCGGGTTCGCGTGGGCCTGCGTGGGGGTCGCCTCGCTGGTCACCGCGTCGCCCGCCGTCCAGCCGGGCGGCACGCTGATGGTCACGGGGAGGTCGTTCGCGAAGGGCGTCCCGGTGGACATTCGCCTCGACTCGCCGACCGGGCGCCTCCTCCTCACGGTTCCGGGGCCCGACTCGACGATGAACAGCACGTTCACCGTCCCGTTGACGGTCCCGCCGGAGGTCGCCAGCGGACGCCACCTGCTGGTTGCCGTCCAGAACCACCACGACATGAATGTGGGCGCCCCTGCCCGCGCGGTGGTGTACGTCGGCACCGCGCCATCGCCTGTGGCCACCGCGGCGGCACGTCCGTCGGGGGTGGCGGCGAGCTCTGGGCCGAGTGTCGCCGCCCTGATCCTGATCGGGCTGGGCGTGGCTGCCGCCGGCGTGATGGCGGCGGCGGTGTGGACATTGACGAGCGCTCGCGGCAGCTCCGGGACTGGTGCGGCGAAGGCAGATGGCACATGACTCGGAATGTCCCTGGTTCGGGGTTAGACGCCCCGCGCTGGAGCGCCGACCACCTCTGAAAGGGATGCGATGAGACACAGCGGGGTCGGCACACTCCTCGTCATGGTTTCGATCGCCGGACTGCTCGGCGTCACCGCGGGATCGGCAACGGCCGCCGAGCAGCCCGCGTTCGAGCAGGCGACCTTCGTCAAGCAGGCGGTCCGTCCCATGCGGCTGACGGCCCCCGTCCGCATGACCAAGGACCGGAAGTCACCCGTCCGCGCCTTCACCGGACCGACCTCCATGCTGGTCCACCCGACCGACCCGAGGATTATCGTGGCCGCCACCGCGGATCTCCGAACCCGGGTGTGTCAGCTCGTACGGTCTGCCGACGCGGGCCGAACCTGGCACTTCTCGAAGGCGGTGCCCCATCCGAGCTCCTACCCGTCCTGCATGGACAACAGCGCCGGCCTGGCCTCGGCCGCGATCGCCTGGGGCCGCAACGGCACCCTCTACTACACGGCGGAGGCGTTCGGCGAGGGCGAGGGTGGCTTCCGGGTCGGACACGTCAGTCAGGTGCTCGCCCGGTCCACCGACCTCGGCGACTCATGGACGTCGACCATCGTGGAGAACAACCGCGGCAAGCCCAATCCTGCGCCGGCGACCTACGGCGCATCCCTGGCCGTCGACAGCTCCGGCCCGACCGAGGTCGTCTACGTGGGGTACAACCGGCACTACACGGGCGCGCCCCCGGACTCCCCGCTCAACCAGGGTCCCGTCGTGGTGGCAGTATCGACCGACGGAGGAAAGACGTTCGCCGAGCCCCTCGACCTGAACACCTTCTCCAAGCTGACGCAGACGGTCGATGGGACGTCGTACCCCTTGCTCATGGAGGGCCACTTCGGAGCTCCCCTGCTGTACGCACGTGAGGGCGTCGTCTTTGCGGTGTCGGGGGCCCAGTTCTCCGTCAGCAACCATCCTCCCGGCAGCGGCAACTTCGACACCAGCTTCTCGTATGCGGTGCCACAGTTGATCGCCCGTTCCACCGACAAGGGCAAGACCTGGACGGTCTCCACCCTCGGGCCTCCGGTCTTCAGCGGCGCCGGGAGTCAGACCGGACTGGGATGGACACCCAAGGGCGGCCCCAAAGGGACCTACGTCGCCGTGTACCAGGCCACGGCGGCAACCTCTCCCAGCTCGGGCCCGGCGCAGATCGTCGTCCAGCGCTCCACCGACGGCGGCCTCAGGTGGACCGATCCCCTGGCCGTCAACGACGACGACCCCGCCCAGCAGTTCGCGAGCTTCTATCCTCAGGTCGGGGTGGCGCCCAACGGGCGGATCGACGCCGTGTGGCAGGACAACCGCGACCAGAGCGACTTCCGCATCAACGTCCGCTACAGCTACTCGAACGACGGGGGGAAGACGTGGGCCCGCAACATGGTGATCACCGACAGGCCCGTCGACTTCAACTTCGGGGTCAGCTTCAACTCCGATCTTCGCCAGCCGCCGGGAGTCGCATCGACGAACGAGTACGCATGGATTGCGTGGGCCGACCCCCGCCTGGCCGACGAGGTGACCCAGACGCAGGACGACTACGGCGCCGCCGTCCAGTTCGCGGTCCTGCCGTCCGCCACGAACCCGGTCCTGCCGGTCGTCGCGGCAGTGTTCGGCGGTCTCCTGGTCGCAGGACTCGTCCTCCTGGCGCTGATGTTCGTGCGCCGGCGGCCTGGTTCCACTCCGTCACGGACGGGGCCGCAGCCCGCGGGCGCAGCGTAACGACGGGGTCACGCCCCAACGCGACACGAAGCTGCCTTAGTCGCTCAGCTCCGCGAGCCGGCGCTCGATCGTCGCCTTGAGCGCGCGCAGCTCGGCGATCTCCTCATCTCGGGTGCGCGGCCCTGCCTGCCCCTCGACCCGCACGGCCAGGTCGGCGAAGTCCTCGGCGAGGGTCTGCTCCCCCCGACTCCTGCCCTCGTCGGTGAGCTCGTAGGCGCCTTCCGGGCCTGGCCGCAACAATCCCTCCTCAACGAGCCGGTCGAGCTCCTCCTGGCTCACGGCGCCGCTCCAGAGGTACTGCGCGAGCTCATCGGGCCGGGCGCGCGGAATCCGGCCCCGCACCCGAAGCCAAACAAGCAGCTCGGGGATCTCATCGCGCCACAGCAGCATCCGGGCGGATCGTGACTCGGGCAGTTGTGTCGCCACCCTCCGGGACTCCTCGCGAGGATGCCCCCAGGATACGAGGTGCCGGGCCGGGAGTGTCAGGTACCGAAGCGGGTGCGTCGTCATCCAACCCGTACGTGGCTCGACCTCCCTGAATACGAACCGACCGACCCTGGCGCTCGAACCGGTCCCCGTCCATTGGAGCGACGGTCGCGGCAAATCCAGTACTAGGTCGGCGCACTCCCTACAAGCGAGCTACACCGAGATCCAGCCTATCGGAGCGCTGCGCTTCGGGGTCTCCAGAAGGGCCGGCAGAGTCGTGCCTGGACTGAGAGGAGGTTGCCTTGTGGCCATCCGAGCCTTTCGAGCGCAGAAGGGATCGTGGCTGAGTCAGAAGGATCTCAGCACCAAGAACGGCCTGCCTTCCTATGGCGCCGTTCGTTGCCTGTTCGGTTCTCTCCGGGTAGCGATCGACCAAGCACCGCGGCACACACGATGAGACGTCAGCGTTGTCACAAGAACGACGTTCCTAATCACGTCTGGCCGAGCCTGGCAAGGTGTTCCTTGGATGGTACCGAGCACACCAACGTCTGCACCCTTCGCCTGAAGCCGGCGGTGGACTTCCTGAGCGGCCTGCATATGCCAGAACGGCTGCGCGCTGCTCTCCAGAAGTCTCGCGAGGAATCTCGCCGCCGCCTCTGGGTGGGATTCGGGAAGATCCGTCTGCGACAGCTGCGAGACGAAGTCTTGACCCACGTCAACAGGGACCGATGCGATGAACTTGTCGACTGCCTCCTCGAAGATTGGTTCCAGCTTGAGCGTCAAGCCGGCCATCTCCCGAAGCTCCTGCCCCATGAAAGGAAGAGGATGCCCCGAATTCTGCGGTCCCAGTATTCGCGCAACCAACGTTCCCATGCCTCTGCCCGAGCCTGAGCCGGGCGATTGCCCAACAAGTATTCAAGCCGGCCCGCCCAACTTGCGCGATCTTCCACAGTCGCGGTCGAAATGAACATAGGAAGCCAGCCACGCTCCAGCGGATCATGGCTGCTATCAACCGCGATGACTGCGAGGTGGAGACAGAATTGCGGAGCGTCAGGTTGAGTGTTGCTGGCGCGGGGGCTTGAGCAGGTAGCGCAGCCAGTCATCCGGGAGCGGGTCCGCGCCCGCG
This sequence comes from Actinomycetota bacterium, assembly GCA_050693875.1. Classification (GTDB taxonomy): domain Bacteria; phylum Actinomycetota; class CADDZG01; order JAHWKV01; family JBOGWP01; genus JBOGWP01. Next base: position 8,718 of record JBOGWP010000028.1, read on the forward strand.
AGTTCCAGTGGCGACTTACCGTTGTCGTCGCGCCGGCACG
>JBOGWP010000029.1:0-5890 GCA_050693875.1 Actinomycetota bacterium
GGCGACCACCTGGCGCGACTTCGACCGCGCTCTGAACGATTACATGGCGGTCCAGATGACAGCGGCCTAAAACATGGTCCAAAACTTGATCTGACCGTGAACATCAAACCGGCCTAGGGAGGCTAGCGGCGGAGGAGCAGGTTGAGCACGATCGTCAGCACGATCGAGAGCACCAGCGAGGTCCCCAGCGGAACGAAGATGCGGACGTTGCCGCGGCGGAAGGCGAGATCGCCAGGCAGTGAGGGCAGACCGAGCCGGCCCAGGGCCCAGATCGCTCCACCCACGACGAGCAGGATCAGCCCGAATCCGACGATGAGCTTCCCGATCGAATCCACCTACAGGAGTCTACCGAGGGCTGCTTCGCTCACCCCCAAGTGCTCGTAGGCCGCGGCGGTGGCCACGCGTCCGCGGGGGGTGCGCTGCAGGAACCCCTTGCGCAGCAGGTAGGGCTCGTAGACGTCTTCGATCGTGTCGGGCTCCTCGCCGACGGCAGCCGCCAGCGTTCCCAGCCCAACGGGGCGCCCGCGGAAGCGTTCGATGAGCGTGGTCAGGATCGCCTTGTCGACCTTGTCGAGTCCCTCGCCGTCGACCTCGAACAGGCAGAGCGCGTCCCGGGCGACCTCCTGGGTGATGCGCCCGTCGGCGCGCACCTGCGCGTAGTCCCTCACCCGGCGCAGCAGCCGGTTGGCCACGCGGGGCGTGCCGCGTGAGCGCGAGGCGATCTCGCCCGCCGCCCCCTCGTCGAGCTCCGCCCCGAGGATGGCCGCCGACCGCACCACGATCGCCTCGAGCTCGGACACCTCGTAGTAGTCGAGGCGTGCCACGAAACCGAACCGGTCGCGCAGCGGCGAGGTGAGCAGGCCGGTCCGGGTGGTGGCGCCGACCAGCGTGAAGCGAGGCAGATCCATCCGGATCGAGCGTGCCGCGGGGCCCTTGCCGATCACGATGTCGAGCTCGAAGTCCTCCATCGCCGGGTAGAGGATCTCCTCGATCGGGCGTGCGAGCCGGTGGATCTCGTCGATGAACAGCACGTCGCCGTCCTCGAGGTTGGTGAGGATCGCGGCGAGGTCGCCGGCCCGCTCCAACGCCGGACCCGACGTGACCCGCAGCGGCGCCTCGAGCTCGAAGGCGACGATGTGCGCCAGAGTGGTCTTGCCGAGCCCCGGACTCCCGGCGAAGAGCAGATGATCGGCGGGTTCTCCCCGCTCGCGCGCGGCGGCGAGGATGATCGAGAGGTGCTCCTTGGTGGCCGCCTGCCCGATGAACTCGGCGATCCGGCTGGGCCGAAGGGACCACTCCAGCTCCTGCTCGCCCGGATCGGGCTGGGGCGTGAGCATTCGGGGCTCGGACGGCTCCTGGTTGGGGGAGGTCGTCACCGCACCCCTGCCGGATCAGCCCGAGCGCCCAGATCGCGCAACGCCAGGCGCATCAGCTCCTCGACCGGCTCGGCTCGGCCGGCGAGCGACTCGAGCACCTCCCGGAGCTCCGCCGGTGTATACCCGAGCGCGACGAGTGCCTCCCGCACCTCGGCAATCGACGAGCCCTCGGCCGGCTCGAAGCCCGCACCAATGCGCTCGCGAAGCTCCAGCACGATCCGCTGGGCCCCCCGCTTCCCCACCCCCGGCACCGCGGTCAATGCCGCGGCATCACCCGCGGCGACGACCCGCCGCAGCGCGTCGGGCTGGAAGACGGAGAGCACGGCCAATGCGAGCTTCGGCCCCACGCCGTTCACGGAGAGGAGGGCCAGGAAGAGCTCGCGCTCTTCGGCCGAAGCGAACCCGTAGAGAGTCATGGCGTCCTCCCGCACGACGAGGTGCGTGAGCACGCGGACCCGCCCGCCGGTACGGACCGAGGCCAGGAGGCCGACTGGGGCGTTCACCTGATACCCCACTCCCCCGACGTCGACGACGGCCCAGCCGGGGCCGAGCGCCGAGACCGTGCCGTCGAGCGATGCGATCACGTCCGCGCCCCCAAAATGCGCAGCCGGCGTGCGTGGAGGTGGCAGATGGCCACCGCGAGCGCGTCCGCGGCGTCGGGGGTGTCGACGCCGCCCCCCATGGTGACGAGGCGCCGGACCATGTAGCTCACCTGCCGCTTGGTGGCGGTTCCCGTCCCGACCACCGCCTGCTTCACCTCGAGCGGGGTGTACTCGTGCACACGGCACCCCAGGCCGGCGGCGGCGACCAGCGCGACGCCCGACGCCTGGATCACCGAGACGGCAGTTCTGACGTTCTGGTTGTAGAAGACCCGCTCGACCGCGACCTCCTCGGGGCCCCAGAAGGTCACCACCTCCCCTAGTGCCTCCTTCAGGAAGAGCAGCCGCTCGGGCGTGGGAGCGTCGGTCGGGGTGGCCACGGTGCCGGCGGCAAGGCACCGCAGAGCGCCGTCCGGCCCCTCGACGACGGCGAACCCCGTCCGGGTGAGCCCCGGATCGATCCCCATGACGCGCACGGACGGCTCCTTTCCGGGGAAGCGAACGGGTGTTTGGCGAGATGATACGCGCGGGGAGCGACGAGGCCGGGGATTTCGGGCCGCCTCGGGGCGGCCGGGGATCCGGGCACCGGATGCGCGGCGACGCGTGGTGCGGGCAGGCGAGGGTTGGCGGCGTTACCCGGCGACTTCCGCCATCACGTCGTCCGGGACGTCGAAGTTCGCCGACACCTTCTGGACGTCGTCCGACTCCTCGAGCTCGTCGATCAGCCGCAGCACGCGCACTGCGGTCTCGCGCTCGAGCGGAACCGTCGCGTTGGGCTGCATCGTGAGCTCGGCCCCCTCAACGGGAAGGCCGGCTGCCTCGACCGCCGCGCGCAGCGCGGCGAACGCGGTCGGGGGGCCGGCGATCTCCCAGAGATCGCCCTCGTCGTGCAGATCCTCCGCCCCGGCGTGGAGCGCAACGGCGAGGAGATCGTCCTCGCTCACGGCCGATTTCGGGACCAGCACGATCGCCCTGCGCTCGAACATCCAGGCGACCGAGCCGGGCTCGCCGACGCTCCCGCCGTTCCTGGTGAAGATCCGGCGCACATCGGCCGCGGCGCGGTTGCGGTTGTCGGTCAGCACCTCGACCATCACCGCGACACCGCCGGGGGCATAGCCCTCGTACGCCAGGTGCTCGTAGGTCACGTCTCCGAGCTCGCCGGTGGCGCGCTTGATCGCGCGGTCGATCGTGTCGGTGGGGACGCTGGCCGAGCGGGCCCGGGAGATCGCGTCGGCGAGGGTCGGATTGGCGTCCGGATTGCCGCCCCCCTCACGGGCGGCCACCTCGATCGCCCGCAGCAGCTTGGCGAAGAGCTTGCCGCGGCGCTGGTCGACCACCGCCTTCTTGTGCTTGGTCTGCGCCCACTTCGAATGACCGGACAATCTCAGCCCCCTCCCGCCACGTGCTCGAGAAAGTATCGGTGCAAGCGGAGGTCACCGGCCAGTTCGGGATGGAACGCCGAGGCCAGGATGTTGCCGGCTCGGACGAGAACGGCCCGGCCCCCCCACTCCGCAAGGACCTCGACGCCCGGCCCCGCGTCCTCGAAGACCGGCGCCCGGATGAAGATCGCATGGACGGGTCCGACGCCTGCAATTTCGAGCTCGGTCTCGAACGAGTCGACCTGGCGCCCGTAGGCGTTACGCACCACGCTCAAGTCGAGCACGCCGAGGGGGGGGTTCGGGGGGGTAGCCGCTTGCTGCCGCACCCGCTCCGACCCGCCAGTAGGCGGCGTCCCCCCGACGTCAGAGGGGGGGTTCTCGGATAGGCGCTTGCGCGAGACAGCCCGGTCGAGCGACGAGCCCGCATAACCGTCCGCCGACGCCCGTGCCAGCACGATCGCCCCGGCGCACGTCCCGAACACCGGAAGCCCGTCGTTGATCCGCTTCCGCAGGAGATCCCGCAGCTCGAATCGGTCGATGAGCTTGAGCATCGTCGTGGACTCTCCCCCGGGGATCACCAGGGCATCGACCTGCTCCAGCCCGCCGGCCGTGCGAACGGCGACACCGTCGGCACCGCATTCCTCGAGCACCGCCAGGTGCTCGGCGAAGTCGCCCTGCAGGGCGAGGACGCCCGCCAGCACCCCTACCAGCCCCGCGGCGCCAGCCGCTCCTCCGGCGGGATCTCCTTGAGGTCGAGCCCCCGCATCGGCTCACCGAGCCCCCGCGATACCTTGGCGAGCACGTCCGGATCGTTGAAGTAGGTGGTGGCGTCGACGATCGCCTTGGCGAGCCTCGGCGGATCCTCGCCCTTGAAGATCCCGGAGCCCACGAAGACCCCCTCGGCTCCAAGCTGCATCACCAGCGAGGCGTCGGCCGGCGTGGCGACCCCGCCAGCGCAGAACAGAACCACCGGCAGCCGGCCGCTGGAAGCGATCTCGCGGACGAGCTCGATCGGCGCCCCCAGCTCCTTCGCCGCAGTCATCAGCTGCTCGGGAGCGGCCGTGGTCAGGCGTCGGATGTGGTCGACGATCTCGCGCAGGTGGGTGACCGCCTCGACGATGTTGCCGGTGCCGGCCTCCCCCTTGGAGCGGATCATCGCCGCCCCCTCCCCGATTCGCCGCAGCGCCTCGCCGAGGTTGGTGGCGCCGCAGACGAAGGGGACGGTGAACCCCAATTTGTCGACGTGATAGCGGGTGTCGGCCGGGGTCAGCACCTCCGACTCGTCGATGAAATCGACTCCGAGAGCCTGCAGGATCTGGGCCTCGGCAAAGTGGCCGATCCGGCACTTGGCCATCACCGGGATGGTCACGACCTCCATGATCTCGGTGATCTTGGTGGGGTCGGCCATGCGCGCGACCCCGCCATCCCGGCGGATGTCGGCGGGGACTCGCTCGAGGGCCATCACCGCCACGGCGCCGGCGTCCTCGGCGATCTTGGCCTGGTCGGCGGTGGTGACGTCCATGATGACCCCGCCCTTGAGCATCTCGGCGAGGCCTCGCTTCACCCCCAGCGTGCCGCGTTCGACCACGGCTCAATCTTACTTGGGGTGCTGATGCGGGTTGGAGAAGTGGGAGGCCCGGAGCTTTGAGGCGCCGGCCGTGCTGCACTCCGGACCAGGTCGCCACGGTACGCATCGCCGTGCGGATGAGATGGTACGTTCTCCCATGAAATCTACCATCGATAGCGGGGGTCGTGTGGTCATCCCGAAGCCGATCCGAGACAGGCTGGGCCTCGTCCCCGGAACCACCGTCGACGTTGCGGAGCGCGAGGGTCACATCGAGATTGCGCCCGCCGAGACACCGATGCGGCTCGTCGAGGTCGCCGGGGTCCTCGTCGCCGAGAGTGCCGAACACCTGCCACCCCTGACCGATGACATCGTGCGGGAGACCCTCGAACGCACCCGGCGATGAACGCCGTCGATACGAGCATCGTTGTCGCAGCCTTTGCCTCGTGGCACGAGGGGCACGAGCGGGCGGCCGAGGTGCTGGCTATGGGTGCTCGACTTCCGGCCCAATGCGCGATCGAGTGCTACTCCGTGCTCACTCGGCTCCCGCCACCCATCGCGTCGCCGGAAGGCTCGCCCGCGATTTCCTCGTCTCCCGGTTCAGCGAGCCCTTGTTGACCCTCGAGCCGGGCGAGCACCTCGCCCTCCTCGATCAGTTGGTGGACAGGGCGATCACCGGGGGCGCGGCCTACGACGGACTCGTGGCACTAAGGGGCTGCGCAAGAATTACTCAGTCATAATTACGCAGGTGTAGTTCACTTTCGGGGCGCGACGGTGTAGGTCCAGTCGCGGTGCCATTGGTGGGGGCGGAGGGCACTGCGGCCAGTTGGGCATCGGTGACGGAAAGGCCTGTCGGGTAGGAGGCGCGGTCTCGGTGAGCGTGAACCTTCAACCCGGACCTGGTCTTGGTGGCGCCGATGAGGTTGACGACGACCTCGTGGGAGATGAGCGGGCGGCCTCGCCAGTTCATGG
>JBOGWP010000030.1:0-35397 GCA_050693875.1 Actinomycetota bacterium
CACTTCGCGAGTGCCTCCTCGGTGGGGGAAATGGTGAGCGTGGTAGCCCTATTTTCCCTGGTCAGGAGGCCTTTTCTTTGGATTTGAGGCGCGCAGATTTCCGCCTACCGCTGGATCTGAGTAGCTAAGCTAGGCCGCGACGGGCCGGGACTGGCGGGCGGCACGCGACTCGGGCTGCGCCCACATCACGTAGGCCGCCGGGAGCAACGCCACCAGAGCCGCGGCGCTCTGGACATAGAAGCCCACCGCGGCGAGCGGAACGAGCCGGCTCAGCGCCATCACGACCAGTCCGGAATTGACGAACCGGGTCACCCCGCGGCCGAACACGCCACTGCTTGCCAGCCCGCGGGCGAAGGCGATAACGCCGACGGCGAAGATCAGCGCGCTCGCGAACAGCGTGGGGACGAACCAGGGCGTTAGCCCCTCCTCGAGGGCGCGCGGATCGCCGCCGGTGGAGGCGATGGCCGTCTGCGCCATCTCCATTCCGGGCAGCAGCGTGTACAGCGTGCTCCCCACCACGATCCACGGGATGGCCCTGGCGGTCGACCGCTCCTCCCCGGCCTCGCGCACGTAGCTGCGGACGGCGAGGAAGGCGAGGATGAGCAACCCGGAGGCCACGCCCACCATCAGGTGAGCGACCCCCCAGCGGGTGGGCTCGGCCGCGGCGGCGGCGCCCACCGCCTCATCGCTGGGAAATCCCATCCCGATGAAGGGATGGGCGACGAAGCCGATCAGCAGTGCGATCGGGGCGAGCGCCACGATCGCCGGGCGGGCTCTCGCCGCGGTGGTGTCGGTGCGTGCCATGCCTCTCTCCTCTCTCCCGAATCGATCGACGCTCCTGTCGTGCCCGACGCTACGAGAGGAGGGCCCGCCTCGCATCGCCCGCGCCTACCAAACGCGCCGGGACGCCCAATGGTCCATTCGTGCCACGCGGCGGGTCCGACCCGCGCCCACGATTCTCGGGCGCACTTCGCGCGTCCACCACATGCGGCGCTGGTGCAACAGGAGCGCTTTCCCTGCGTCCGCCGACATATGCGGCGGTCGGTGCAAGAGACTGCCCCCGGCCTCGGAGGATCCGCGACGCACTCATCCTGCGGTCAGTGCACGAACGCCCCCGCACCAAGAGTCAGCACGCCCGGCCCCGCCCGTCCTCGAGGAAGCCCTCGACGGCCTCAGGAATCAGACCAGGTCGTGCTGGAAGGCGAAGGCGGTGGCCGCAGCCCGGGTGGTCACGCCGATCTTCGCGAAGATGTTCTGGAGGTGGCGCCGCACGGTGTGCTCGCTCAGGACGAGCTCGGCGGCGATCCCGCGGTTGGTCTTTCCGGCCGCCACCAGCGCGAGGACCTGAAGCTCCCGGCCGCTCAGTCCGGCCGGCGCACCACCCTCCACTCGCGCGGCGCGCTCGAGGCGGGCGAGGTCGGGGGCTGCGCCGAGATGCTCGAACGCCCACCGGACGGCGTCGAGCTCCATCCGTGCGCTGTCCTCGTCGCCGAGGTCGCGGTAGGCGAAGGCGATCAGCAGGCGGACGCGCGCCGCCTCGTAGGGCGCCTCGAGCACCTGCCAGGTGCTCCATGCCCGGCGCAGCGCGCTCATGGCCGCACGTGCCTCCCCCACGGCGAGTCGGAGGGCCCCCTCGGCCTGCGCGGCGACGGCCTGGAGGAACGGCGCGCCGACCTCGCCGGCGATCGCCGACAGCTCGTCGGCGGCCTCGCGTGCGGGATCGTGCTCACCGGCGGCCAGAAAGATCTCGACGCACGCCGGAAGCAGCGCCGCGCGGGAGACGTGCCCATGCGCCTCGTCGAGGGCGCGCCGGATCGCCGACCGCGCCGCATCGACATGCCCCTGGGCCAGCCGCAGCAGGGCCAGCCCGGGCTGCGGCGCCTTCCCCCACCGGTTGGCCTCACGGTACGCCCGCTCCGCCTCTGCGAACTCGCCTTGCAGCCGGTGCAGCTCGGCCTGCCGGTAGAGGGCGGCACCGGCGGTCGGGTGCCCCACCAGCCGCTCGCTCGCGCGGCGGGCCTCCTCGGCGGCGTCCCGCCAGGCGCCGTGCAGCTGCATGATCTCCGACCGATAGACCAGGCACTGGCCGCGGTAGGGGACGAGGTCCGGCTGCGACGCGCACCAGCGGCCGAGCGCCGCCGTCCATTCCTGTGCCCGACGCAGGTCGAAGATCTGCCAGCACGCGTCGATAACGGCGCAGTAGGCGATCCCGGTGACGATCGGCGACGCCTCCCCGGCCGTGACGCCCACCATCGCCTCGTCGAGCAGGGCCAGCGCCTCGGGGACCTCTCCCAGCAGGATCAGCGCTTGCCCCTGCCCGACCCGCGCCATCGTCATCAGGTCGGGATCGCCGAAGTGGCCCGCGATCTTCTCGGCCTGCCCGAAGATCCCGCGCGCCCCCCCGGCGTCCCCCCCGGCGAGCCGTTGGAGCGCAGCCGGCACCAGCAGGTATCCCTGCTCGACGCAGTCGCTCCCATCCTCGAGCAGCCGGCGGGCTCGGGTGAGCCATCCACCTGCCTGCGCCAACTCGCCCCGGTCGAGGAGCATGAGCGCCATCCAGAGCGCGGCCCGGGCTGCGCCGGGAACCTCCCCCCGGCTCAGGAACTCCTGATGTGCCCGCGCCAGGAAGCCGGCACATTCCGCGTCTCGTCCCACGAGGTATGCCGCCGTGCTTAGGCTTTCCAGGTCCTCGGCAGCGAGCGGCGCGCCGGCATCGGCCGCTGCGAGCAGGGCGTGGGCCTCCCCCCAGGATTGACGGGCGAACGCCTGCCGGCCTCGATCGAGCACGTCGTCCCCGGACATCGACTCTCCACGGCGGGGCGGCCCGGGCTGCTACGCCCGGGCGCTGCACCAGGACCTTACCTCACTCACGGGAGGCTCAGATGCAGCAGTGGGCCCGGATCGAGGTGTCCTTCGGGGAGATGACGGGCACGGCCTCGTAGGCCGCGGTAGCGGCGCCGGCGCCGGCCGGCTGCTCCATCCCCGCCGCGGTCTGAGGTGGCTCCGGTACCTCGCCGGCTCCTCCATGCGACGCTTCTCGTCCAGTGGCTCGAACTGTGCCGTGAAGTGACGCAGCTCCTGCGGCTCCCACACGATTCGGTAGCCGCGAAGAGACCGCGCCTGGCCGGCCACCCCGATGACCACGTCGGCGACGTAGTCGAGGTGGCTCCTCGTGTACATCCGTCGCGGGATGGCGAGGCGAACCAGCTCCATCGCCGCCGGCTCCTGCGACTGGCTGCGTCGGCCGAACATCACGCTTCCCACCTCCGCCCCGCGCACCCCTCCGGCTCGGTAGATTTCGACGGCCAGCGCCTGGGCGGGGAACTCCGTGGGCGGGATGTGAGGAAGGAGCGCCTTCGCGTCTATGTAGACGGCGTGGCCCCCGGGCGGCTTCACCATCGGCACGCCGGCCCGGTCGAGGGCTCCCACAGCGCCGCGACGCTCCTCGTCCGGCGGCGGAGGTAGTCCTCGTCGGTCACCTCCTCGAGGCCTCGTGCGATCGCCTCGAGGTCGTACCCCGCCACCCCCCCCGTGGGTCGGGAAGCCCTCGGTGAGGATCAGGTTGTGCCGGCACCGGAGGGCGAGGTCGTCGTCGTTCATGTCCAGGAAGCCGCCGATGTTCGCAAGTCCGTCCTTCTTCGCTTGAAGGTCACCCCGTCGGCGAGCGAGAACATCCCCGTGCGATGTCGCGGGCCGAGCGCTCGCCCTGGCCGGGACCGCGCTGGCGGATGAACCAGGCGTTCTCGGCGAAGCGGCACCGGTCCAGGAAAAACAGGATGCCGTGGCGGTTGCACACCCTGCGCACCGCGCGCAGGTTCTTGAGCGAGACCGGCTGTCCGCCCCCGGTGCTGTTGGTGACGGTGGTCATCACCAGCCGGACTCGCTCGGGGCGGTGGGTCGCGATCGTCTCCTGCAGCCGCTCGACGTCCATATTGCCCTTGAACGGATGCAGGCCCGCGCCGCCGGCCGTCCTCGATCGGCGCGTCGGGCGCCAGCGCCCCCTCCGCCCCACGTTGAGGCGGGCGGTCTCGAACGGCTGTTGTTCACGACCACGTCGCCCGGGCGCAGGATCTCGGAGAACAGGATGCGGCGGCTCTGCCTTGATGGGTCGGGATCCCATGCTTGAACCCGGTAAGCTCGCGCACCACGCGCTCGAACCGGTAGAAAGAGCGGCAGCCGGCGTAGGACTCGTCGCCCCGCAAAATGCCGGCCCACTGATCGATGCTCATCGCCCCGCTCCCCGAGTCGGTCAGCAGGTCGATGAGGCAGTCCTTCGCGCGCAGCGCGAACAGGTTGTAGCCGGCAGTCCGGAGGAGCGCATCGCGCTCCTCTACGGTCGTGACGCGCGCGGTGCGACGCTCTTGGTGCGAAATGGCTCGATCAGCGGAGAGGTCGGCTCCGACGGATTCAGTCCTCGCGCGGCCACGGACGCCGGACAGGGTGAGGCCCTTGCCGTTGCCCTGCATGCCGTTGGCGGACGGGCGCGCACGTTCATAGTCCGCCGACGCGGTACGCATGTAGCCGTCCATTGGAATCCTCTCGTCCCATCTAGGTCCCGGCGGCCGCCGCGTCGGGGACTCCGTCGAGGCCGGGCAGCAGCCAGGTGCTCTCCTGCTCGTTCGGGTCGGTGCGAGCCAGGATCACGCGGACCGGCTGGGTGTCGCTCATGTTGACCGGAAGGTGCGGCTCCCCGGCCGGGATGTAGATGAAGTCGCCCGGCCGCGCGACCACGCGGGTGGTGAGACCCTCCCCCGCCCACACCTCGACCTCGCCCTCGATCACGTAGATCGCGGTCTCGGCGTGGTGGTGCAGGTGGGCCTTGCCCCGCGCACCCGGCGGGATCACGTTGATGTGCATGCAGATGGCCTGCGAGCCGACGCTCTGGGCCGAGATCCCCGAGAAGAAGACCGTCCGCTGCTTTCCCTCGTACATGTCCTGCGCCGGAATGACGCGGAGCATGGGCTTCTCGTGTCTCATTCGACTCCCCCTTGTTGCGGCACGACCGCATCGATGCGTGCATGAACGGTGAAGGCAATCGGGATCTGACCGAAGTCGCGCCTGACCCGGAGACCCTGATCGGATGCGGCCACCAGCGTGGTGATGCACGCATCCGTGTCTCCACCGGCGCACGCCCGCGCGGCGAGGACGTTGCTGTCGACGAACCGGCGGTCGGCGATCCCACGGGGGGCGAGCGCAATCGTGGCCGGGTGCAGCGTGATCGACTCGGCCATGTCGACGCCCGGGCGCAGTGCGAAGACCATGCTGTGGCTCGGGGCGATGAACGAATCCACCAGGACGAGATGGCACAGGTGCGTGTATACGAGGTTGTGCAGCTCCGGGTAGGTCGAGGGCGCCAGCAGCGCACTCCCCCGCTCCTCGAGTACGGCGTCGGCCGCGGCTTCGAAGGTAGGATGCAGCCCGACCTTCCCGGGGCGGCCCCGTAGCTCCCACCAGAGATGGGCGGCGAGCTCGCAATTGGTGCCCTCGGGGCCCAGGGTGTGCAGGCCATCGAGGTCGGGAATCGACGACGGCGCCGGCTGGGCTCCGCCCCAGTCGCACCACGGGGTGGCATCCCCCACCAGACGCACCTCGACGTCGCCGGCCATTGCCTTCTCGATTCGAACGTCCACTCCGCCCCCCATTCGTCTCGATGGCTGTTGAGACGGACGCTATCGAGCCCCCGCATCCCTCGGAATCCGGCAGACCCCCGATCTGTGCGAGGGAAGCCTCCCTCCAGGGGGGTGCTGGCACCCCTGTTCCCCAGCAAGTTCGGGGACGGGCCGGGTGAACCCGTTGATAGGCTCTCGGTGCCGACGTTCCCAAGGGGCCCACCGGGGAGGGAAGCCGATGCCATCCGACGCCACCCGCTTCGATCTCACCGAGCGTGACATCCCGTCCGCATGGTTCAACGTGATCCCGTCGATGCCGAACCCGCCCTCGCCGCCGCTGCATCCGGGCACGCGGCAGCCTGTCGGCCCCGACGATCTCGCGCCGCTGTTCCCGATGGCCCTCATCGGCCAGGAGGTTGCGACCGACGAGTGGATCGACATCCCCGGCGCAGTGCTCGACGTCTACCGGATGTACCGGCCCACGCCGCTGATCCGGGCGAAGCTCCTGGAGGCGGCCCTCGGCACGCCCGCGCGGATCTACTACAAGTACGAGGGCGTCTCGCCCGCGGGCTCGCACAAGCCCAACACCGCGATCGCGCAGGCCTACTTCAACAAGATGGAGGGGGTGCGCCGCCTCGCCACCGAGACCGGCGCGGGCCAATGGGGCAGCGCGCTCGCGATGGCCTCCTCGTTCTTCGGGCTGGAGTGCCAGGTGTACATGGTGAAGGCCTCGTATCACCAGAAGCCCGGTCGGCGCGTGATGATGGAGACCTGGGGTGCCCGCGTGACCCCGTCCCCGTCGGAGGAGACGCAGGCCGGACGTGGGATCCTCGAGGGCGACCCCGACTCGCCCGGCTCGATCGGCATCGCGATCTCCGAAGCGGTCGAGGATGCCGCCAAACGCGACGACACGAAGTACTCACTCGGCAGCGTGCTCAACCATGTGCTGCTCCACCAGACCGTGATCGGGCTCGAGGTGGTGGCCCAGATGGAGCTCGCCGGCGACTCCCCCGATCTCGTGATCGGCTGCGTCGGCGGTGGTTCGAACTACGCCGGACTCGCCTATCCCTTCATCCCGCGCAAGACCCGCCACGGGCAGGACATCCGCTTCATCGCCGCCGAGCCGTCGGCCTGTCCCACGCTCACGAAGGGATCGTTCGAGTACGACTTCGGCGACACCGCCGAGACGACCCCGCTCATCGAGATGTACACGCTCGGCCACACCTTCGTGCCGCCCCCGATCCACGCCGGTGGACTGCGCTATCACGGAGATGCCCCGAGCATGTGCCGGCTCGTGAAGGACGGCGTCGTCGAGGCCGTTGCCTATCCCCAGACGAAGGTCTTCGAGGCGGCGGTGCAGTTCGCCCGGACCGAGGGGATCATCCCGGCTCCCGAGTCGGCGCACGCCGTGCGAGCCGCGATCGACGAGGCGCTGGGATGCAAGGAGACCGGGGAGTCGAAGGCGATCCTCTTCGGCCTATCGGGCCACGGGCTGCTCGACCTCCAAGCCTACGAGGACTTCCTTGCGGGTGACCTGCTCGACGTCTAACGAGAGAAAGGAAGGAGGCCGCATGGCCGATCTCGACATCGCACCGCTCGGGGACGGGCACTTCCGCGTCCGCCTGACCGAAGGGGGCTCGACCTCGACCCACGACGTGAAGGTCCCCGCCGAGTCCATGCAGCGCCTCGGTTGGCCGGGCACGCCGGAGGAGCTGCTGCGGAGAGCGTTCCACTTCCTGCTCGAGCGGGAGCCCAAGGAGTCGATCCTGTCCAGCTTCGATATCGACGCCATCGGCCGGTACTTCCCGGAGTGGGAGGAAACCGCCCGCGGGGGCTTCGCGTAGGGGACCGCCGGTCCGGCTCCGCCGGTGGCGCCGGGGCGCCGAGCGGGCGCGCCGCGTCGGTATCAGAGAACGCCACCGGCGAGATCGGCCAGCACCGTCGCGGCGGCGTTGCGCCCCGCCGCCCCCATCACGCCCCCTCCAGGGCTCGCCCCCGACCCGCAGAGGTAGAGGCCGGGAAGCGGCGTCCGGTAGGGAAAGCGGGCTCCGAAGCTCTGGCCGGCGACGATCGCGCCGTGGAAGATGTCGCCGCCGGTCAGCCCGAAGCGCTCCTCGAGCTCGGGCGGGCCGAGCACCTGCGAGGCCAGCACCACATCGGGGACGTTCGGCGCGTAGCGGCCGAGGGTGTCGAGCACGGATTGCAGCGCATCGGCGGCGGACCAGCCGGTCGCCGGGGCGTACTGTGTGAAGGCGGAGACGACGTGCCGACCGGGCGGTGCGAGCGTCGGGTCCGTGGCGGACTGGATGAACACCTCCATGAAGGGACTCGACGAGAAGCGGCCCGCCTCGGCCTCGGCGTGGGCCGCCTCGAGATAGTTCATCGAGGGGGCGATCTCCGTCGTGGCGCGGTGCTGGGGGCCGAGCCCTCCCGGTAACGCCGAGAACTCCGGCAGCTCCGCAAGGGCGAGGTTCACCTTGGCCACTGCGCCGTCCACCCGCCACTCCTCCACGCGCCGCCGGAAGGCCGGGTCGAGCGCCTCCGGCGGGACGAGGACGAGGAAGGTGCGCTTCGGGTCTGCGTTCGAAAGCACCACCGCGGCGCGCTCGACACCGCCGTCCGCCATCACCACGCCGGCCGCTTCGCCTTCGTCGACGAGCACGGAGGCAACACCGGCATCCGTTCTGATCTGCACCCCGGCCTCGCACGCGGCCGACCCAAGAGCCCCGGTCAGCGCCCCCATGCCGCCGCGCACCCATGCCCACGTACCCGTCGCTCCGTTCAGCTCCCCGCCGAGCGCGTGGTAGCCCATCACCCAGGCTGTGCCCGGCTCCCATGGTCCGGCATGGGTTCCAACCAGCCCCTGCGTGGCGAAGCAGGCCCGCACCTCGTCGGACTCGAAGAACGCCTCCGCCGTCTCGGCGACGCTCCCAGCCACCGCCAGCCGCCAGACGTCGGATCGGCCGCGCCGGGCCAGCTCGCGCTCGACCTCCAGCGGTGGCGGTGGCGACGCGCTCTCGGCGAACGGCCGGAGCAGCGCCACGGCCTCCTCCCAGAACCGCCCCCACCGCGGATAGGCATCGGCATCCGGGCGATGGATCCGAGCCAGCTCCTCCTGCGTCCGCGCCTCGTCGCGCCAGATGAAGAAATGCCGTCCGTCGGGGAGCGGGACGAACATCTGGGGATCCTTCGGGGTGAACGCCAACCTATGCCGGGCGAGCTCGAGCTCGCGGTAGACGTCGGGCCGCAGCAGCGAGAGCGCGTAGGAGGCGGCGGAGCCGCGGACGCCCGGCATGATCTCCTCGGTGACCGCGGCGCCACCGATGACCGAGTGGCGCTCCAGGACGAGCACCGACAGGCCGGCACGAGCCAGATAGCACGCGGCGACGAGCCCGTTGTGCCCGGCGCCGATCACGATCGCGTCCGTGGTATGCACGGTTCCGGAGAATAATCAGGCAGGAGGTGAGCCGTGGCCATCCATGCGCCCGACCTGCCCACCGAGGCGATCTGGCTGAACGTCGAGCGTCCGCTGCGCCCCGAGGACCTGCGGGGGAGGGTGGTGCCGCTCGACTTCTGGATCTACTGCTGAATCAACTGCCTCCATGCGCTGCCCGTGCTGGCCGCGGTCGAGAAGGAGCTGGAAGGACAGCCCTTCGTGGCGATCGGCGTCCACTCGCCGAGGTTCCCCAACGAGCGAGACCAGGAGATGGTGTCGCGGCGGTTCGCCGGTACGGCGTCACGCATCCGGTCGTGATCGACTCCGGGATGCAGACGTGGAGCCGATACAGTGTTCGCCGTTGGCCGACGCTCGTGCTGATCGACGCCGCCGGCCGGGTGGTCGGGGCGGGCTCCGGCGAGCCGGAGACGCATACCTTGCGGCAAGCGGTGCGACGCGTCATCGAGGAGAGTCGGCGTGAGGGGACGCTCTCGGAGGCGCCCCTGCCCCTCCGCCCAGAACGGGCTTTGCCCGGCTCCCTCGCCTACCGGGGCAAGGTCGTCGCCGCCGCCGGCCGCATCGTCGTTGCCGACACCGCCCATCACCAGTTCGTGGTCTGCAACGACCTCGGCGGCGAGCAGCTCCGGATCGGGTCGGGGGTTCCGGGCTTTGCGACGGCGCGCCCGAGGACGCCCGCTTCCATCAACCGAATGGGCTGGCGATCGCCGGCGACATCCTCTTCGTTGCCGACACCGGCAACCACGCCATCCGTGCGGTCGACCTGTTGTCGGGCCACGTCGCCACCGCCGCGGGGACGGGCGAGATGGGCCGCGGCGGTGTCAAGCCGGGGCCCGGGCGGGAGCGCGCGCTGCGCTCGCCCTGGGATCTCGCGTGGGACGGCGAGCGGCTGTTCGTGGCGATGGCCGGGACCCACCAGATCTGGACGTTCGACCCGGCAGGCGGCGAGCTCGACCTGTTCTGTGGGAACGGCCACGAGGTGCGGCGGAACGGCCCCGCGGCGGAGGCCTCGTTTGCCCAACCAAGCGGGCTCGCACTCCTCGAGTGGGTGCTGTACGTCGCCGACAGCGAGATCTCGAGCATTCGGGCGGTCGCCCCACTCGGGCCCGGCGCACGGGTGCGAACTGTCTGCGGATCCGGCGACCTCTTCGGATTCGGGGACCGCGACGGCATCGGCGAGGAGGTGCTCCTACAGCATCCGATCGGCATCGCCGGCGGCGACGGAGCCCTCTTCGTCGCCGACACCTTCAACCACAAGGTGAAGCGGGTGGATCCTCACACCGGCGCGTGCACGACGCTCTTCGGCAGCAGCGAGCCGGAGCGGCTTCCCGAGCTCGTGCCCGAGTACGCGCTCGAGCCGGCCTCCGCCGCCTCCGCGGCGTTCTTCGAACCGGAGGGGCTCGCGATCTACGACAGAAGGCTGCTCGTCGCGGACACCAACAACCACCGCGTCCTTGCCGTCGACCTCACCTCAGGGGAGCGACACGTCGTGATCGGAGGCCGAGCGGCCCACCGACGCTCAACTGCTCGCGGCGATTTTGTGTCGCGCCCACGTCTCCGGCCAGCCCTCGATCTCGCACAGGTAGTCGAGGCGACCTCGAGGGGACGACGATCCTTCGGCGCAGCCGCTCCTTCACGTCTCCGCTCAGCATTGCACCCCGGGGATGCGCCCCCGAGGCCAATATATCAGTCTTCGATCTATCGGAACCCGATAGAGAGGCCCACGGAGCCATCAACGGGTGCGCGGCTCCCCCGGCCGGAGTAGGGTCTGACTCTGCGACGAGTGACGCCGGCGGGTCAGGGTACGAAGCAGCCAAACATCGACGGGAGGTGGGTCTGATGGACGGTCCGATCGACCTCCAGCAGGGCAATCACCGCGGCTCGGAGCGATCGCTGGGTCAGGTTGCGCAGTCGATTGCCGCCGACGCCGCCTCGCTCGTTCGCAAGGAGGTCGAGCTGGCCCGCCAGGAGGTCGTCGAGGCGGTGACCGCCCGCCTGAAGGCCGCGGGTGCGCTGGCGGTCGCCGGATTCTTCGGGCTCTTCGCATTCATCTTCCTTGCGGCCGCCGCAGCGTCGGCGCTCGACCTGGTCGTGGCCGCCTGGGCATCGCGGCTGATCGTCGCGGGAGGGTTCCTCGCCATCGCGGCCGCCGCCGCCGGGTTCGGTGCCGCGAGGATCAAGCACCCCCCGCTCGCCCCAGAACACATGAAGCGCAGGGTGAAGGAGGACCTGGAATGGGCGAAAAAGCAGCTGAGACGGTGAGGGAGATCGAGGACATCCGCGGCCGCCTCGAGAACGACATCCGCGAGCTGGAGGAGCGGCTCCCCGCCGCCGGTATGTGGGCCCGCCGCGCCGCCACCATCGCCGCCGGAGCGGGAGGCGGGGCGACGGTCCTCCTGGTGCTCGTCCGCCGCTTGCGCAAGCGCAGGGGCCGCAAGGCCAAGGAGGCCGAGCAGGCGACGTCGTCCTCGATCGTGCAGATCCTGCCGGAGTTCGCAGACGCGCTGAAGGGCGCGCTCGACGGTGGGCGGTGGAAGCCGTGGGTCGGGTGGGCGTTCGGCGCGTGGCTGATCCTGCGGCTCGCCGAGCTTCGCCAGTTGCGGCGCCTTCAGCGAGCGGTGCTCACCGGGCATCGCTGAGCCAGCTCCCCCCTGAGCGGGCATGCGACGGGAGGTGCCCTCGAAACCCCCATTCGCGCTGAGGCCGGGCTCAAAGGCCCGGCCCGACTCCAGCGTGCGCTAACGGATGTTGCTCTCTGCGAAGTTGAGAATGGTCTGCGTGGGCACCTTCACGCCGTGCTTCTTCTGCAGGTGCTCCGTCCACTTTCGAAGCACGTCCTCCTTGCTCCCCCCTCGAATGGGAAACGTGCAGGTCGCTCCGAGGTCGACGCACCGAATCTCCGGCACAAGTTCCTCCTTATCGGCTCAAGCGATCGTGGTTCCACTCCACCAGCCTCGGTCCCGCCGGCGAAGATGATTGACGCGGCCCGGGACGGTCGCTACTCGACCGCGCGGTGGGACCTCGACACTCGCCGTGACACGCCCGGCCGAGGCGCCCGAGAGGGTCCCGGACGCCTGGCCTTCCTCGGCGGCGTTCAGGGCCGGCTGCCGGCCTCGCACGGAGGCCGTCTACCTGCACCTATCGGATTTGGCGCTCCGCGAAGTTCATGATCGTCTGCGTGGGCACCTTCACCGCATGCTTCCTCTGAAGGTGTTCCGCGAACTTCCGAAGCACTTCCTCCTTGCTGCCCCCACGAATGGGAGACGTGCAGGTAGCTCCGAGGTCAACTCACCGAATCTCCGGCATCAACCCTCCTCTCGTCACCCTCGTGTCGTGCTCGTTCCTGGTCGGTTCAGCGTCGTCCCCTGCGAGTGGTGCTGCTGCCGCGGGCCTTCCTGGGGGTACGCGGGCGGGCCATCTCGGTGGTCGGCTCCTCCATCATCATTTCCGACCCCATCTCACTCTCTTCCTCCATCATCGTCATGCTCGGGGCCCGCGGCGCGCTGCGGCGGGGAGCCGCCGGAGCCTGGGCTCGGGCAACCAGCCCGCGCACCGCCTGGTCGACCCGCGAGACGTCGCCGACAATCTCGCCGATGACTCCCCCGAGAGGCTGGGTCTGGTTCGCGATCGAGCGCACGCCGGCGATGATCGTCCCGAGCGTGAAATTGACGTGCTTCAGGATCGCAGCGATGGTGATCAGGTAGAGCGCGAGGGCTACCACCGTGATGAAAACGCCGATCAACGTCACGACTCCTGCTGCCGGCATGAACTCGTCCTCCCTTTCGCCCCTAGGCCAACCATTTATACGGCCACCGTTACGCTTACGGATTGGAGAGTATCCCCTTTTCTCCGCTGATTGGCGAGTTTTCCTTTAGGACGGATCCCGGCACCCGGTTCGGCCCCCGCCGGGCCCAGCGGGCTCGGATCTCGGATACGGGTTGGTGAACCCCGACCCCGCGTCCGGGGTCCGCAGGAACCGGGCAAGGGCCCGAGCGACGGCACGGGCCTCCTCGCGTCGAACGTCCTCCCGACGAAGCAATGCCTCCTCGCTTGGATTGCTGACGAAGGCCAGCTCCGCCAGCGATGCAACCACCCCGGACTCCGCGGGCCGGCGCAAAATGCCGTAGTAATCCGCCCCGGCGCTGTTCAGCCGCCACTTCGCACCGGCGTCGGTGTCGCCCACCCAGCTTGCCGGGAAGCGGGCGAGCGCGGCGGCGACCTCTTCGAAGAGCAGGCCGGCGAGCCGGCGCGACTCCGGTGAGCGGTACTGGAAGTAGGTCTCGGTCCCAGGACGGGGAAGCGGCCCGTCAGGGTCGGCGTTGTGATGGATCGACACGAGCGCGGACGCATGGGCGGCGGCGGCAAAGCGGGCGCGGAAGGCCAGCGTCGCCCGGTAGTCCGCGGTCCGCGTCACAACCGCGCCGATCCCCTCCGAGCGCAGCCTCTCGGCGGCCTCGAGGGCGACGTCGAGGTTGACCTCCTTCTCGGTCAGTCCGGCCGAGCCCATCGCGCCGTTCTCGTCACCTCCGTGGCCGGGGTCGAGCACGACGGTGGCCGGCGGGAGCATCGACCCGGAAGAGCGCGCCATCCAGCCCTCCCGCTCGCAGGGCGTGAGCACCTTCACCCACCCCTCTGAAACCTCCGCGTAGGGAAGGGGCACGTTCGCAGCGAGTCGGCCCAACGCCGGCCCGCCGGGACGAGAGGCGAGAGCCGCACCCTCGCCGCCGGTGACGTAGACGCCGGGGGCAGATGCCGGAGGAAGCTGCGTCGGGGGCGCCGCAGCGGGAGAGGGAACAGGTTCGGGCGGGGGGAGTGCCGGCGACGCCCCGGGCGACGCCGAGGGTGGCGAGGTCGAGACGACCGGCGTCGGCGCGCCGCGGCATGCCGCAAGAGCCGGGACGGTCAGCGCCACCGCCAGCAGCGGCCACCGGCGGAGTCCGGCCGGCCCTTTCAGGTCGCCACCGGATCCGGAGCGAGGTCCTCGGGCTGCCAGACCCTCGGCGTGTCGGTGACGGGGCGAAGGATCAGATACGACAGGCCAATCATCGCCACCAGCGTGGCGACCGCGGCCGGCCTCCCCCAGCCGAGCCAGTCGACGACGCCTGCCCATATCACCGGCCCAATGATCGAGGCGAAGCGCCCCGACATCGAATAGAGGCCGAAGAACTGTCCGAGGTAGCGCGGGGGCGACAGCAGGAGCATGTAGGGACGGTCGGCGCTCCAGGTACCGCCCAGCGCGATCCCCGACAGTGGGGCGACCAGCCAGAACAATCCGGTCGGCAGGCCGGCGAGCGGAATCGCGACCACCAGCACCATCGTCGCCGCCCAGACCGCGAGCACCAGGTTCAAGGAGCGGCGGGGGCCGATGCGGTCGACGAGCGCCCCGACGAGGAGCGCCCCGATCGCCGCACCGACGATCCCTACCAGCAGCACGATCTGGACCAGGCTCTGGGAGAAACCCGCCTCCTTCGTGAGATAGATCCCCATGAAGGCGATCAGCGTGGTGACCGCGTCGCTGTAGAAGACCCGGCCGATCAGGAACCGGCCGAGCCCGGGATAGCGGCGGGCCAGGTGCAAGGTCTCCCGCACCTGGCCAATCGCCCTCGACACGAGCATGCCTGCGCCGGACATACGCCGCGCCCGCCGCTCGCGGACGAAGAGGAAGCACGGGATCGAGAAGAGCAGGAAGCCCACCGCCGTCGCCTGGAAGATCGCCGGCTTGGCCGCCGACTCGCCGAGACGAGCCGTGAGGAGGATGCCCGTGCCGACGCCGAGGAACGAGCCGAGGTAGCCGAGCCCCACGCCGAGGCCCCCGACCCTCCCCCGGTTGGCCTCGGTGCTGACGTCGGCGAGCAGGGCGTCGTAGAAGACCGAGCCGGCCTGGAAGAACACGTTTGCGGCGGCGAAGAGGAACAGGGCGAGGAGCAGCGAGCGGGTCCCCAGGAAGAAGGTGAGCCCGACGCACGCCAACGTGCTGGCGGCGAGGAAGGGCATGCGCCGCCCGGCCTGGTCGGAGATCGCTCCGATGAGCGGAGCCAGGACGAGGACGACCGCCATCGACGCGCTGTTGGCCAGCCCGTAGTGCGAATCGGTTCCCCCGAGGTCGAGCGTGATCCAGAGCGCGAAATACAGGGAGACGACGTTCATCGAGAAAATCGTGTTGGCCAGGTCGTAGAGGGCCCAGCTGATCACCGCCCGCCGCGGTGGAGTCGGCCGATCGAAGGCGCCGGTGCGAGCTGAGATCTCGAGAGGCTTCACCGCGCGCTCACCGATCGAAGTGTGGCTGAGGCCGGCCCCGCGCACAATCGGCGCACCCCATTCGACGCACCGACGGGTCGCCCGATACGGACCCAGGCATGACGTGGCTGTAACCACGCTGGAACGTCCACGTAACACAAGGCCGGTACCCTCGCCTGGCCGGGGCAACCGACCAAAGGATCCGACACACCGGAGGAGAGATGGCGACGAAGATGGTGGATGCCGAGGCGAGGGTCGAGTTCGTGCTCCGCACGGTCGAGGAGCGCGGCGTTCACTTCGTGCGCCTCTGGTTCGTCGACGTCCTCGGCATGCTCAAGTCGTTGGCGATCCCCGCCGCCGAGCTGTCGCAGGCCTTCGCCGAGGGGGTCGGCTTCGATGGCTCGGCGATCGATGGCTTCGCCCGGATCCAGGAGTCGGACATGCTGTTGCGACCCGACCCCGAGACCTTCCAGGTGCTCCCCTGGCGGACGGAACAGCTGGTCGCGCGGATCTTCTGCGATATCGAGACGCCCGACGGGCAGCCCTTCCCCGGCGACCCACGCGGCGTCCTGAAGCGAAGCCTCAACCGGGTCGTCGAGCTCGGCTACTCCTTCTACGCCGGACCGGAGATCGAGTTCTTCCTCTTCTCGAGCCACGAGAACCCCGAGCCGCTCGACAACGGGTCGTACTTCGATCTGACGCCGCTCGACGTCGGCGGCGAGTTCCGCCGGCGGGTGATCTCCTACCTCGAGCGGATGGGCATTCCCGTCAAGGAGTCCCACCACGAGGTGGCGGCGTCCCAACACGAGATCGACCTCCAGCATGCCGACGCGCTGACCACCGCCGACGCGATCACGACCTTCCGGCTGACCGTGAAGGAGGTCGCCCAGGAGGTCGGCTGCTACGCGACCTTCATGCCCAAGCCCGTGCAGGGCATCTGGGGAAGCGGCATGCACACCCACTTCTCGCTGTTCGAGGGGAACCAGAACGCCTTCTGGGACGCCACGCACGCCTCGTCGCTGTCCCCGGTCGGACAGTCGTTCCTCGCCGGCGTGCTGGCGCATGCCCCGGCGATCACCGCGATCACCTGTCCCCTCGTCAACTCGTTCAAGCGGCTGACGCCCGGCTTCGAGGCCCCCACGCACGTCTCGTGGGGGCGCCGGAATCGCTCCGCGCTGGTGAGGATCCCGGGAACGAAGCCCTGGAAGGCCGAGGCCGCCCGCATCGAGTACCGCGGGCTCGACCCGTCCGCGAACCCCTACCTGTCGTTTGCGCTCATCCTGGCCGCAGGCGTGGAGGGAATTGCCGAGGGTCGCAAACTGCCCCCCGAAGCCGCCGAGGAGGAGGACTCCTTGGCGAGCGCCCCGCCCCCCGGCCTCCCTCCCCTGCCACGCAACCTCGGGGAGGCGCTGGAGCAGATGCGCAGCAGCGAGCTGATGCGCAGCGCCCTCGGCGATCACGTCTTCCGGTGGTATCTCGCCAACAAGCAGGCCGAATGGCAGGAGTACCAATCGGTGGTCAGCGAATGGGAAGTTCAGCGCTACCTTCCGAGGTACTGAACGTGGAGCCCGTTGCAGACGCGCCTCATCTGCTTGTCGTCGGCGGCGACCGGACCCGCCTCGACGGGCTGGCCGGCGACCTGGCCGCGGTCGGGTTCACCTGCCGAGTGCTGCCGATCCACGACAGCGACGAATCTTCGCCGGAGCGCGCCGACATCGTCCTGGTCGACGTGCGCTCCTGGACGGCCGAGGCCATCGCGTGGTGCCGCACCAACCGGCGAGGCAACCTTGCCGAGTCGCCGCTGGTCCTGATCGTCGGGCCCGAGCAGCTTCGCGAGCTCGCGTCGCAGGAGGGGCTCTATGAGGATTTCGTCGAGGCGCCCTACGCCATCGGAGGCCTCGCCGCCCGGCTGCAGCTGGTGCTGCGCCGCGTGGGACGCCCGGCGCGCGACACGATGCGGGCCGGGGAGCTGGTGGTTTCCCCGCTCAACTATCAGGCGAGCGCGCGCGGCGTCCCGCTCGAGCTCACCTACATGGAGTTCGAGTTGCTGAAGTTCCTCATGAGCCAGCCGGGGAGGGTCTTCACCCGGGAGACGCTGCTCTCACGGGTGTGGGGCTACGAGTACTTCGGCGGAGTGCGGACCGTCGACGTCCACGTGCGGCGCCTTCGAGCAAAGCTCGGCGACGACCACGCACGCCTGATCGAAACCGTCCGCGGAGTCGGCTACCGGTTCAAGGAGGACGAGCCCTCCCGCCGCTCCGGCCCACTCGGGCCGGGACCGTCACGCGACGAGCAGTCCCTCGAGCCGCTCGTCGAACGGGGCGCGGCACTTCCCTGAGCGGCGGGGAGGGCTGCCGCCGCCCGGCAGAATCGGCTAACTGTCCCGGCGGACCACGTGGTTGCAAGAAACACCCGATCAGTCCGGCCATCGAGGGCCCCGACCACTCTCGAGATCGGAAGATGGCCGGCGACCTGCAGCACTCAGCCCTGCGGGGTCGTCACGCCCTATGCGGACCGAGCCGGGCGGGGAGCTTCCTCGCCCCGCTCACCCGTCCGGCTCTGTAGAGGAAGGGGCGCTACCCGGTGAGGCCTGAAGGCGGTGTGGCGAGCGCGAAGGGGCCGGCGAGGGCGGCGTCGAGCGGGCGCTCCTCGCCGGCGCTAGACCATTGCATCCCGCACTGCCGGCAGTGACCACGCCGATAGGGGCGGAGGCGGATCACGATGTGGGGGGATTGGCAGCATGGGCAGCGGGGCATGCATGGCTCCTTCGTCGCACTGAAGTCAGCATAGGGTGGGCAAATTTCGCTTCGGTTACGGCAGCCGAACATCTTCGTGAACGTTCGTCCGGTCGTCCCGTTCCGCGCCGAGGCGCCTCCCCTGCGAGAATCGGCATCGCCCCAGTCGAGCGAAAGGCAGCGATGCCACGGCGGCGCCAGCCCGGCTACTACGTCTCCGTTCACCTCGCCTCGAGGCAGGGTGCGCTCGGCCTCCCGTCGGAGTTGCTCGACGGGCCGTGGCCGACCCGCGAGGCGGCCGAGCGGCGGGCCCGCGAGGTCGAGGAGCAAAGCCAGCGCGAGGGCGCCAGCTACGAGATAGTTCGCATCGCCGCCGACGGGATGACCATCGTGCGCGGGGGCCCAGGCGAGGGAGCGGAGTGATCGCACGGACCGGAGCAGCCGCGATCCGCGAGCTGCTCGCAGGCGGCACGCCCGTCAACATGCCCGGCGTCTACGACGCGCTCTCTACGCGCATCGCGAGCCGGCTTGGCTTCGAGGTCCTCTTCATCTCGGGATACTCGGTGGCGGCGTCCCGGCTCGGCCTCCCCGACTACGGCTACCTGACGCAGACCGAAATGGCCCAGGAGGCCCGGCCCGTCTGTGAGAACACCGACCGGCCGGTGATCGTCGACGCCGACACCGGGTACGGCAATCCGCTCAATGCCATGCGTACCGCGAGGCTGTTCCACCACGCCGGCGCGGCAGGCATCTTCCTCGAGGACCAGGAGTGGCCCAAGAAATGCGGGCACTTCGCCGGCAAGCGCGTGGTCGAGAGGGACGACTGGCTGGCGAAGCTGCGGGCGGTGCTCGACCTCCGCTCCGAGGGCATCGACCTCTTCCTCGTTGCCAGGACCGATGCGAGGAGCGCGGTCTCGATCGACGAGGCGATCGAGCGGGCGAAGGCGGCCCGCGACCTCGGGTGCGACGCCATCTTCGTCGAGGCACCGGAGAGCGTCGACGAGCTGCGGCTCGTCGCCGAGAAGGTCGACGGGGTGACTCGGGTGGCCAACATGGTCGAGGGCGGACGGACCCCACTGCTGACGCCCGGTGAGCTCCACGACCTGGGCTACGACCTCATCGTGACCCCGCTCACCGCAGTGCTCTCGGCGGCCCGCGCGCTGCGCGAAGCCTACGCGGTGCTGCGGGAGCACGGCACGCTCCGGGAGCATCCGGATCTCGTCGTGGCGTTCCGCGAGTTCGAGCCGATCGTCGACCTGGCCCGCCACCGGGCGCTGGAGGATCGCTACGGCAGCGACCAGAAGCCTGGAGGCCCCGGCCGGACGTGATCGCCGGGCCGGGCCCGGCAGGCACCGAGCGAAGCGACCCTGCCGGCCTTGAACGACGCCGCCGGAGGCTCGGCTCGCCGAGGGTGGCCCGGGAGGCAGAGCGAAGCGAGGGCCTGCCGGCATAGAGGACTGCCGGCGAAGCCGGCCCGCCGAGCGTGTCGAGGCGGGCCGGCATTGAGGACCGCGGCCGGAGGCCGCCCCTTGCCTTTCTGGCCTGTACCGGGGAGCGAAGTTACCCGCTAGCCTTCGGTGTGCACGCCCTCGGCGGCGAAGGAGGCGCCGAAGTCTTCCTCGAGACGGTCCGCCTCCTCCTGATCGGCGACCATCCGCAGCAGAAGGTATGCGGTGAGCATGACCGCCCCCCGCTCGGCGATCCAGTCGGGGGTCTGGCTGTGGGGAGGCAGAAGCGCGTCGATGGCGAGCGCCAGGAGACCGTCGGTGCGGCAGCGACGAGCAAGCTCGGCCTCGACGTTCTCGGGCGAGGCCCCCCGGTCGCGCTCGAGGGCCTGGAGGGCGATTGGGAGCGTCAGGCGGAACTCGGGAAGCCGCCCCCCGAAAGCCTCGAGCAAGCCGATGCCCGCACGGCGGACCGCGGCGGCGTGCTGGGGATGCAGCGCGGCGATCGATTCCACCGCGAAGGCGCCGACCGACGCGGGGTCGGGCTCCAGGAGCGTTGGGCCCGGGCCACTGAGACAGGAGATCAGCTGGTCCTCGCCGATGCGGATGGCCGTGGTCTCGGGCAGGACATGGTCCACGTCCGGCCGCGGTGGGCGGAGATCGTGGTGCGGGAGGATCCTGCGGATTCGGGGGATGATCCCAAGGGCGTAGACGCAGAGGCCGGCGGCGGCGCCGAGCGACACCCACAGCAGAGGCGATGTGCGGGTGGCGCCGGCACTCCGGAACAGCGATCCTCCCCCGAGGCCCGCTGCGACCGCGACCGCAAGGGTGCGGGCGGCCATTCGGCTCTCTCCGGCGAGGATTCGCTTGAGCATGTGGTTCGTGCCTCCGGTCCGCTTGCTTTCCTCATAAGGAGTATCGGCTCGTTCGGCCCGCGCTGTACCATCTTCGATTCGGAAGCGGCCCTCGTACGGATTGGCCGCGTCGGCGCTCAGGTGCATCTCGCTATACCCGCCGCGGCATGTTGGAAATCCGGATTGCCCGAATTTAACCTTGTGGAAACCGGGCGGCGACGCCGCATGAGCTTCGGCACACGCGTTTCTGCCCACGGGCGCCACGGGCCCATGCGCGAGCGGGCCAGCGACGGCAAGGCCCCGACGACCTCGATCGGCCGAGCCCGGAGCTACTCCTCCGGCGGTGCCGTCGCCGCGATCGTGCGGATCTCCTCGACGATCTCGGCGTTCGCCAAGGTGGTCACGTCGCCGAGCGCCCGTCCCCGAGCCACGTCGCGCAGCAGCCGCCGCATGATCTTGCCCGAGCGGGTTTTCGGCAGGTCGGCGGTCAGGATGATCGAGTGCGGACGGGCGATCTTGCCGATCTTCCCGGCGACGTGGCCGCGGAGCTCCTCGATCAGCGCCTTGTCGCCCTCCCGGCCCCCCTTCAGCGTCACGTAGGCCACGATGCTCTCCCCCGCCTGCGGGTCCCGGCGCGAAACCACCGCCGACTCCGCGACCGCGGGATGGTCGACCAGGGCCGACTCGATCTCGTAGGTCGAGAGGCGGTGCCCGGCGATGTTCATCACATCGTCGATTCGCCCGAGCAGCCAGAAGTACCCGTCCTCGTCGCGCTTCGCGCCGTCGCCGGTCAGGTAGACCTCGGGCCCGAAGCGCGAGAAGTACTGGGCGACGTAGCGGTCCGGATCGCTGTAGATGGTGCGGGCCTGCGCCGGCCAGGGACGCCGAAGCACCAGATAGCCGCCGGCGCCGGCGGCGACGCTGCCCCCCTGATCGTCGAGGATGTCGGCGTCCACGCCGGGGAAGGGGTGGGTCGCCGACCCCGGCTTGAGGGCGGTGACGCCGGGGAGCGGGGTGATGAGGATCATCCCGGTCTCGGTCTGCCACCAGGTGTCGACAATCGGGCAGCGCTCCCCGCCGATGTGTTCGTGGTACCACATCCATGCCTGCGGGTTGATCGGCTCGCCGACGCTGCCAAGGAGCCGCAGCGACGAGAGGTCGTGCTTGCCCGGGTATTCCGGCCCCCACTTCATGAAGGTACGGATGGCAGTCGGGGCGGTGTAGAGGATCGTGGCGCGGTAGCGCTCGACGATCGACCACCAGCGGTCGCGATCGGGGAAGTCCGGGGCACCTTCGTAGAGGATGCTCGTGGTGCCGTTGGCGAGCGGGCCGTACACGATGTAGGAGTGGCCGGTCACCCATCCGATGTCGGCGGCGCACCAGTAGACGTCGGTCTCGGGATGGAGGTCGAAGATCAGCCTGTGGGTGGTTGCCGCCCCGACGAGGTAGCCCGCGGTGGTGTGCTGGATCCCCTTCGGCTTCCCGGTCGTCCCCGAGGTGTAGAGCAGGTAGAGCGGGTCCTCCGCGTCCATCGGCTCCGGCTCGCAGGCGGCCTCCTCGCCCTCGACCAGGTCGTGGTACCACTGGTCGCGCCCTTCGCGCATCGCGACCTCCCGGCCGGTCCGTCGCACGACCACCACCGTGTGGATGCTGGGACACTCCTCGGTAGCCTGGTCGGCGTTGGCCTTCAGCGGCACGATCTGCCCTCGCCGCCATCCGCCGTCCGCGGTGACGAGGACGGTTGCCCGGGCGTCGTTGATCCGGTCGCGCAGCGCCTCGGAGGCGAAGCCGCCGAAGACCACCGAGTGGGCGGCGCCGATCCGCGCGCAGGCCAGCATGGCCACGGGAAGCTCGGGGATCATCCCGAGGTAGATCGCCACCCGGTCGCCCTTGCGGACGCCGAGGCGCTGGAGAGCGTTGGCGAAGCGGCACACCTCGGCTTGCAGCTCGCGGTAGGTGATGCGGCGCTCCTCGCCGGGCTCGCCCTCCCAGAAGTAGGCGACCCGGTCGCCGTGGGCCCCGAGATGGCGGTCCAGGCAGTTCACTGAGATGTTGAGCTTCGCCCCCACGAACCACTCGACCCACGGCGGGTTCCACTTGAGCACCCGGTCCCACCGCCGAAACCACGAGAACCCCTCGGCCCGGCGCTCCCAGAACCCCTCGAAGTCGTTCGCGGCCTCGCGGTAGATGTCGTCGCTCGAGACGAGCGCATGGCTCTGGAACTCGCCCGGGGGTTCGAAGACGCGCCGCTCCTCGAGGAGCGCGTCGATGGCCTGCGGCTGCTCGTCCATGAGTCCCCTCACTCGTCGCCCCGGCCGATCATGACCGCCGCCGGGGGCCGGGACAACCGCGGCGGGGAAGGGTTGTCACCTCAAGGGTCAGCCCACCCGAGCGACGGCCCGTGCATCATCGCAGTCGTTGCTAGCCTCTCGTCCGACGGTCCGGCCACCCGTCGAGGGCGGGCCGTGAAAACGGGTTACATGACGAAGTGGGGAGAGCGGATGACAACCGAGACCCAAGGAAGGACGCGCAGGACGTGTGGCACGTGCATCTACCTGATCGTGACCGGGATGGCCCTTCTGGCGATCGCATGGGGGCTGGTGGACCGGGCGGCATCCGTTGCTGCCACCGCCTTCCTGTTCGGAGGGGGCGCTTTGATCATCGCCCCCTTTCGTCGCGGCTGCAGGGCCTTCGGATCGGATCGCTCGAGCTCACCCTGCGAGAGCAGGTCGCCGGCCGACACGGAGACCCTCGAGGGAGTCCTGCCACTGCTCACGAGCGAAGAGGTTTCGGTCGGGCGGGTCCGAGTGCCGAGCCGGTTCGCAGGCCGCAACTTGGTGGATCGAGAGCTCGCGTTCCTGCGCCCGGGTTTGAACATCAGCGTTCTGGCCGTGCGGCAGCCCGGCGACGAGCGGTGGCAAGCCGGGGGCGCCACCTCAGAGCTCGAGCTTCAGAAGAACGCCCAGCTCCTGGTGGCCGGGCCTCGCGAAAGCCTGGCGTCCCTTCGCCCCCTCGTGACATACGACCAGGAGGACCTGCGGAAGCGCGTGATGCCCAGCAGGGAATCTGTCACCAGCGGGCTCGTCGGCCAGCTGGAGCCGCGTCTCGGCTACGAGGTCACGCTGTCGCCGCTGGCCCCGTCCGGGTAGGCGGCGGGGGCCGGATTCGATCGGCCGAAGGAGATCACCAGGTCGCCGGTCACATTCCGATTGACATATTCCGATATAGGTATATGATCCTCCTCATGGCACGAGCAGCGACCACGACCGATGCGTTCAATGCGGTGGCGGAGCCCCGGCGGCGGCAGATCCTGGACGTCCTCGCCGCCCGGGAGCGGCCCGTGAACGACCTCGTCGAACTGCTCGGCCTGGCGCAACCGCAGGTGTCCAAGTACCTGAGGGTCCTTCGCGAAGTGGGCCTGGTGGACGTGCGAGAGGAGGGGCGGCAACGGATGTACCGGCTGAATGGGCAGCCGCTGAAGCCCATCCACGACTGGGTCAAGAGCTACAAACGGTCGTGGAGCGAGCGGTTCGAGGCACTGGACGAGGTGTTGGAGGAACTGAAGAAGGAGGAAGGGGATGGAGACGATGGCGAGTAGCGGCACGGCAGTGGTGACGCTCCCGACGGACACGCAGATCCTGATCACGCGGGAGTTCGACGCACCGAAGCATCTGGTCTACAAGGCGTACACCACGCCCGAGCTCATCAAGCGCTGGTGGTCGTCGAAGCGGGGTGAGATGACGGTGGCCGATGTCGACCTGCGGGTCGGGGGGAAGTGGCGTTTCGTCATGGTGACCGACGGCGGCTTCGAGGTCGGTTTCCACGGCGAATACCGGGAAATCGTTCCCAACGAGCGGCTCGTGAGCACCGAGGTGTACGAGGGCGCTCCCATTCCCGAGGGCGGGGAGGAGCAGCCCACGCTGAATACGCTGACGCTCGCCGAGAAGGACGGTCGCACGACCCTCACCGTCCTCGTGGACGCCGGGATTCCCGAGATCCGCAACGCCATCATCGAGTCCGGCATGGAGGCGGGGCTGCAGGACGCCCTGGACCTGCTGGAAGGCGTGGCGATCTCGCTCCGATGACAACGACACGCTCGAAGCTCGGCACGGCCCGCCGTCCTCCGGCGGGCCGTCCGCTTTTCAGGCGAAGGCGATCACCAGGGTCGAGAGCAGGTTGAAGAAGCCGTGGGCGAACATGCCCGGCGCCAGGCGCCGGTACCGCTCGGCGACCACCCCGAGCAGGACGCCGAGCAGTGCGGTCGTCGCGATCAGCGAGACGTTTCGCAGTCCGTATAGGGGGCTCGCATGCACCAACCCGAAGGCGCCTGCCTGTACGGCGATCGCGGCTCGCGCCGACATGGCCGACTGAAGGGAGCGCATCAGCAGCCCGCGGAAGAACAGCTCCTCGACGAGCGGGGCGCCGAGGATCGCCACCAGGCCGAGGGCGAGCAGCGCGGGGGGATCGTCACGGAGGACCGCGAGCGGCCCGAGGTCCGTGGGGACGAGGCGGCGGTCGATCAGCACGAGCGGGACCAGCAGGACGGCAACCCCGACCCTGCCGATCAGCGACACGACGAACCCCCGACCCGCGTCGCGCCACTCCGCCCGGGCGGCAAGGTCGCGCCATGCGTTCCCGGTCCCGTAGCGCCGGCTCGCGACCAGGCAGACCGTCAGCAGCGCGCTCCACAGCCCGGCCTGGCCGGCGATCAGACGGAACGCCCGCGTGGGGAGATCGAGGCGGGCAACCTCGACCGAAGCGCCCAGGCCGAGCACGCTTCCGGCGAGGATCCCGAACGCGGCGAGTCCCGCCGCGCCGGACGGCAGGGCCGGGCGCGTCTCGGGAGGGCGCGGTCCCGGCGGAGGTCGGGCCTGATCAGGAAGCGGGAGCGGATCTTCCGCGACGACGCCGCGATCGGAGATCCCGAGCGTCCAGGCGGAGCCGTCCCAGTAGCGGTCCTCGTGTCGGCCGCCCGGGTCGGGGTACCACCCCGGGGCCGGGGCGTTGCCGCGCACGATCAGGTCAGGTGCGGATGGCTCGCATCACCGCGAAGCCGATGGCGAAGCCGAGGAGAGTCGCCACGATCGAGGCGATGCCGAGCCACAGGCCGCGGCGGTCGCCCTTCGAGTAGGCGATGAAGCCCAGCACCGCGCCGGCGGGCCCGAAGATGATCGGGAGCAGGAAGAGCGCGACGACGGCGCAGACCGCCGAGCCGATGAGGAACCCCTGCGCCGACGAGGTGGGACGCTCGGGCTGCGGCGGCGGGTAGGCCGGTGGTTGCGTTTCGCTGGGGGTCCCCCAAGCCGTCTGCCCGCTGGTCTGGCCGCTCGGCTGCCATCCCGTTCCGGTGTTCCATGCCATGACGACTCCTCCTTCGCCCCCCGCAGGCGTCGAAGTCGCGGACTACGGTACCCTTCATCGAGCGAATTGACGCAAGGAGCTACGCCGAGGCGGCTGCGGCCCAATCGACCGCCACCACTTGATGCGTCGAGCTCAGCCCCTTCAGCTGGACATCCCGCGACTCGCCGAAGGCGAACTCGCGGAAGCCGGCGACGAGCTGGCGGGTGAGCCCCGAGATGAGGATCTCGTCGCCTCGGGCGAGGTCGGCGATGCGTGCCGCCATGTTCACATGCGTGCCGAAGAAATCGCCGGAGTCCTGCACCGCCTCGCCGGTGTGGAGGCCGATGCGCACCCGGATCGCCGGCTCCGGTGCGGACGCGTTCCGGATCGCCAGCGCGTGCTGGATCCCAACCGCGGCCGCCAGCGCCTGCCGGGCCGAGGGGAACACCAGCATGAACCCGTCGCCCCTCGACTTGACCTCGAGCCCGCCGTGCGCCCGGACCTGCTCGCGAATCAGCGCGTTGTGCTCCTGCAGCAGCTCGAGCCATCGCCGGTCGCCGAGTTGCTCGGTGAGCGAGGTCGACCCCTCGATGTCGGTGAAGAGGATCGTCACGGTGCCGTCGGGGGCGGTGTGGCTGCCGAGTCCCGGCCGCTCCGCCTCGACTGCCGCCGCCACCGCGTCGATCGAGGTCAGGGTGTCGGTGGGCTGGATGCCCTGCGCCAACATCCGCACGCCGGTGGCCCACTGGACCAGGGCGGGCGCCCCCACCTCCTGCGCCGTCTGGGCGGCGGTCGTGGCGAGGCCGAGGGCGCGGACCCGGTCGGACTCCGTGCCGCTCCCGAGCAGCAGCTGAGCGTAGTAGAGACGGCTGAGCGTGAGCCACAGGCGAGCTCCCATACGCTCGTTCATCTCGATCGCTTGCTCGAAGAGACCGGCGGCCTCGTCGGCGTGGCCGAGCATCTCGGCAAGCAGCCCCGCGAACGCGGCTGCCGAGCCGGAGCAGTCCTCGACGTCCCGGCCCCCGACGATGTTGCGCCCGGCGAAGGGTCGTAGCATCTCGTAGAGGATCTCGCCCCGCCGCTGGTCCTTGAGGGTGCTGCAGACCATCGCCGACCGCGCGATCGTCCCCAACCAGAAGGCGTCGCGGGGGACGTCGGCGAAGTCGTGCGCCGCCAAGGCCTCGTACTCGCGCTTGGCGTCCTCCGCCCGGCCGATCCCCAGGTAGGCGCAAGCCACCGACGAGCGGCTCGCCGGGCCGGGCGGGAAGACAGCCAGCAGCGCCTCGAGCCCGCCCTCGAAGTCGGTGAGCGCCCCCTGCCAGTACCTGAGCGTGAAGAGGAGGGCCTCGGCCGACAGGGCGGTGCGCTCGTCGCCCACACGCCTGGCGGTGGCGGCCGACTCGTTGCCGAGGCGGTCGCATTCCTCGAAGCGGCCGCCGAACAGCGCCCGGAGCGCCCGGAAGAGCGTCACCTGGGCAAGGTGCCGGGGCTCGCGCAGCTCGGCGGCGAGGCGGGCGTAGGCCTCGATGTCGCGATCGGCGGCGGCAACGTCGCCCACCTCGAGGTGGTCGCAGAGCAGCCACGCGTGGCCCGACAGCTCGAGCTCGCGCTCCCCAGCGTCGCGAGCGAGCTGCGCGACCTCGGCGGCGAGGCGCAGCCGCTCATCGAGGTTGTCGGGCGTCCAGGCCGCGAGGTGCCGGGCGGCGAGAGCGCGGACGATCGTGGCGGGATCGCCGGCCTCCTCGGCGAGGCGGACCGCCTCGGCGGAGATCTTCTCGCGGTGGGTGGGCGCCGATGGATCGAGGTCCGAAGCGAGCTCGCTCGCCATCCGGGCGAGGAGCTGGGCGCGCAGCCCCGCCGTTGCAGCCTCGTCGGGGAGCCGGGCCAGCGCCTCGTCGAGGAGGTCGAGCGGCTCGCGGTTGGGTACCCAGAAGTCGGTCCACATCGCCGTCCCCGCCGCCTCCCCGAACGCCAGGGCGGCGCGGGCCAGGCCTGTGGGATCTCCCGTCTCCCGCGCCAGCGCGGCGGCCTCGCCGCAGACCTCTCGCGCCCGGGCGGTGTCGCCGGCGCGGGTGAGCGACGCCGCCCGGACCAGCAGCAGGTCGATGCGCATGGCGTCCTCGAGGGCGGCGAGCTCACCGAGCTGGAGCGCCCGCTCGTAGAGGGCGGCGGCGTCCTCGTAGGCGAGCTGTGCGTTGGCGCGCTCGGCGGCGCGGACCGCGTACCCGATCGCCTTCGTCCCGTCGACGGCGGGAGCCGCCTCGAGGAAGTGGTGGGCGAGCTCAGGAAGGTGGCGTTCCGACGATTCGCCGTAGACCCCCTCCAGCGCTTCCCCCACGCTCCTGTGGAGGTCCCGGCGACGGGCGGCGGGCAGGTCGGAGTAGAGGATCTGGCGGACCAGCGCGTGCGAGAAGCTGTATCGGCCGAGGACCCCCGGCACCTCGGCGACCACCCGCGCGTCCAGCGCCTCCTCGACGAGCGCGAGGGCGTCGGCCGGAGCGGCGCCGCTCACCCGCTCGAGCACGCCGATGCCGAACTCCCGCCCGGCCACCGCGGCGATCTGCAACAGCTCCCGGCAGTGCTCCGACAGGCGGTCGACCCGGCGGCGCAGCACCCCGAGCACGCCCTCGGGGATCTCGAGGCTGCGCGAGGTCGTCTCGGTCACCGCCCCGAGCCGCCCGGTCCCGGCGAGCAGGTTGACGACCTCCTTGACGAACAGCGGGTTGCCCTCGGTCTCCTCGAGGATCGTCCGCACCACCGCGTCGCGGGGGGCCGCGCCGGCGGTCATCTCGATCAGCCGGCCGACGTCCTCGGGCGACAGCCCGGCGAGATGCAGCGTGGTGGCGGCGGGCTGTCGGGCGACCGCGGCGATCGCGTCGGCGACCCCGCGCTCTTCGATCTCGCCGCTGCGGTAGGTCCCCACGATCATGAGGGCAGCGTCGCCGGCCTCGCGAGCGACGAAGGCGAGCAGCAGCAGCGAGGGCCGGTCGGCGCTGTGCAGGTCGTCGAGCACCAGCACCATCGGGCGCTCCCGGGAGGCGCCGCGAAGAAAGCGCGCCACCGAGTCGAACAGACGGAAGCGGGCGTGCTCCGGCTCGGCCGGCGGCGCGGGCGGGAGCGAGGGCAGCCGCTCCCGGATTTCGGAGACCACCTGGGCGATGTCCGAGGCACCGGCGCCCATCTCGGCAGCCAGTTCGTCGGGCGCTCGCTCGGACGCGTGCGCACGGATCACCTGTACCCAAGGCCAGTAGGCCGGGGCGCCCTCGTCCTCGTAGCAGCGCCCCCACAGCACTCGCGCGCCGCGGAGGCGGGCGTAGGTGGCGACCTCGTCGGCAAGCGCGGTCTTGCCGATCCCGGGCTCGCCGGCGAGCAGCGCCACGCTCCCGTGCCCGGCGAGGGCGTCCTCGACCCTCGCCCGCAGCCGCTCGACCTCCTGGGCGCGCCCGACGAAGATGCGCCGCGCCAAGCGGTCGAGCGGGTTGGCGGCGGCGGGTGACTCCTCCGGAGCCGGAGCCGCGTCCGGCCGGATCCCGGCAAGCTCCCCGGCCACCGCCTCGGCGGATCGCGGGCGCTCCTCGGGCCGCTTGGCGAGGAGGCGCAGGATCAAGCTCTCCAGCGCGGCGGGGATCTGGGGGTTGTGCCAGGAGGGGGCGACCGCGGCGGCGTGGAGGTGCTGCGAGATGACCGCCACCGGGTCCTCGCCGGGGAACGGAGGCCGCCCGGTGGCGAGGTGGTACAGCGTGGCGCCGAGCGAGTAGAGGTCGCTGGTGGCGTCGACGGCCGCACCCATCGCCTGCTCGGGCGGCATGTATGCGGCCGTGCCGACCATCAGCCCCTCGAGGGTGATCGAGCTGCGGTCGGGGCCGGTGGCGAGGCCGAAGTCGCCGAGCTTGGCGACGCCGGAGGCGGTGAGGAAGACGTTGCCAGGCTTCACGTCGCGATGCAGGATCCCGGCGGCGTGCGCGTGGGCGAGCGCCCGTGCCAGGTCGGCGCCTATGGCGAGCACCTGCTCGACCGGCAGGCGTCCCTCGGTGGCGAGCAGGTCTGCCGCCGACCCGCCCGCCATGTACTGCGAGACGATGTGGGAGCGACTCCCCTCCTCCCCGATGTCGTGGACGGTCACGATGTTGGGGTGGTCGCCGAGGCGGCCCATCGACCTCGCCTCCCGGCGGATCCGGGCGACGCCCGCCTCGTCGAGCCCGTCGGTCTTGAGGAGGGCGACCGCGACCTCGCGGTCGAGCATCGGGTCGTAGGCGAGGAACACCCGCTTGCGGCCGCCTTCGCCAAGCAGCCGGCGGACCTCGTAGCGGCCGGCGATCAACGACGGCATCACGGCATCCGCTCCGGGAGCGCCGTCGGGCATGTCCGCGAGTCTGGGCTCCATCCCAACTCCTGTCCAGCTCAGTGCTCCGCCATCACGGCGGCGTGCAGCGCCATGGCCTCGTCGAAGGTCAAGACCTCGACCGGCACGATCCGGGCACGCTCACGGAAGATCGCCGGGATGACCTCCCGGGCCTCCTCCTCGCCCTCGAACTCCGCCACGGTCCAGCTCTGGTGGACGCCGTGCGGGCACCCGAAGTAGGTGGTCTCGAGCAGTTCGTTTGCCCTCGGCTGCTGGGCGAACTCCCGGCCGCCCCGGAGGCACTCCTCGGGCGTGTGGGTTGCGGTCACCAGGTATCTCGCCATCGTCCCTCCTTCCGATGAGGCCCCTTCAGATAGGCCCCGTCGCTTGAAACTCTAGGAGCGGGCGATGAATCGGTCGCCGCCGCACGCCACAGTCGATCTGTGCAATTTGCACGCCCGCGTTCCGGGCGACGGCTGCGCGATCATCCGTCCCGGAGTCGCAGCAAGCGAGGAGCCGGAGATGGCGGCGGGCAGGTCGGCAGGAGGCGGCAACGTTCGCATGGAGCGGGGCTTCCTCGGCCGCCTCCCGCCCGCAGACCACCTCGACCTCGAGGGGCGGGGGCGACGGCGCCAGTTCCGGCGGGGCGAGGTGCTCTTCCACGAGGGCGATCCGTCCCATCAGGCGCTCGTGATCCTCGATGGGCGGGCGAAGATCTCGAGCTTCACCGAGGGGGGCAAGGAGGTGCTGCTCGGGGTCCGGGGCGTGGGGGAGCTGCTCGGCGAGCTGTCCTCGGTCGACGGCGAGGCGAGGTCGGCGACCGCGACCGCCCTCGACCCGATCCAGGCCCTCGTCGTGCCCGCCGAGGAGTTCCGCGCCTTCCTCGAGTCGCATCCGCGCGCCGCGATCGCGGTGGTGGAGATCGTCGGCGGGAGGCTGCGCGACTCGGACCGCAAGCGCATCGAGTTCGCCGCGCTCGACGCGGTCGGTAGGGTGGCGCGACGGCTGGTCGAGCTCGCCGAGGACTACGGCGAGGCCTCGGCCGACCGGGTGCGCATCGCGCTGCCGATCTCCCAGGGCGAGCTTGCCGGGTGGACCGGGGCGTCGCGCGAGTCGGTGAGTAGGGCGCTTGGCACGATGCGCGCGCGGGGGTGGATCGAGACGCACCGACGGGGCGTGACCGTCCTCGCCCTGGAAGCATTGCGGCGGCGTGCGATGTGAGCCGGCGCGGCGTCTCAGTACCGCTTGATCGTCGCCTTCCCGAACCGCCAGCGCCGCGTCTCGCTGGTGCCGTCCTCGAGCTCGGTCACCTCGACAAGGCCGTCACGCTCCGCCGACCAGGAGACGTTTCCCCTGCGGAGCACGACGCCGCGGCCCTGCTCGGGGATCTCCGCGGTCAACTCCGACTCGTCGGGGGCGTGCTCGCGCAGGTGGAGCTTCATCATGCTGAGCAGGTAGACGGCCTGGGGGGCGTTGAGCGGGATCTCGGGCATAGGCGTTCTTCGCTTTCTGTCGTTGTCGTTCGACCCGTGAGCCTACTGCGGGCTGCCGCTTTGTGCACTCCCACGGTGGAGAAAAACCCTCGCGTCGCGCGCTCGATCTGCAACAATGTGACCGGCCCTGGACAAGACCGGCCCGTAACGATCCCAAACGGTGCCGAGCTCCCCGGGTCACAGGGAAAGGGTCGACAAGAGCAGTTGCTCTGGCAGGCGGGCGAACGCGCCCACCGGCGGACACAGGACATCGAGGTTGGCGCTACTCACCGAAGTCCCGATCGGCAGGCTGTCTCCCGAGCGGTTCGAGGGCGTGCTCCCACCGGAGAAGTACCAGCAGTTCCGCAGGGGGATGGAGGCGACCGAGCGCCTCCTGCACGGCAGGGTCGTCTGGAGCGTCAACTCGACGGCCCGAGGCGGCGGCGTCGCCGAGATGCTGCGCTCGGTGATCGCTTACGCCCGCGGTGCAGGGATGGACGGCCGCTGGATCGTCATCGGGGGAGACCCGGAATTCTTCCGGATCACGAAGCGCATTCACAACCATCTGCACGGCTCGCCGGGAGACGGCGGGGATCTCGGCCCCGACGAGCAGGCTGCTTATCAGAAGGTGCTCGACGAGAATGCCGAGGAGCTCGCCCGCCTGGTCCGCCCGGGCGACGTGGTCGTCCTTCACGACCCCCAGACCGCCGGCCTGGTGAAGGCGATGAAGGCGACCGGCGCGGGGGTGGTCTGGCGGTGCCACGTCGGCGTCGACCTGCCCAACGACCTCGCCCGCAACGCCTGGAAGTTCCTCATCGACGATGTGTGCGAAGCGGATGCATATGTGTTCTCCCGGCGGGCCTTCGCGTGGGAGGGTCTCGACGTGCCGAAGATCCGCGTCGTCCCTCCGTCGATCGACGCCTTCTCGCCGAAGAACCAGAGCCTCACCCCGGAGACCGTCCGTGCGATCGTCGGCGTCGCCGGCATCGCGGGGACCGGCGACGGCGGCTACCCCCGCTACGAGCGCGAGGACGGCACGCCGGCGCGGGTCGACCGCCGCGCCGAGATGATCGAGGACGCCCACATCCCGGCCGATGCCCGGATGGTCGTGCAGGTCTCGCGCTGGGACCGGCTGAAGGACCCCCTCGGCGTGATCGAGGGGTTCGCCACCTACGTGGCGCCGCGGAGCGACGCGCATCTCGTGATCGCCGGGCCGTCGGTCGAGGCGGTGACCGACGATCCCGAGGGGGCGGAGGTGCTCGAGGAAGCGTCGAGCCGTATGCGTGAGCTTCCGCCCGATGTGCGGCGGTGCGTGCACCTGGCCTGCCTTCCCATGGACGACGGCGAGGAGAACGCCGCGATCGTGAACGCCCTACAGCGCCGGGCGGACATCGTGGTGCAGAAGAGCCTAGCCGAGGGCTTCGGGCTGACCGTGGCAGAGGCGATGTGGAAGGCCCGGCCGGTGGTGGCGAGCCGGATCGGCGGTATCCGCGACCAGATCGTCGAGGGGGTGAGCGGCGTGCTTATCGACCCTACCAACCTCGAGGAGATGGGGACGGCGGTGGTCGACCTGCTCGAGCATCCCGACCGGGCTGAACAGTTGGGAAGGGAGGCGGCGACGCGGATCCGCGACGAGTTCCTGGGGGCCCGCGCCCTTCTGCAGTGGAGCGACTTGTTCGAGCGGGTGCTGGGCGAGAAGGCGGCGTCGGCGTAGCAAGTGCCCCGCTTGAAAAGTGCGTACCTTTCCCCACCCTTCGGCAGAACGGTGAGGAGGAAGCGTGGAGCGGGCATGACCGTGGCGAGGATGTTCCTCTCGGGAGAAGAGAGGGCCGCCGGGACGAGGAGGCAGGCTGGCTCTGCGACACCACCGGTCCCGACAAGATTCCCCGGAGCACATTGAGCGAGAGGCTCGAGGAAGCGGAACTCAGCGCCGACCTGCGTGCTCTTTGTCTCGTTCGCAGGCATCAGGGATGGCCGTTGTCCGAGGTCGGGAACGTCTACCGGTGATGACGGCGAACGAGCATTCCTGATGCGCTCGTGGAGATGGTGGCCGTCCGACGAGCAGATCGCGTTGCTCGGCGAATTTCGGATGGCCACGGGCCGGCAGTATGCGATCAGCGCCTCCACCTTCGTCGAATTCGTCGGGGAGGACTCCCTTGTCGAGGAGCAGCAGGTCATCGAGTTCCTGTGGGGGTACGCCCCCCTCTACGGCAGGTCCCGTCGCGAGCCACCCGACGAGCTTCGCTTCGAGATCGCCGACCTGATCCGGTTCCTGGCCGCACGAAGCGGCTGGGATCCCCGGCCCGCCCTGGCGATATGCGAGCAAGAGGAGACCTTCCGGCACCGGTGGAATGGTCTCCGCTCGACCCCCTCAACGCTCTGGCTCGAGGAGCTGCGAACGATGCTCGCCCTACGCGGTCTGCCCTCGACCATCCCGCCCGCTGATCCCCAGGATCCCTTCGGCCACGCCCTCAGGGAGAGGATCCAGCCGGGCCGGTTTCCGCTCCTCTCCCCGCCCCTCCCGCCTGCTGGCGACCCCACGAAGGAGATGGAGCAGATGGCGGCCGCGTCGCCGGCGATGCGCGGGGTCTCCAGCCTCATCGAGATCGTCGGCGCCGGAGCGAAGCTGACCGCCAAGGGGAACCTCGGGCTGGCCCAGGGAAGGGCGCTGGCCGATGCGATGGGATTTGGGGACCTCTTCGATCAGCGTTTCGTCGGCAAGGTGTTCAAGACCAGGAGCAGCTCGGAGGTCGAACCGGTGGACCTGGTATTCCGTTGTGCGCGGGCGGCCGGCCTCGTGCGAAGCCAGCACGGCAAGCTGATCCCCACACAAAGGGGCAGGGGTCTCGGTCGGCAGCCGATGGAGGGTTGGTGGGCGCTGTTCAGGGTGGCGGTCCTCAAGCTCGACTGGGCCAAGGCGAGGTATCCGAAGGACCGGATACCATTCTGGGCAGACCTGGTCTGCGAATGCATTCCCGCATATCTCCGCTGCGCCCACGACGCGGGCGCTCGCGGGCTTGCCCTTCTTCCGCTCGCCGAAGCGACGTGGCGCCATGTGGAAGAGCGTTGGGTGACCGAGGGGATGTCGGATGAGGAGATCGCCTGGCAGAAATGCCCGATCCGGTGGGCGATACACCGAGGGCTCTTCGTTCCGCTGGAGCTTCTTGGCTGTGCGGAGACCTGGACGGGGGCTGCCGACGGAGCAGTCAGGGTGTCTCCCCTCGGGGTCTGGGCACTGAGGCGGCTGGGGGAGGAAGAGGGCGGGTCACCTGGGGGCCGGTCGGAGCGGCCAGCAGGAGTCATCGTCCTGGACGATGGGCGCCGCAACCGCCGGCGATGACCCTGCGTCTCCCTTGGGATCGGGCCGCGCCCACGTGCTTCGCGAAAGCTCGACGAGCGCCCCGACCCGATGGCTAAACTCGAAGATGCCCGGACCGACGCTCGCCCGGCCTTGCCGCAGCCCACGCCCTCGTAGCTCAGTGGATAGAGCACAGGTTTCCTAAACCTGGTGTCGCAGGTTCGATTCCTGCCGGGGGCACACGCTGATGTCATGGTGTTCGTCGGTCCGACGTAGGCAATGCTATGTCAATGGCCAAGTTCGGGTCCCCACTGGTGGCCAACTAAAAATAGGGTCGTTTGATCCGTACTGCGCCAGCCGGTCCTCCTCGCCCCGCGGCCCCGCCCTTGACAGCGGAGCGCCCGCGCCCCCCGGACCCCCCTTTCGTGGCCGGCCGTTCCACGGCCAGGTCGTCCCGCCGACCAGCTTGCGGGGGGCGCGCCCACTGTCAAGGGACCGCTCCGTTCGGAGCCGCTACGAGGAGACAACCACACCGGACTTCACCTCCTGCGGGCGGTAGTCGGCGAGCAGACGGAGGTACTCCTCGACAAGACGCTCGCCCATGCCGCTGA
>JBOGWP010000031.1:0-4104 GCA_050693875.1 Actinomycetota bacterium
GCCAGTAACCGTTCCCCGATGGCGAGGCAGCCATTCCCACGATCGGGGCTGCGAGGTTGAGCCCGCCGGTGGAACCCAGAAACCCCGCATCTCCGAAGCCAAACACCCCTCCGTCGGAGGCGACGAGCCAGTATCCCGCCGTCGGGGGGAAACCCCCCGACTGCCCCCCAAATCCCTGCGGCGATGGCAGGGCGGCCATTCCCACGATCGGGGCGTTCAGCTTCGTCCCCCCTGTCGACCCGAAGAACCCCGCATCTCCGAAGGCGAAGACTCCCCCGTCTCGGGAAACGAGGTGGTACGCCGCCCCCCCACCCCGGCTGGTCCCCGTGCCGAGAACCTGATCGGGCGGAGATGCCGAACCCTCGGGCGGTGGCTTCGGGGGCAGGCCCGTGGAGGGCGTGCCGGAGACCTCGACCGGCGGCTGGGGCGGGATTCCCTTCGGCACCGGCCCGAACACCTTTACCCGGTGGTTCTCGGAATCGCCGATGTAAACGTAGCCGTCGCCGTCGACCACGATCCCCACGTAGGGGTTCTCGAATTCCATGTCCCCGGTGCCGGGGGCCCCCCAGGTCTCGAGGAGCGATCCACTGGAGGTCGAGAACACCTCGACGTCGCGGGAAGTCAGCAGATACAGCTTTCCGGCGTGGACATCGACGCCGCGCGGCCGGAATCCCGCGCTTAGGTCCCGCCTCCAGGTGGCCCCCGGGCCGTAGACGTGGACGCTCATCTGGTCGGTGTCTGCGAGGTAGAGGGTGCCGTCGGTGTCGAGGGCAACCGAGGCCGGCGACCCGATGTGCTGGCCGGCGCCGAACCGATCGATCGTGCCGAGGAGGGCGCCGTCCGATGAGAAGTGCTGGACCTGGAATCCCTTCTCGTCGGCCACCCAGAACGACCCGTCACCGTCGTCGACCGCCACGTCGCGAGGGAAGCCGCGGGCACCCCCGGGACTGATGATCGGAAAGCGGCGGTCTGG
Organism: Actinomycetota bacterium; assembly: GCA_050693875.1. Classification (GTDB taxonomy): domain Bacteria; phylum Actinomycetota; class CADDZG01; order JAHWKV01; family JBOGWP01; genus JBOGWP01. The sequence continues at coordinate 974 of JBOGWP010000031.1, forward strand.
CACCCCGTCGGAGAGCCGCCAGCGTTCCACGTGCTGGCCTTCCCGGTTGGCGATGTAGAGCCACCCACGGGCGTCGTCGACCGCGAGGCCGGCGGCGAAGGCAAGCGTGCCCATATCGCGTCCTCGCCCGATCCCCCAGCGGGCGAGCAGGCTCCCGTCGGGGCCGAACTTCTGGATGTAATGGTGCCAGTAGTCCGAGACGTACAGGTTTCCGGCCTCGTCCAGCTCGACCCCGCGTGGGTTGTTGTGCCCGTTGAGGGGCGGCGGCCGGCCCCCGATCTGACCGAGGAAGGCGCCGTCGAGGCTCCACAGCAGGAGCCGGTAATTCCACGTGTCGGAGACGGCGAGGATGTTGCCGGCGACATGGATTCCCCGGGGACCGTAGAAGAGGTCGGTCGGGCCCGACCGGTAAGGGGGCACGCCGGAGCCGAGGCTGGGAAGCGCGGTCCCGTCCGGGGCCCAGCGAACCACGCGGTTGTTTCCCACGTCGGAGGCGTAGATGATCCCGCTCGCGTCGGCGGCGACCCCCCGAGCGTCGGCGATGAACTGCCCGTCGTCGGTACCCTTCGAGCCCAACGATCCCTGCCACGATCCGTCGACGCCGAACTTGGCCACACGGCTGTTGGCGGCGTCGGTGACGTAGAGTGCCGGCCCGCCGACGTCGGAGAACACCACCGCCGTGGCCTCCCCAAGGTCGCCCGGCCCCGAACCAGGCTGCCCCCACTCGTCGAGGAAGGCGCCCGCCGGCGAGACCTTGATCAACCGGTGGTCGTTGTCGGTGACGTACACATTCCCGCGGTCGTCGACGCCGGCATCCCTCGGGTCGACCAGCTTCCCCTCACGCGCGTCGGAGAGCGTCGTGTTGACCAGGACGTTCCCGTTGCGGTCGACCTTGAGGAGCCGCGCGTTCGGCGAGTCCGCGATCCACAGGTCGTCGGTACGCGGATCGAGCCCCAGGCCGCGCGCCCGGCGCATGTGCGTGGCGTCGTTGCCTTCGACGCCGCAAGTGAAGAACGTCCTGATGAGCGTGCGGCCTGTGGGGTCGTAGACCTTGATGCAGGCAAGGCCCCCATCGATCATCACCCAGTTCCCCCCAGAGTCGCGGGTGACGTCGAGGGGACTGATCTCCGCGGTGGCGAAGAGCCCGAGGTCGTGGCTGTACACCGGGGTGGCGGCGTGTGCCGGCTGGGCATACGAAACCAGCGTCGAGCTCACGGCCGCGACCAGAAGCAGCATCCGAACGCGGGCGGCCGCGAACCGTCTCCTCATGAACGCCACCCCGTCGCCAGCTCCCTGGCATCCAGCTCCGGTGGGCACATCCCCCAACGGCGAAGAGGCTACCGGCGATCGACTGTGGGGTCGCCGTCCATCCGCGGGAGCTTTGGTTCGTCCGTTTGCTGTAACGGGTCGCCCAAAAAGGATTCGCCGCCCGGGTTGGGGGCGGGGCGTCGTGCGGCGGTCAGGCCCCCGTCGCGGACACGGCCTCGGCCAGTGGCTCGGCCGACACGCCGATGTCCTTGGCGTCGACGGTGGCGAGCTCCTCGCGCGACAGCTCCCCACGGCGTTGAGCGAGGCGGAAGAGCCGCAGCGCCTGGCGCATCCGGGCATGATCGAGCGCGTTTCGCACCGTCCGGGTGTTGGCGAATCCGGGCCGTTCCATCTCCTCCTCGAGATGCGCCTCCAGGGCCCGTCCCGCGGCGGAGGTGAACCCGTAGGCGCGGCGATCCAGCATCAGCCGAGCGATCTCCATCAGCTCCGGCAAAGGGTAGTCCGCGATCTGCTCGTCGAGGATCCCGGCGACCCCTACCCCGCGTGGTGTCGGGCAGGTCCACCACGTGGCCGTGTCCTCTGCCCGCACCGTTCCGTGGTCGCGGAGCGAGGCACAACCGAGGGCCGAGGGCTCGAGGCGGAGTTGGTGCGCGCCGCCCGAGTCCAGATCCTCTGGGACCTTCGTGGCTCGGGGCCTAGTGTCCTGTCCCCGAGATTCGCTCACAATATCGTGCGAGGGCTTCGAGAATCCGATCCGCAGTCTTGACCCACACGTAAGGTCGGGGGTTTTCGTCCCAGTGTTCGATCCAGTTCTTGATGTCCCGCTTGAGCTCGCGCACCGAGCGGTGGGCTCCGCGCCGGATCTTCTTCATCGCCAGCTCCCCGAGCCAGCGCTCGACGAGGTGCAGCCACGACGAGCTCGTCGGGACGAAGTGCAGGTGGAAACGGGGCTGGCGCAGCAGCCACCGCTTGATGGCGGGAGTCTTGTGGGTGGCGTAGTTGTCCACGACAAGGTGGACATCCAGGCCCTTGGGCACTTCGGCGTCGATGGCCTCGAGGAACTTCTTGAACTCGGTCGCCCGGTGACGGGCGTGGAGGGAGCCGATCACCTTGCCGGTGGCGGCGTCCAGGGCGGCGAAGAGGCTGGTGGTGCCGTGGCGCACGTAGTCGTGGCTGCGCCGCTTCGGGGTGCCGGGCAGAACCGGCAGGATGGGCTGGGCCCGGTTGAGTGCCTGGATCTGGGACTTCTCGTCAACGCAGAGCACGACCGCCCGCTCCGGGGGGTCGAGGTAGAGACCCACCACGTCGCCGACCTTCTCAATGAAGAGCGGGTCGGTGGAGAGCTTGAAGGTTTCGGCCAGATGGGGCTTGAGCTCGAACGCCTTCCAGATGCGGCCCACCGTGGTCTTCGACATCCCGGTCGCCCTGGCCAGCGACCGGGTCGACCAGTGGTTGGCGTCCTTGGGCTTCTCCTCCAGGGTCTTCACCACCACCGCCTCCACCATGTCGTCGGTGACCGTGCGAGGGGCGCCCGGGCGGGGATCGTCAAAGAGCCCGTCGAGACGCTCGGCCACGAACCGCCGGCGCCACTTGCCCACTGTCGCCTGGTTCACCTTGAGGCGAGCCGCCACCTCGCCGTTGGTCGGGCGGTCCTTGCCGGCGCAGGCCAGCACGATGCGGGCCCTGAGGGCCATCGCCTGGGAAGTCTTGCGCCGGCTGGTGAGCCGCTCGAGGGCACGGCGTTCCTCGTCCGACAACACCAGCTCAGCCTTCGGCCGCCCTCGCGGGCGCGGCGTGCGAGAAGGGGAAGAAGTAGACATGCTGAGTCGCCTAGCATATTCACGGTGAACTATGGGGACAGG
>JBOGWP010000032.1:0-29019 GCA_050693875.1 Actinomycetota bacterium
GCTTCCGCAAGCGTTCGATAGGGCTTCCGCAAGCGTTCGATAGGGCTTCCGCAAGCGTTCGATAGGGCTTCCGCAAGCGTTCGATAGGGCTTCCGCAAACGTTCGATAGGGCTTCCGCAAACGTCTAGAGGTCGGCGGTCGTCCCCCCGGCGACCATCGTTCTCGGCCGATCGCCGGCCAGGTCCCCCGTCATCTCAGCCAGCCGCACGTACGGGGCGTCGACCGCGAGTCGAGCGATCGACTGGACTTCGGGATCCGTCCCCTCGAAGCCTCCCAGCAACCCGCCGACCCCGGTGGCCTCGATCGCCTCACGGACGAGGCCCAGGACTCCGACCGCGGGGTCGAGCGAAGAGAGCAGCAGCAGCTGGCGAGGCCGCACCGTGGGAATCGCCTGCGCGCCGGGCCCCACTCCTCCCGCCAGGCGCTGCTTCTGCTCGGCAACGAAGCGGGGGATGTTCTCCTCCGCCTCGCGCAACCATCCATCGACAAGGGGCTTCGGGTCCACCGCCGGGGCCCGGTTCAACCCGAGATAGCCGGAGACGCTGACGCCGGAAGCCGTCACCTGGCCTTTGCGGTTGCGAACGGGTGGGTGCCACTGGAAATGGAGATGCGGAGGCCCACCTTCGGCGTTCCCGCTGTTGCCGACGTAGCCGATGATGCTCCCCCGCTCGACCCGCTGACCTCGCTGCAAGCCCTTCGGGACGGAGAGGAGGTGGGCGTAATAGAGGGCGGTCCCGTCGTCGGCCTCGACCCAGACCGAGAGCCCGCCAGCCCCCCCTCGCCCGAAGGTGGCGATCCGTCCGCCCCCCGACGCCACGACCGGGGTACCGAAGGCGGCGAAGATATCGATGCCGTGATGCAGATGGGGCGTCGGGGTGTAGCGAGGATTCAGCCAATCGTGGGTATAGCGCGCCGGGCCCGCAACGGGAAACGGAGTCATGCCCAGCCGCACCACCTCGTCCCGGGGCATCCCGAACTCGGTGAGCTCCTGCAACGCCCCCACCTGCCGCGAGGTGTTCCCAGGGCCCGACCGGCGGAACGACGGCACCTTCAACGGAAAGGGCGAGGCTTGGGGCGACGGCTTCGCGGCCGCGCCCTTCTTCGGGGCCGGGACCGTCCCCTTGCCAGAGCTGGACTGCGCAGCCGCGGGGGGCGCCGGAGCAGGGGGTGGTGGCGCCGCCGGTGCTGGGGCCGGGCTGGGGGATGGAGACGGCTTGAGCAGGTCGGGCGTGGGAAGTGGAGGCAGTGGGATCTGGTCGAGCTGCGCAGAAGCCGGAGGCGTGAGCCCGGGGATTACGAGAAGACCGGCCAGTGCCGCGAGCATCCATGGGCGCCTGCGCATCGAGCCCCCTCCTGTCCCCCCATCCCGACCCGTCCGCCACCGGGCGAGTCGGCCCTTCGAACATCACCGTGCCCATGGGGCGGTGCGGCGGCCCGGGCGCCGGTATCGTACCGTCCCAACCCCCGCCGGATGCAACCTTCCACACGGAGACCTGATGCTCGGAGTCGTTCTTTCCGCCGGACGGGGGACGAGGATGCGTCCTCTCTCTACCGAACGTCCGAAGCCGCTCATACCCACGCTCGACATTCCACTGGTCTCGTGGGCACTCGAGCGGCTCCGGCTGGCAGGGGTGGATCATGCCTGGGTGAATGCTCATGAGGCGGCCGCCGACGTCGGCGCCGAGGTGGGCCGGCGCGACCGCGGCGGGATGCGTGTTTCGCTCCTCCACGAGCGGGAGACCCCGCTTGGCACTGCCGGGACGCTCCGGGCACTTCGGGCGCAGCTGACCGAGCCCTTCCTCGTCGTGAACGTGGACGTGGCGACGAACCTGACCCTGGAGCGCCTGGTCGATGCCCACCGGTCGGGCCGGGGGGCGGGGACGCTGCTCGGCGTCGCGACCGACGAAGTCCCCGACCTCGTGGTCGAGGAGGCGTGGGTCGCTGGACTCGTCGACCGGCACGGAGAGAAGGGCGAGATGGTGGCCCAGATGCCGGGAGCGGGGGAGGTTCTCCACCCCCACGGCGTCATCTATGGGGGCGTGGGGGTCTTCGAACCGGAGGTCCTCGAGTGGATCCCCGGGGGAACGAGCGGGCTCTTCGAGACCGTCTTTCGAACCGCGCTCGTCCGGGATCGAGGGCTCGCCGTGTTCGAGTGGGACGGCTACTGGGTCGACGTGGGCTCGCCCCGAGACCATCTGCGGGCGAACCTCGATGCCCTCGGCGGCATCCTCGAGGCCGCGCCGGTGGAAGGGCTGCTCGCCGAGCGGCAGCGATGGGATGCGCTCGCCTTCGTCGCCGCCGAGGCTGAGGCCGACGGGGCCGAGCTCCGCCATTGCATCGTGGGGCGCGGGGCGCGGGTCGATGCCGGTGCCCGCCTGGAGCGGTGCGTGGTGTGGAGCGGCGCGGCGGTGGGGGCCGGGGACTACCGGGACGCGGTGATCACCCCGCAGCGGATCGTGACGACGCCGTGAGCCGGGCTAACCCGGCCCGGCGAGCCGCCTCGGCGCCTTACACCCGCCCGACGAGCTGCTCCAGCCGCCGCACCCTGTCCTCGGTCGGCGGGTGGGTCGAGAAGATCCGCATGAACAGGCCCGCCGCGGCGCGTCCCCGAAGGGGGTTGACGATGAACATCGGCGCCGCCGACGGGTTGACCGCCATCGGGACCTGACGGGCGACCGCGTCGATCTTGCGAAGTGCGGAAGCCAGGCTCTCCGGCCGTCCTGAGAGATGGGCGCCGCTTCGGTCGGCCTCGTACTCGCGCGCCCGGGAGATGGCGAACTGCACGATCACCGCCGCGATCGGAGCGAGGATCGCAGCCAGAAGGACCCCGACGAACCCGAGCGGGTTGTCGTCGTCGTCGCCGCCGCCGAAGAACATCCCCCACCTCGCCATGAAGGCGAGCCACGAGATCGCCGCGGCGATGGTGGCGGCCACGGAGGAGATCAGGATGTCGCGGTTCCGCACATGCCCGAGCTCGTGAGCCAGCACGCCTTCGAGCTCGTCACGGGTGAGGATCCGGAGGATGCCTTCGGTCACCGCCACCGCGGCGTGCTGCGGGTTGCGGCCGGTCGCGAAGGCGTTCGGCTGCTCCGACGGCATGATGTGCACGCTCGGCATCGGCATGCCGGCCTGCTGCGCCAGGTTCTCGATGATTGCGTAGAGGTCGGGCGCCTCGCTACGCGAGACGGGCCGCGCCCTGCTCATCTTGAGCGCGATCTTGTCGGAGAACCAGTAGGAGGCGAGGTTCATCACGCCCGCGAACACGAGGGCAAGCGTCGCCCCGCTGCGGCCCCCGATCAACGCCCCGACACCGATGATCAGCCCCGACAGCAGCCCGAGCAACACGACAGTCTTCAGGTTGTTCTTCATGGTCATCACCTCTTGATCGCCAGCATACGACCACGCCGGGATTACCGGCACGTTCACGAACAAACCGGCCCAGCGGGGGCTCAGACCAGCGTCGAGAGCTCCGCGAGGTGCCCCGCCAGGTCGGGCAGGATGCCCAGGAGCACCACCATGGCCGCCGAAACCAGGATCGCGGCCCCGGCGAGGGCCGGAACGCTGACGGGGGCGGAGGGTTCGACGGCGGGCTTCGCCATCTGCCACACGACTCCGACGTAGTAGAAGAGCGCGACCACGGTGTTGATCGCCATGACTGCCGCCAGCCATGGGTAGCCTGCGCTGATCACGCTCCGGAACACGAACAGCTTCGCCGCCCAGCCGGCGGCGGGGGGGATCCCGGCCAGAGAGAACAGAAACGCTGCCATCGCCAGCGCCAGCCCCGGGGAGCGTTGGAACAGCCCGGCGAAGTCGTTGATGAAGTAGCCCCCGCCCCTTCGGCCGTGGACGATCGCGATCGAGAACGCCCCGATCTCCATGAAGGCGTAGATCAGCAGGTAGGTGAGCGATGCCACGAACGCCGGCTTGTTGTTCGCTCCCCCGGTCTGGCTGACCACGCCCAGCGGGAGCAGGATGTAGCCCGCCTGGCCGATGGAGGAGTAGGCGAGCAGCCGCACCATGTGGCGCTGGGTCAGCGCCACGAGATTCCCGAAGGTCATCGTGAGCACCGCCACGATCGCCAGGAACGGCCGCCACAGGTCGGCCACCCCCGGGAACCCCACGAAAAGGATCTGGAGCAGGCCCACGAAGCCGGCGGTCTTGGAGGCCACGGACAGGAACGCGGCGACCGGGACGGGGGACCCCTCGTAGGTGTCGGGGACCCACCACTGGAACGGGAACGCAGAGATCTTGAAGCCGAACCCCGCCACCACGAAGAAGATCGAGAGCACCGCGATCGAGCGGTCGGGGGCGGACGTTGCGAATCGCTCGGCGATCGACGCCAGGTTCGTCGTGCCGGTCACCCCGTATACCAGCGACATCCCGAACAGCATCACCGCAGTGGAGACGATGCCGAAGAGGAAGAACTTGAGGGCCGCCTCGTTCGACTTGACGTCGCTCTTGCGCAGTCCGGCCAGCACGAAGGTCGGCAGCGAGACCAGCTCGAGCGAGATGAAGATCGCCAGGAGGTCGCGGCTGGAGGCGATCGTGACCATCCCCAAGAGCGAGCAGAGCAGCAGGAAGTAGTACTCGCCATGCGGGATGCGGTCATCCTGGAGATAGCCGTGCGAGATCACCAGAACCAGTGCGGCCGCCACGCAAAAGAGCCCCTTGACGAGCACCGCGAACGAGTCCACGACGAACATCCCGCTGAGGGTCACATGTCGCTCTCCGGCGAGCGGGAGGAGGGCGATGAACGTGGCCGCGACCCCCGCCAGCGAGGCCGGCATGATGGCCCACTTGCGCTCGTCGGGAAGGGCAAGGTCGATGAGCAGGACGACGCAGATCGTGGCGGTCAGGATGAGCTCGGGAGCGACCGCGACCAGGTCGAGCCTCGGCATTGCTACCTGCCGAGGCCTCGGACCAGCTCGACGACGGCCGGGTTCGTGACGCCCAACACGAGGCGGGGGAACACCCCGAGCACCAGGATGAGGACGAGGAGCGGAGCCCAGGCCACCCATTCGACGGGCTCGACGTCGACGAGCGGATGCCCCTCCCATTTCCCCGGCAACTTCCCCATGTTGACCCGTTGGAGCATCCAAAGGAAGTAGCCGGCGGTGAGCACGGTGCCTATGCCGCCGAGAACCATGAAGACCCGGAAGGTCGAGGGATTGAGCCCGGACAGGGGGTTGTAGCTCGCCAGCAGCGCGAACACCTCGCCCCAGAACCCGGCGAGGCCGGGAAACCCCAGCGACGCGATCGCGGCGAAGGCGAGGGTCGACCCGAGCCGCGGCAGGCGGAGGATCATGCCGCCGAGCTCGGGGATGTCCCGGGTGTGATAGCGGTGGTGGATCGAGCCGGCCAGGAAGAACAGCATCCCGGTGATCACGCCGTGCGCCACCATCCCGAAGATGGCGGCGTTGATGCCGGTGTCGGTGAGGGTGGCGATCCCGAGCATCACGAAGCCCATGTGGCCGACCGAGCTGAAGGCGATCATCCGTTTCAAGTCGACCTGCGCGAGGCAGTTGAGCGCGCCGTAGATGATCGCGATCACCGCCAGCAGGCCGATCAGGGGCGCGAAGGTGACCGCCGCATCGGGAAGCGACGGGATGGCGATGCGAATGAACCCGTAGGTCCCCATCTTCAGGAGGATCGCGGCGAGAAGGACGCTTCCCACCGTGGGGGCCTCGGTGTGGGCGTCGGGCAGCCAGGTATGGAACGGCCACATCGGCACCTTGATGGCAAAGCCGAGGAACAGCCCGAAGAAGATCAGTTGCTGGACGGCGAGCGGGATGCCCGCCCCGGCGCTTTGCGCCAGCATCCGCATATCGAAGGTGTGCGGATCGGACCGGAAGAAGAGCGCCAGGAAGCCCAGCAGCATGAAGACGCTGCCGAACAAGGTGAAGAGGAAGAACTTGATCGCCGCGTACTCCCGCCGAGGCCCACCCCACAGGCCGATCAGGAAGTACATCGGGACCAGCACCATCTCCCAGAACAGGAAGAAGAGCACGAGATCGAGGGAGATGAACGTGCCGGCCATGCCCGTCTCGAGCAGCAGCATCAGCGCGAAGAACGGCTTGGGCTTCCGCGGCTCCGGCAGATCCCAGAACGTGTAGATCACGCAGAGGAAGGTGACCAGGAGGGTGAGCTCGAGCATGGGAAGGCTGATGCCGTCGATCCCGATGTGGTACCGGGCGCCGATCGAGGGGATCCAGTCGACGTTGGTCTGGAGTTGGAGCCCGGTTTCGCCGAGCTGGTAAGGGCCCAGCAGCGCCACCCCGATGGCGAGCGGCAGGCCGGTGAACAGGAGCGCGAGGAGCTTGACCGCGTCCTCGCGCGCCTTCGGCGTGATCGCGATCAGCGCCGCTCCCAGGGCGGGCAGGAACACGCTGAACGTGAGTCCCCAGTTTTCGAGCCACTCCATGCCCTCGGTGCTCCTTCCGTTCTGGGTGCTAGCCGGGAAGAACCAGGAACGCGCCGACGAAGACGACGATGCCGAAGAAGAGCAACGACGCGTAGATCTGGACGTTTCCTGCCTGCCAGAACTTGAGGCCGCTCCCGGCGGCCCCTATCCCGAACGCCAGCCCGTTGACCGCACCGTCGATCACCGGTTGGTCGATGCCGAAGTAGGCGCCGCGCCCGGCCGCGACGGTCGTCGCCCCGGCGAGGTTGACGATCGCGTCGAGCACCTTTTGGTTGGTCCAGTACGTGAACCGTGCGAGCGGGTCGCGGATGGGCCGCACGATCAGGCGCATGTAGAGGTCGTCCACGTAGTAGCGGTTCTGGAGCAGCCGGTAGACCCAGGCAAACGGTGACCGCAGCAGGTCCACCTTGACCTTGTCCAGGCGGAAGATCGACCAGCCGACCGCGAGGCCCCCGACGGCGATCACGATCGAACCGAGCGCCAGCGCCAGGTTGAAGTCCGCGTGCTCGGCTCCCGCGAAATGCACCCAGTCGCCGAACAGGTTCGCCGCGCCGGGCAGGCCCACGAATCCCCCGGCGACGGCCAGAATCGCCAGGATCACGAGCGGCCCCCGCATCGCCGCGGAGGGCTCGTGCGGCTTGATGCGGGCGGTGTCGTACTTGGCTTTGCCGAAGAAGGTCAGCGCCAGCATGCGCGCGGTGTAGACGGCGGTCAGGAACGCGGTGACGATGCCGGCCAGGAAGACGAACATCGCCACGCCGTCGCCGTGGGTGGCTGCCGCCCACGCGCCGGTGACGATCTCGTCCTTCGACCAGAACCCCGCCAGAGGCGGCACCCCGGCGAGGGCGAGCGCCCCGACGAGGTACGTCCAGAACGTCGTCGGCATGGTGTTCTTGAGCCCGCCCATCTTGCTCATCGAGAACGAGTGGACCGCATGCGAGACGGAGCCGGCCCCGAGGAACAGCAGGGCCTTGAACCAGGCGTGGGTCCAGATGTGGAACACCCCCGCCGTGTAGGCCCCCACGCCGAGCGCGGCAACCATGTAGGCAAGCTGGGAGATGGTCGAGTACGCCAGCACCCGTTTGATGTCGTCCTGGACCAGGGCCAGGATCGCCGCGATCAGCATCGTGATCCCGCCGATGATCGCCACCTCGTTGAGCGCGGTCGGCGAGGCGTGGAAGACGGCGTACATGCGGGCGACCAGGTAGACGCCGGCCACGACCATGGTGGCGGCGTGGATGAGCGCCGAGACCGGGGTCGGGCCCGCCATCGCATCGGGCAGCCAGACGTGCAAGGGGACCTGGGCGGACTTGCCGATGGCTCCGGCGAACAACAGGACCGCCGCCAGCGTCAGCGTCGTCTTCGACAGCTCGCCGTCGCCGATCACCTCGGTGATCTTCCCGATGTTGAAGGTCCTGGCGGCGAAGAACAGCACGATGATCCCGAAGGTGAAGCCGACGTCGCCGATACGGGTGGTGATGAAGGCCTTTATCGCCGCGTTCGAGTTCTCCCTGCTCTCGTGCCAGTGGCCGATGAGGAAGTAGGAGCAGAGTCCCACCCCCTCCCAGCCCAGCAGCATCTGGAGGAGGTTGTTGGCGATGACGAGGTTGAGCATCGACCCGGTGAAGAGGGAGAGCGCCGCGTAGTACCAGGTGTACCGAGCGTCTCCCTTCATGTACTCCGTCGAGTAGACCTGCACGAGGAGCGAGACCGTGCAAACGACCAGGAACATCACCGCGGTAAGGCCGTCGATGCGCATGCCGAGCTCGACGAAGCGGGGGCCGGACCCGAACCGGAGCCACTCCACGCTGCGCTCGAAGCCGCCGCGCTCCTGCCCGATCGCCTGGAAGAAGACCGGGATCGAGATGCCCAGCGAGCCCGCCACGGCAAGGACGCCCACCCCCGCCCCCTTGCCGGGCAGGCGGTTTCCCGCAAAGACGATCACGAAGAACGCCGCATAGGGCAGGACGGGGATCAGCCACGCCCACTCGAGCACTCAGCTGACCTCCGCCCCGCCCGGCATGCCGAGTTGGCGCGAATGCCTCGAGTCTCCGCGGGAGCCGTGGGAGTGGAGGCATGCCCAGCGGGGCCCGGCTGGCGCCGAGCACAGTGAGGCGCCCGCCGGTGCAGAGGAGTGCCGCCGAAGGCGGCCCCCTGCCTTTCCTTTCACCATTTCATCAGGCTCACTTCGTCGATCGAGACCGTGGTGCGGTTCCGGTAGATGAGGATGATGATGGCCAGCCCGACGCCGAGCTCGGCGGCGGCGACGGTGATGATGAACAGCGCAAAGATCTGCCCGATCAGCCTGGCCTCCCGGAGCAGGAGGTTGAAGGCGACGAGGTTGATGTTGACGGCGTTCAGCATCAGCTCTACGGACATCAGCACGAGGACGGCGTTGCGGCGAGCGAGCACGCCGTAGACCCCGACGGAGAACAGGAAGCTCGAAAGCAGCAGGACCCAGACGACCGGCATCACTCGTCCCTCTTGGCAAGCACGACGGCACCGACCAGCGCGGCCAGGAGCAGGACCGAGACGACCTCGAACGGGAGGACGAAGCGGGTGAAGAGCACCCTCCCCAGGTTCTGCGAGGAGAAGGTCCTCCCGAAATCGAGGGTCTGGCCCTCGAATGCCCGCCAGATGACAATCGAGGTGATCGCGAACAAGCCTCCGGCGACGAGCGCGGCGAGCCCACGCTGCTGGTTGTCCATCGCGGTCCGCCCGATCGGTGCCCGGGTCAGCATCAGCCCGAACAGGAGCAGGACGACCACCGCCCCGACGTAGATCAGCACCTGCACCCATCCGACGAACTCGGCCGTCAGCAGCAGGAAGATCACCGCCGCCCCCGACAGGACCACCAGCAGCCAGAGCGCTCCGTGGACCACGTTCTTGGTCGTGACCAGTCGGAGCGCCGCGATGGCCGTCAGGATCCCCACCGCCGCAAAGACGTATTGGATCATCCGCGTCCTCTTCTCAGGCCGCTTCCCTCGGGTTCGGGCGTGACTCTACCGGGTGAGATGCTGCGCCGCGGAGCATCGGCGGGTCGATCCGCAGCACTCCCGGCCCTACCAGTCGGGACGCCGGAATCCCTGGAGGGCCCGGACCTCGGCCGTCCGCGCGAGCGCCTCGGCCACCTTCTCGTCGGTGCCCTTGGCGATCTCGTCGTCGTAGACCTTCTTGCGGATCTTCGCCGCCTCCTCCTCGCTGAACCTCCCCAGACCTTCGTCTGCCGCTTCCGCAGCCTGCTCGTCCGCGATTTCCGGACCGGCCTTGATCAGGGCCTGCTGCGGCGCGGGAGCCTTCCTGTCGGGCTCGGCTCTGGCCGGAGCGGCTTCCGCCTGGGCGGGAGCCTGTGCCTGCGGCGCGGCGGCAGCCTTGCGGGCTCGCATCGCCGCCGCCTTGGCCCGGGCCTCGGCCACTCGCGGATCGACGCCCTTCGCCGACTCCTCTTCCCTAACCCGCCGCAGCACCTCGTCGGGGTCCTCGCCCACCCTGGCTGCAGGCGCTCCCTCCGGGACGATGGGAGCCTCCGGGTGCACGGGCTGCGGCGCCGCCGCAGCCTCGGGCACCGCCGAAGCTTTGGGCACCGCCGCAGCGCCCGCCGCCGCAGCCTTGCGTGCTCGCATGGCCGCCGCCTTGGCCCGGGCCTCGGCCACCCGCGGATCGACGCCCTTCGCCGACTCCTCCGCCTTGACCCGCCGCAGGATCTCGTCGGGGTCCTCGCCCTCGCGCGCCGCCGGCGCACCCTCCGGGATGATGACCTCGGCCTGGGCGGGCGCGACCGCGCTGGCGGTTGCCGCCTGGGAGCCGGTTGGGATGACTTCCTCGGCGTGCGGCCGCTCGGGCGCCGGTGTGGCCGTCCTGGTGGTCGCGACGCGGGCCGTCGACTTCAGCTCGGGCCCCTGGGCACCCTCGTCGAGTGGCGGAGGGGGGAGGACCCGGTACATCCACTCCTCCAGCTTGGGCATCTCGTGGGTGAGGTTGGTGATGTCGTACTCGGCGTACTCGTACTCCGGGCTCCAGAAGAGTGCGTCGTACGGGCACACCTCGACGCAGATGCCGCAGTACATGCAGAGCGCGTAGTCGATGGCGAAGCGGTCGAGGATGTTGTAGGCCTTGGCCCGCTTGCCCGGCTCCTTCGGCTCCCGGCGCTCCTTGTGCGCCTCGATGTAGATGCACCAGTCGGGACACTCGCGGGAGCAGAGCATGCAGACGGTACAGTTCTCCTCCTTGAGGGCGATCACACCCCGGGAGCGCGCAGGGAGAAGCGACTTCTCGTCCGGGTACTGGATGGTGACCGACCGCGAGAAGAGGTGGCGCAAGGTGATGCCGAGGCCCTTCAGGAGGCCGGTGCCGAACGTGGTGCGCTTCAGCTCGGGTGGCTCGACCTCGTGGTCGATCAAGTCCGGCCGCTCGCCGGTCCGGCCCAGCTTCTCGTCGATCGCCATGGTCCCTAACCCGTCCTCGCGTCAGACCAGCTTTGCCAGCTTGAGGGCGCCCGTCACGAAGATGTTCGCCAGCGACAGCGGGATCAGCACCTTCCAGGCGAACTTCTGAAGCTGGTCCTCCCGAAGCCGCGGGTAGGTCCAGCGTACCCACATCAATACGAACACGATCAGGAAGGTCTTCACGAGGAACCACACCGGTCCCGGGATGATCTTCAGGAACGGCGCGGGCGGGAGGTATCCCCCCATGAAGAGGGTCGCCGCCAGCGCCGAAAGTCCCACGAAGCCGATGTACTCGGCGGCGAAGAGCCCGAAGATGAACTTCATCCCGGAGTACTCGGTGAAGGCCCCGGTGATGATCTCCGCCTCGGCGATGGGCATGTCGAACGGCGGCCGGGCGACCTCCGCGGTGGACGCGGCCACGAAGATGAGGAAGCCGACCGGCTGCGCCCAGAGGAAGAAGGGGACCCGGCGCTGCGCCTCGACGATGTCGACGAGCGAGAGCGACTCGGCCTGCATGGCCACTGCGGCGGCGGTGAGCACCAGCGGCAGCTCGTACGCGATCAGCTGCGCGGCCGCGCGCAGGCCCCCGATCAGCGAGTACTTGTTCGCGGAGGCCCAGCCCGCCATCAGGACCCCGATCACGCTGATGGAGGAGGCGGCGAGGGCGAAGAACAGGCCGACGGAGAGGTCCTCGATGATCAGCTTCGGTCCGATCGGGATCACCACGAAGGTGAGCGTGGCGCCGAGCATCGTGATGAACGGCACCGCGGTGAACACCTTGCGGTCGGTCGACCGGGGCACGATGTCCTCCTTCTGGATGAACTTCACCCCGTCGAGGAGGGTCTGCGCCCAGCCGTGGAATCCGCCCGGGTACATCGGGCCCAGGCGGTGCTGGATGTGGGCCATCACCTTGAGCTCGATCCACCCGACGACCATCACGACCGGCAGGAGGATCATCAGGACCCCCAGCTTGAGCCCGAGGATCACGAAGTCGTTGGCGAGGATCTCCCGGATGTCGACGGCCATCAGCGGTCGATGTCCCCCACCACGAAGAACATCGAGCCGAGCACCGCGATCATGTCGGGGACGTACGCCCCGCGCAGCATGGAGGGCACCGCGCTGATGTTGTTGAACGACGGGGTGCGGATCACCAGCCGGTAGGGCCGGTCCTTGCCGTTCGACACCAGGTGGTAGCCCAGCTCGCCGAGGGGGTTCTCCGCCCGGGCGTACACCTCACCCTCGGGGAGCGTGAGCCGCTTCGGGACGTGGCCGATGTGCGACCCCTCGGGCAGGCCGTCGAGGGCCTGCTCGACGATCTTTGCCGACTCCCGCATCTCCTGGATCAGGACCCAGAACCGGTCAAAGGAGTCGCCTGCCGTGCCCACCGGGATGTCGAAGTCGAGCTCCCCGTAGATCTGGTACGGGTCGGCCTTGCGGACGTCGTAGGGAACGCCGCACCCTCGCAAGAGCGGGCCGGAGACGCCGTGCGAGATGGCCACGTCGGCCGGCAGCTTCCCGATCCCCACCGTCCGCTGCTTGAAGATCTCGTTGCCGAGCAGGAGGTTCTCGTAGTCGGGGATGGCGCCGACCAGCTGGCGGATGCCGCGGTGGGCGAGCTCGACGAAGCCGCGGGGGATGTCCTCCTTGAGCCCGCCCGGGCGGATGAACCCGAAGTGCATCCGGCCCCCGGTCACCATCTCCATCGCCTCCTGGAGCAGCTCGCGCTCGCGGAAGGCGTACATCACGGGGGTGCTCGCCCCGAGCTCGAGACCGAAGCTCCCGACGAACATCAGGTGGTTCAGGATCCGGTTGATCTCGGCAAGGATCACCCGCAGGAACTGGGCCCGGCGCGGGACCTCGACCTCGATCAGCTTCTCGACGGCCATCGACGCGGGGAGCTCGTTGTTGATCCCCGACAGCCAGTCCATCCGGGAGAGCAGGTTCGTGATCTGGCGGAAGTCGCGCTGCTCGACCAGCTTCTCGTGGCCCCGGTGCATGTAGCCGATCACCGGCTCGGCCTCGACGATGCGCTCGCCGTCGAGGGTGACCAGCATCCGCAGGACGCCGTGGGTGGCGGGGTGCTGAGGGCCGACGTTGAGGACCATCTCCTCGGTCCGCAGCAGGCCCGCGCCGGTCAACCGCGCAAGGGTGGGCCGCGCCGGCTCGTTGGTCTCGGGCGGCGGCGCTCCCTCGCGCTCGGCCTGCTGCAGGTCGTCGCTGCGGGTCGTGCTCATCGACCCCCCGACTCCTTCTCCGCAGGGTCCTTGGCCCCGGGCCAGTCCTTGTAGCTGCGGCTCGCCAGCTTGAACGACTTGCGCAGCGGGAAGCCCTCGAAGTCCTCGGGCAGGTAGAGCTTCACGAGGTTGGGATGGCCGTCGAAGGTGATCCCGAACATCTCGGCGCAGTTGCGTTCGTGCCAGTTGGCCCCGCCGTAGAGGTCCGAGATCGAGGCGAGGTGCGGATGCTCGGCCGGCAGGCGCACCTTGACGATCACGGTGTTTCGGTAGAGGAGCGAGAAGACCGCCGTGACGACCTCGAACCCCTCCTCCTGCCAGTCGACCGCGGAGAGGAAGGTGAAGAAGGCGCAGTCGAGCCCCGGATCGTCGCGCAGGGCGCGCATGACCTCGTGGTGGCGCTCGGGAGCCGGCTCGGCGACGACCTGGCCGTGCCGGACTGAGACCTCACCGGCGGCTTCGCGCAGGCTCGATCGAACCCGCTCGCTAAATGCCTCCGGCTCGACCCGTTCCGATGATCTGAGGGATCCGTGCTTCGTGGCCACGATTCAATCGCTCCTGAACGTCCTCACCTTGGATCAGGTCCTGGAGGCGGGTGATCCCGTAGAGGAGCCCCTCAGGCCTGGGCGGGCAGCCCGGCACGTAGACGTCCACCGGAAGGATCTGATCCACCCCCTTGGTGACGCAGTAGGAGTCCCAGTACGGTCCTCCGCAGTTCGCACACGAGCCCATCGAGATGACGTACTTGGGCTCCGGCATCTGCTCGTAGACCCGCTTGATCGCCGGCGCCATCTTGTCCGTTACGGTTCCCGCCACCACCATCAGGTCGGCCTGTCGGGGCGACGCCGGGAAGGGGATGACGCCGAGCCGCATCACGTCATGCTTCGGCATGGCCGAGGCGATGAACTCGATCGAGCAGCAGGCGAGGCCGAACTGGAACATCCACAGCGAGTACTTCCGGCTGTAGTTGAGCAGGAAGGACACAGCCTTCGGCAGCTTGATCTTGCCAACCCGCGCCATCGCCTGCCCTCCTAGAGCCAGTCGAGCACTTTCTTGCGCCAAGCGTAGACCAGGCCCAGGGCCAGGATGACGATGAACACCAGCATCTCGACGAAGGCGAACACGCCGATTTGGGCGAAGACCGTCGCCCACGGGAAGAGGAAGACGGCCTCGACGTCGAAGATCACGAACAGCAGGGCGAAGATGTAGTAGCGGACCGTGCTCTGCGACCATCCCCCACCGACCGGATCGACCCCGCACTCGTAGGTCAGGAGCTTCTCGCGTCGGGGAACCTTCGGCCGTATGGCCCGGTTGAGCAGGAGCGTCCCCCCGACCAGGATGACGACCGCCCCGGAGAAGATCGCAAGCGTTAGGTACGACCCGAAATAGCCCTCTGGCATGGCGAAATGCCTCGTCTCCGTCTGCTCCCGGCGGGCCCCGTCATGCCGCTCGGCGACGATCCACGCTACCACACGGATTCCCCCGCAACGGCCCCTTCCGGCACGCCCCGGGAGCCTGCCTTGCCGGCCTCGCAGTATCCTCTTGAGCCGCCCCCGGGCGTGTGGGGGTGGGGAGGCTGAGGCTTGGCGCGAACCTACTCTGGGATCGAGTTCTACCTGGTCGAGCTGGTTGGTGGGTCCGCGGGCTTGCACGAGATCGAGCCCGTCCTCCGCGACATCGTCCGGGAGGGAGACGGCGTCTTCCGGCAGGAAGCCCGGCTGTTCGTCGCGCTCGTCGGCGAGGTGACCGGGGCCGCCCAGGCGGCCCGGCGGCTGATCCGCGCCCTCCGCACCCGCGACCTCCCCGCCAAGGTGCGGCTCGTCGCCGAGCCGTTCCCGCCGCCGATTGGGAAGGCGGCGGCGCTGGTGATCACGGGGCGCGTTCGGATGACGGAGCGCGACTCCTCGCATCAGCTGTGGATGCGCCGTTAAGGGGAACGGACGTCGAGGGCCTGCGCGCGCGTTTCCCCTGGTGGGGGCGCCCATATGGCGAACCTCGGTGCCGACGAACCAAGGTTCTCGCCGGTCGCGCGTCCCGGCCCCTCACCTCCGGAGCCCCTCGATCTGGACGGCGAGCAGGTGGTCGATCAGCAGGTCGCGCTCGGGCCAGGGGAAATCGGGCTTCGAGATCAGCAGCGAGGTCATGCCGTGGACCGCCGCCCACAGGCCGATCGCCACGAGCACGGGATCCTCGGGGCGGATCGAGCCGGCGTCGACGCACCGCTGCACCGCCTGGACCACGTGGTCGAATGCCGCGCTCCTGCGCAGCCGCTCCTCGGCAAAGCCCTCCGGCACCCGGGCCGGCTTGCCCATGAACAGGATCCGGTACTGCTCCGGATGCTCGAGGCCGAACCGGATGTAGGCCCGGCCCCGAAGGCGCAGCGACTCCAACGGGTCGCCGGAGCCGGCTCCGGCCTCCTCGGCCAGGCGGTCCAGCCGGGCGAAATGCCGTTCGCATACCGCAAAGAGGAGCTCGTCCTTGTCGACGAAGTGCAGGTAGATCGACGGCGGCGTGACCCCGACGGCCTCGGCGACCGCCCGGATCGACACGGCCTCGGCGTCGCCGGTCGAGATCAGAAGCCGCTCGGTCGCCTCGAGGATCTCCTCCCGGAGCCGCTCCCCCTGTCCCCGGCGAGCTCGCTGACGCCTCGTCGCACCGAGGCTCACCCGCGCGCCTCCGCCGGAGCCGGAAGCGGCTCGGGCTGCGCGGGAGGAGCATCCTCGTGCAGCCCGAAGCGCTCGTAGAGCCGGCGCAGCGGCCGCGGCGCCCACCAGTTGGCGTTGCCGGCAAGCCGCATGAACGCGGGAACGAGTGTTGCCCGGATGATGGTGGCGTCGAGGAGCACGGCCAGGGTCATCCCGACTCCCATCAGCTTGATGAGCGTGATCTTCGACGTGGCGAAGGCGATGAAGACAACCGCCAGCAGCGCCGCGGCGGCGGTGACGATCCTGCCCGTCCGCTCGAGCCCGACCGCGACCGACCGGACGTTGTCGCCGGTGAGGTCGTGCTCCTCCTTGATCCGCGAGAGCAGGAACACCTCGTAGTCCATCGAGAGGCCGAAGGCGACGCAGAACATCAGGATCGGGGTGGTCGTGTCG
Organism: Actinomycetota bacterium; assembly: GCA_050693875.1. Classification (GTDB taxonomy): domain Bacteria; phylum Actinomycetota; class CADDZG01; order JAHWKV01; family JBOGWP01; genus JBOGWP01. The sequence continues at coordinate 16,199 of JBOGWP010000032.1, forward strand.
AGAGTGCCGGTGGGCGTGAAGCCGAGCAGCCCTGCGAGGTGCCCCTCCTGGAACACCCACACCATCGCCCCGAATGTGGCCGAGAGGGAGAGTAGGTTGAGCGCCGTGGCCTTGACGGGCACGAGCACGCTCCCGGTCATGAGGAACAGGACCACGAAGGTGACGAGTGCGATGGTGAGGGCCGCCAGCGGCATCCTGCTGAAGAGCTGGGCTTTCGCATCGACCAGCTCGGCGGAGGGGCCGCCGATCCGGACTGGGAACGGGGCCGGAAGGTCGCGGAGGCTCTCCACGAGGGCCTCCCCCTGGGGCGACATCGGCTCCACCGAGGGAACCACCGACAGCCAGGTCCCATCGGCGCTTGCAAACCGCGCCGAGAGCGGCGCGGGGGGGGCGACTCGGACTCCGGCGACGTAGAACCCGGTCACGGCGTCGACGCGAGCCACGCCGGGAAGGGCGGACGCGGCCGCGGCATACGCGTCGATGTCGGTCGAGCGGGCGGACGGGTCGCCGAGGGAAGGGGCCACGATCGCGAGAGCCGCCGCCTCCTCGGACGAGAAGTCAGCTCGGATGGCGTCCTGCACCCCACGGCTCGAGGCTCCCTTCGGCAGCGCTCGGTCGTCGGGAAGACCGAAGGTGACGCCGAGGAACGGAGCGCCGAGGATCGCCAGCAGGGCGATGGCGCCGATGGCGATCGGAAGGGGCCGCCGCATGACGAAGGTCGCCATCCGATGCCAGAAGCCCTCGCCGACCTCCTTGGGATGGCGCCGCCACAGCGTCAGGCGATCCACACGGGGGCCCAGAGCGGCGAGCAGCGCGGGGAGGGAGACGATCGCCCCCGCCGCCGCGATCGCCACGACCGCGACCCCTGCGTAGGCGAAGCTGTGCAAGAAGGGCAGCGGGAACACGAGCAGTGCCGCCAGCGAGACCGCCACGGTGAGGGCGCTGAAGGCGATCGTGCGCCCGGCGGTCTCCAAGGTCCGGACGACCGCGGCTCCCGCGTCGAGGCCGCGGCGCATCTCCTCACGGAACCTCGAGACGATGAACAGGCTGTAGTCGATCCCGAGTCCAAGGCCCATCGCGGTGGCGAGGTTCAGGGAGAAGATGGAGACGTCGGTGAAGCTCGTGAGGATCCGCAGCACGAGGAAGGTCCCCACCACCGCGATCGCCCCCACCCCGAGGGGGAGCCCGGCGGCGACCGCGCTGCCGAAGACCACGATGAGCAGCACCAGCACGACCGGGAGGGTGATGGCCTCCGCCAGGCGCAGGTCGTGCTCGATCTGCTCGCCGACCTGCCGGAAGATCTCCGCCTGCCCGCCCACGCGGGCCGATACGAGGTCGTCGTCGCGGGTGAAGCGCGGGGACAGCTCCTCCGCCATCGCCCGAAGCTCGTCCTCGTCGCCCGAGAGGCGAGCCAGGACGAGGGCCCGCCGCCCGTCGCGGCTGCGCAGCGGCGCGGGGGAGCCGAGGGTCCAGTAAGAGAAGGCCTGCGCGACCCCCTCCGACGAGGCCAGCTCACCGGTGATCGCGGCCCCGCGTGCGGCCGTAGCAGGATCGTCGACCGACCCGCCCTTGGCCGTCACGAGCAGGATCAGGTTCGGATTGCCGGCGTTGAACTCGCGGTCGAGAATGGCCGCCGCTCGCCGCGACTCCATGCTCGGATCCTGGAACCCCCCGTTCGACAGGCGCGACGCGACGTTGCCACCGAAGGCGCCGGCGAGGACCAGGAACAGGAGAGTTCCGGCGAGAACGGGGCGGTGGCGGCGGACGGCGAACCGGCCCAGGCGAGCGAGCATGAGAGGTCCTTTCGTGCTTCCGGCGCTAACTTATCGACGTCAGGCTAACGACGATAAGGTACGCCCCCTCCCAACGTGGAGTCAAGAGGGGCCGCCGTGTCTTGGTGGCGGAGCTCAGCGGGGGATAAAGGTGGCGTTGCGCGCCAACTCGAGGAGAGGCTGGGGCACGATCCCGACCACAGCGACGACGATCGCAGCCACGAGGGCGACCAGGCCGCTCGCCGCATCGACTCCTTCGGGGCGCCCAACCCACTCCCTGGGCTCCTCGAGGAACATGAGAACGATGACCCGCAGATAGAAGGACGCCGCGACGGCGCTCGCCAGCACGCCGATCACGACGAGGGACGGCTGCCCTGCCTCCACCGATGCGGCGAACACCTCGAGCTTCGCCCAGAAGCCTGCCGTGGGAGGGAACCCCGCGAGGGAGATCAGCAGCGCGGCGAACGCCACCGCCAGGAAGGGCTGTCGAGACCACAGGCCGCGGTACTCATCGAGCGACAAGCCGTGCTCCTCCTCCCCCGCCACCGCCTGCACGACTGCGAACGCTCCCACGATCACCGCCGCGTAGACGGCGAGGTAGAAGAGGGAGCCCGACACGCCGCGGGTCCCGCCCGCGGCGACGCCGACCAGGAGGAACCCCGAATGGGCGATCGCCGAGTGGGCCAGCATCCGCTTCACGTCGGACTGCGCGACCGCCACGATGCTCCCCACCACCATCGTCAGCACCGCGAGGGCCGACAGGGCCGGCCTCCAGTCTGATGCGAGGCTTGGGAAGACCAGGCCGACGAGCCGCAGCAGCACGGCAAACGCGGCGAGCTTGGCGGCGGCGGCCATGAACCCGACGGCGGGGGCGGGCGATCCCTGATAGACGTCGGGCGTCCACATGTGGAACGGGACGGCTGCGATCTTGAACGCCATCCCCACCACGAGCAGCGCGAGCCCGGCGAGCACGAGGCCGCGGCCGGCGATCAGGCCGGGGATCATCCTGTCGGCGATCGGAAGCAGCCGGGTGCTGCCCGAGCCTCCGTATACCAGGGCGACGCCGTACAGAAAGAACGCGCTCGCAAACGAGCCCGTGAGGAAGTACTTGAGCGATGCCTCCTGGGCGTCGCGGCGCCTGCGGCGCATCCCGGCCATGACGTAGAAGGCGAGCGAGAAGGTCTCCAGCGCAACGAACACCAGGATCAGGTCACCCGCGCTCGCCATCAGCATCATCCCGCTCGTGGCGAGCAGCACGAGCGCGTAGTACTCGGGGGCGGGGCCCTCGCCGCTCCGGACGAGGGGGAGCGACGCGATCACCGACAGGACCGCCACTGCCGCCAGGGCCACGCGGAAGAAGGCGGCGAAGCCGTCGGACACCACCGTCCCGGCGAAGGCGGAGCGGGGCGATCCCGCCGCCGCCAGGGCCAGGGCGCCCGACGCGGTGAGCAGGAGGGCGGCGCTCGCCGCGAGCGCTCGGGGGGAGGCACGCAGCCCGGCGACGAGGAGCACCAGGCCCCACCGCCACGACCAGCTCGGGCGCCACCGCCAGGAGGTCGACGCCGGGGACCGCGAGCGGGCTCACCGCGACGCCACCCTTGGTGTCCGCCCCGTCGACGCGCTGGAGCACCCGCTCGACCGAGGGCTCGATCCGGTCGAGCACCGGCTTCGGGTAGACACCGAGCCACAGGATGGCGGCGAGCACCGGGGCGAGGACGGCGATCTCCCGCATCGACGGGTCGCGCCACACGTGCCGGCGCTCGGCGTGGGGGATCCGCAGTGGGCCGTGAAAGACCCGCTCGTACGACCACAGCAGATACACCGCGGCGAGGACGATCCCGAACGCGCCGGCGATCGCGAGGGGCCGGCGCGCCACGAAGGTGCCGGCGAGGATGAGGAACTCCCCGACGAAGCCGTTGAGCCCGGGGAGCCCCAGCGAGGAGAGCGCGACGAGGAGAAAGGCCGCGGCGAAGACCGGCAGGGGCTGAGCCAGTCCCCCGAAATCGGCGATCCGGCGCGTGTGGGCTCGCTCGTACAGCATCCCGACGAGGAGGAAGAGCGCGCCGGTGGACAGCCCGTGGTTGACCATCTGCAGCACGCTCCCCGAGGTTGCGGAAACGCCGAGGGCGGCGATGCCCAGGACGACGAATCAGAGGTGCGAGACGCTCGAGTAGGCGACCAGGCGCTTGAGGTCGTCCTGGACGATCGAGACCGCACCCCCGTAGACGATGCCGATCACGCCGAGGACGCCCAGCCAGAGGGCGAGCCGCTCCGAGGCCTCGGGGAACATAGGCAGCGAGAAGCGGAGGAAGCCGTAGGCCCCCATCTTCAGCAGCACGCCGGCAAGGAGGACGCTGCCGGCCGTGGGGGCCTCCGTGTGCGCGTCGGGCAGCCTGGTGTGCAACGGCCACACCGGCACCTTGACCGCGAAGCTGGCGAAGAAGGCGGCGAAGAGCCAGTACTGCAGGCGCAGCGGGAGATCGAGCTCCTGGAGCCGCACGATGTCGAAGGTCCGACCGCCGGCGAAGTACAGAACCAGGATGCCGGCAAGCATCACCAGCGAGCCGGCCAGCGTGTAGAGGAAGAACTTGACCGCGGCGTAGACACGCCGCTCGTAGCCCCAGAGCCCGATGAGGAAGTACATCGGGATGAGCATCCCTTCCCAGAACACATAGAAGAGGAGCAGGTCGAGGGAGACGAAGACGCCGAGCATCGCGCTCTCGAGCAGCAGCAGCACGACGTGGAACGCCTTCACCCTGTGTCCGACGTGCCACGAGGCGAGCACCGCCAGCGGCAGCAGGAAGGCGGTGAGGAGAACCATCCAGAGGCTGATACCGTCGATGCCGAGGTGAGAGGCAGCGCCGGCCGAGGGCACCCAGGCAGTCCGCTCGACGAGCTGGAAGCCGGCGTCGCCGGCGTCGAAGCGGGCGAGGACGAGCAGCGACGCCACGAAGGTGACGAGCGTGGTCGCCAACGCGGTGAGACGGATCCCCCGCTCCGAGTCTCTGGGAGCAAGGCCGACCAGCACGGCGCCGGCCGCGGGGAGCAAGAGCACGATCGACAGCAGGGGCGCGCCCGTCATCGCCCTCTCACGATGACGAGCCCCAGCAGCGCCACGATCCCGACCAGCATCGCCGCCGCATACCGCCGGACGAAGCTGGTCTGGATGCGCCGCAGCGAGGACGCGGCCCCCAGGACCGCCGCTCCGACCCCGACGACGGCGCGGTCGACAAGCCGTGCATCGACGACGGCGAGCCCGGAGGCCGCCGCCTTGCCGGGGAGCACGACGAGGTTTCCGTACAGCCGGTCGACCCCATAGCCGTTGCGCGCGAGCGCGACCAGCCCGGCCGCTCGGGCGCTGATCCGGCCCCTCCGTTCCTCCGCGCGTGGCGCGAGGTAGAGGGCATAGGCCAGCCCGATGCCCGCAATTCCGAGCGCCAGCGCGATCCCGGCCAGCAGCGGCTCGGAGACCTCGGTGACCTTGCCGAGCGGGACCTCCGAGTGCGACGGGTGTGCGAAGACGGGCTCGAGAAAGCGGCCGATGCGCCCGTGGCGCCCGGCGCCGAGCAGCCCTCCGGCGCCGGCCCCCAGCGCGAGCAGGGCCAGCGGCGCGGTCATCGAAGGGGGCGACTCGTGCGCGTGGACCCCGCCGGCGAGGCGCGAGCGGCCGAAGAAGGTGAGGAAGACCTGGCGCGAAGCGTAGAAGGCGGTGAGGAACGAGGCGAGCATCCCGACGATGCCGAGCGCGGGCCATCCGTGCTCCAACGCCCCCACGAGGATGGCGTCCTTCGGGAAGAAGCCTGCGAAAGGAGCGATGCCGCTGATGGCAAGCCAGCCCGCGAGGAAGGTGACCCCGGTGATGCGCATCGGCCGGAGCAGCCCCCCCATCCGCCTCATGTCGGTCTCCCCGCCGAGGGCGTGCATCACCGAACCGGCCCCCAGGAACAGCAGAGCCTTGAAGAACGCGTGCGTCACGAGATGGAAGATGCCGGCCGCGTAGGCCGCGCCCGAGTGCGCGAGCGCGCCGATCCCCACCGCGAGGAACATGTAGCCCAGCTGCGAGATCGTGGAGTAGGCCAACACACGCTTGATGTCGTCCTGGACCACCGCGATCGTGTGGCGGCGTAGAGGGCCGTGGCGATCCCGACGACGGCGACGACCGTGGCCGCCGTCTGCGAACCCTCGAAGAGCGGGTGCAGCCGGGCGATCATGTAGACCCCCGCGGTGACCATCGTGGCGGCGTGGATCAGCGCCGAGACCGGGGTTGGCCCCTCCATCGCGTCGGGGAGCCACACGTGGAGCGGGATCTGGGCCGACTTGCCGGTCGCGCCCAGGAACAGCAGCAGGGGGATCGCGGTGGCAATCGAGCCGGCCAGCGGATGATCGGCGATGGCGCGGAAGACGACGTCGAAGTCGAGACTGCCGAAGGTGGCGAGCACGAGCAGGATCCCGAGCAGGAATCCGAGATCGCCGATGCGGTTCACCACGAACGCCTTCTTCGCCGCCGCGGCCGCCGACGGGCGGTCGCGGTGGAAGGAGATCAGCAGGAAGGAGCATATCCCCACCAGCTCCCAGCCGGCGTAGAGCAGCAGGAAGTTGCCCGCGAGCACGAGCAGCAGCATCGAGAAAGCGAACAGGTTGAGCCATCCGAAGTAGTGGCGCGTCGCTCCTCGTGGGCCATGTAGCCCGTGGAGTACCAGTGGATGAGGGTCCCCACGCCGGTGACGACGAGGATCATCACCGCCGACAGCGGGTCGAGCCCCAGGTCGAACCCGGCGCGGACCGGCCCCGCCGAGATCCACTCGAACACCGTCTGCACGACCCGCCGATCCGCGGGGGGCCGTGCGATCAGATCGGCGAAGAGCCGAAGCGAAACTACGAACGACGCCGCCATCGCCGCCGTCGCAAGCACGCCGGCCACGTGGCGGATGCGCCGGCCGAACAGCAGCAGGACCGTCGAGGACGCCAGCAGGATCAGTGGGAGTGCCGGGAGCAGCCTCACCACTTGAGCAGGCGGACCTGGTCGGCATCGGCCGACGCCCTCGACCGGAATGCCGAGACGATGATGGCGAGGCCGATGACCACCTCCGCCGCGGCGACGACCAGCACGAAGAATGCAGCGATCTGGCCGTCGAGCGCTTTCAGCAGCCGGTCGAACGTGACGAAGGTGAGGTTGACGGCGTTCAGCATCAGCTCGATGGCCATGAACATCACGATCACGTTGCGCCGGACCAGCACCCCGACCGCGCCGATCGTGAACAGCGCCGCCGAGATCACCAGGTACCAGGCTGCGGGGACCCTCACAGCCGCTCCCCCCGCGCCGCCTCGGGGGCGCGCTCTCCGCTGCGGCGGCGCGCCAGCACCATCACGCCCGCCACTGCGACGACGAGCAAGACCGACGTCGCCTCGAAGGGCAGCGACCATCGGGTGAACAGCTCGCGCGCCGCCGCTTCGACGTTCCCCTCGCCCGGACGGACGCGCGAGGCCGCCTCGGCACCCGTTCGAAGCCCTTCGGAAAGCCCGATGTAGATCGCCTCGGCGATCAGGAGCAGGCCGAGTCCAGCCGCGAGAGGTCGCTGGAAGCGCAGCGGTTCGACGAGCGCCTGTGCTGGTCGATGCCGAGCAGCATCACGACGAAGAGGTAGAGCACCATGATGGCCCCCGCATAGATGATGACCTGGAGCGCGGCGAGCAGGAAGGCCCGCTGGAGCAGGAACATCACCGCGAGGGCGATCTGCACCGCGACGAGAAACAGCGCCGCGTGCACCGCGTTGCGCGAGAGGATGACGGCCAGGGCGCTCGCCACCGCCACCGCGGCGACCACGACGAACACGCTCACCTCGATCACTCGTTCGTGGGCTCCTCGTCCTCACGAGCCGCCCCGCGCGTTCGCGCCAGGCGGGCCTTGATCGACCTGAACTCCCCGACCTCCTCGCCCGCAGGTAGCCAATCCTCGGCGTCGCGGCGCTGGAGCGGCGCGTCCACGAGCAGCATCTCCTTCGTGAAGATCAGGGCGTCCCTCGCGTCGGCCGATAGGTCGTAGGCGTTCGACATCACCAGCGCTTCCGTGGGGCACGCCTCGACGCAGAGCCCGCAGAAGATGCAGCGAAGATAGTTGATCTCGTACACCTCGGCGTAGCGCTCGCCGGGTGAGCGCCGGTCCTCCGGGGTGTTCTCCGCTCCGACCACCAGGATTGCGTCGGCGGGGCAAGCCCCGGCACACAGCTCGCAGCCGATGCACTTCTCCAGGCCATCCGGGTGCCGGTCGAGGATGTGACGACCCTTGAACCGTCCGAAGGGCTCGCGGACCTGCTCCGGGTACTGGACCGTGACCGGCTTGCGACCCAGGTGCTTGAGCGTCACGCCCAGGCCCTTCATCGACGCGGCCACGCCGTGCGCGATCTCGCGCAACCCCTGGAGTGGGCTCTCCTGTCTTGTTCGAGGCTTCCGGCGCTCCGTGGCTGGAGACTCCGCCTCGCCGCGCCCCCTCATGCCTGCACCACGGCGATGAACGCGGCAGACGCGAACAGCCAGACCAGCGCCGCCGGGATCAACAGCTTCCAGCCGACCGCCTGAGCCGGTCGTAGCGCAGCCTCGGGAGGGTGGCGCGCAGCCACACGAACAGGAACACGGAGAAGAAGGTCTTGGCGAGGAACCAGACGATCGGCCACAGCCAGGGCAGCACCGGAAGGACCGGCCCGTCCCAGCCGCCCAGGAACAGAGCCACCGCGATCGCGGACACCGCGACGACGTGCAGGTACTCGCCGATGAAGAACATGGCGAACTTGATTCCCGAATACTCGGTGTGGAATCCGGCCACGAGCTCGGTCTCGGCCTCGGGGAGGTCGAAGGGAGCCCGGTTGCTCTCGGCCACCCCCGCATCGAGGAAGATCAGGAATGGCGGGGAACTGCGGCAGGATGAACCACCGCGGGATCAGCTCGCCGATGCCCCCGATCGGCCCCAGCCAAGCGATATCGCCCACCGGCCGGGCCTGCGCCTCGACGATCCCCCGGAGCGAGAGCGTGCCGGCGGCCATCACCACCGGCACGAGCGAGAGCGAGAGGCGCGATCTCGTAGGAAACCATCTGCGCGGTCGAGCGGATGCCCCCGAGCAGGGGGTACTTCGACCCGCTGGACCAGCCGGCGAGCACGACGCCGTACACCGCCAGCGACCCCATGGCCAGCACCCAGAGAAGGCCGACGTTGAGATCGGAGATCTCGAGGCCCACCCGGTGCCCGAGCACCTCGACCCGCGGCCCGAACGGGATCGCCGCGAAGGTGAGGAAGGCGGGCACGAGCGAGGCGACCGGCGCGAGCAAATAGGTCGCGCGGTCGGCGTCGCGGGGCAGCAGGGGCTCCTTGAAGAAGAGCTTGATGCCGTCGGCAAGGGTGGTGAGCAGGCCGAACGGCCCCCAGCGGTTGGGGCCGAGGCGGCTCTGCATCCGTGCGACGACCTTGCGCTCGAACCAGACGATGAAGGTGACCAGCAGGAGCAGCGCCACGAAGACGACGACCACCTTCGCGACGATCACGAGGAACAGGAACAGGGACACGGTGGGTACGCCGGCGGGCCGGCGCCGGGACCAACGCAGGGGATGCCGCCGGACGGCATCCCCCCGCTGCCTGATGCTACCGCGCCGGCGACGACTGGCCCGAAGTCCAAACCGGCGCTATGCCGCGACCCGGCCCGCCGCCTGCCCTGGTACCGGGGACCTCGGGTCGGTGGAGACCTTCGGCCGGGCAAAATGCCCCGCGATGGACAGGTTGACCGATCAGGCTCCTGTGGCGGCGGCTATGGGCAGAGAATCAGCGGGGGCAGGCAGAGGCCAGTGCTGTCGGCGACGGTTGCGGGGTCGTCGGTTCCGGCGTCGGGGTCTCGGGGGGGATCGGACTCGGGCTTGGCGGCGGCGTCTGACTTGTCCGCGCGGGCGCCCGGGGCGTCGAGGAAGAAAGCGCCCGCGGAATCGAGGTCGGGGAGGGCAACGCCGCCGCGGCAGGGGAGGGGCTGGAGGCCGGCGCGGGCCGCGTCAGGTCCCGAAGGGGGGTGGCAGAACGGGGCGGTGTCGAACTGGGCTGCCATGTCGCTGGGTTCTGGCACATCGACGCTCTGCAGGTCCCACCCGCCGGCAAATTCACGGTTCGTCTCCTTGTTCCACCTTCCGTCGATCTTCGTGCCGGTCGGAGTCTCGAGGAGCCGGAACTCGACCTCGCCTGCGTTCAGCCGCCTGCGGCCGGGCTCCTGGCACCACCAGCCCCGGAAGACACCATCGTCGTCCACCTTGCCGATGATCGTGGTCTGGTTCTTCCTGTCGACGCCGTGAAGCTCGTCGCCGACCTCACGGAAGATGGTGGTGAAGAAGCGAGCCGAGTCAAGGACCCCGACGAGCTGCTTGGGGGAAAGCTTCTTGACCTTCGCGGGGTCCAGGGGCCGAGGCTTTTCCGGGATCCAGGCGTACGACAGCGCGCCCGTCTTGAAGGAGCTGTTACTGACCGCGAGCTCGCCGGAAAATGGGTGGTCGAGCAGCATGGTGAGCAGGAAGGCGAAGGACACGAAGGCCGCGATCGCGCCGGTCACGGCCGCTCGCACCCACAGGGTGGGGGCTAGCGGGTCAACCTCCGACTGCGTCCGCCGCGCCACTGGCTCGGTGAGCATCCGTGGCCGCGTTTGAACGCCCGGCTGAACGCCACTTCGGCGTCGTAGCCGACGCGGCGGGCGATGGTCGCCACCGTGGTGTCCGTCGCGGCGAGCAGCTCCTGGGCCAGGTGCATGCGCCACTCGTTGAGATAGCGGATCGGGGAAAGTCCCAGGACCTCGCGGAAACGACTGTCGAGGACCGACCGCGATACCGACGCCTCCGCGGCGAGCTCGCCGACCGTCCACTTGCGCTCGGGTGATCTGTGCATCCCTGCCATCGCCGGCGCGAGAACAGGATCGCGAAGGCCCACGATCCATCCACGCTCCGACGCCGGGGCGGTCGAGAGATGCAGGCGCAGCGCTTCGACGAGCAACAGCTCGGGCAGCCTCGTCGAGGCAGGAGCCGACGATCGTCCCGACGACTCCTCGAGGGCGTAGGCGATGCTCGCGTCGAACCAGCTCTTCGCCGGCCCTTCGGGGGGGCGGACGACGAACGCGGGCGGAAACACAGCCATGGCGGGATCGAACAACAGATCCTCTGAATAGAGGAAGCCGCACACAACATCGGTCCGGGTCCCGCCGCCTCCGCAGCGCACGATCGGCATCTCCGTCCAGGGCGGCATCGGGACGAGGCTCGTGATGTGCGTCGGCGTCGCCGGTTCCACGCCCCCCATAAGGAACGCGTCACCGTACGGGAGAAGGATCACCTCGCCGGCGCTTGCCCAGTAGCGCTCGTCGTCTGGAAGGGACACCCAGCACCGCCCGGACGCGATCACGTGGAACAGCACGAGGCGCTCGGCTCCCGGGTGCATCATCGCGGCGAACGTCGGCCCGCCCTGGCCATCGAGAGCCCAGCTCTCGGTGTACTCAGCGCGCAGGAAGATGGCTCCCTCGAGGCGGAGACGCTCGAAGGCGTCGTGAAGCGGTTGGTGCCGCCCGACGGTCTCTGTCACTCGCGGAACCCCGGCGTTTCGGTCAGCGATCCCGGTGTCGCGGTCATTCCAACAACCCGTCCCCGTCTCGATACTGACCGCATCGTGAAGCTTACCGGGAGGAGAGGGTGATGAGGAGCGCAGAGACACCGGCGGTTTCCTTCAAGACCTACGGCGGCAACGCAGCCGAGAACTACGAGCGTTACTTCGTCTCGACGATCGGCACGGCCTTTGCGACGGCATTGCTCGACGTAGCCGCGCTTCAGCCCGGAGAACGCGTGCTGGACGTCGCGTGCGGCACGGGCATCGTGACACGCCTCGCGACCGAACGCGTCGGCGCGGAGGGTAAGGTCGCCGGACTGGACGTCAACCCGGCCATGCTCGCCGTCGCCCGCTCCGCGGCACCGGCTTCGATCGAGTGGTACGAGTCGAGCGCCGAATCGATCCCCTGTCCCGACGGATCGTTCGATGTCGTCCTGTGCTCGCTCGGCCTGCAGTTCGTCCCCGACAAGATCACGGCACTGGGGGAGATGCGACGCGTGTTGGTTCCGGGTGGCCGTGTGGCGATCGGCACGGTCGGACCGACGCCGCCGGTCTTTGAGATCTTGGAGCAGGCACTGGCCCGTCACGTGAAGCCGGAAGTGGCAGCGTTCATGAGACAGGTGTTCTCGCTTCACGACCCCCAAGAACTGCAGGACATGCTCGCCCAGGCCGGGTACCGCGATGTCGACGTGCAGTCCAAGACGCTGAGACTAGTCCTTCCGGCACCAAAGGAGTTCCTCTGGCAGTACGTCAACAGCACCCCGTTGGCGGACGCGGTTGGCCAGGTCGACGACGAAGGCCGGGCCGCGCTCGAGCGTGACGTCACGACGGCGTGGCGAGCGTTCGTTGAAGGTGGCGACTTGATCGCCGAGCATCGCGTCGTTCTCTCGACAGGGCGAAAGTGACCGCTCGAAAGACCTGCGGTGAAAAGTCAAGCAGTGATTCCCGGGAGTAGGGCATGACTCAACAAGCCTCGGAGGAATCCCCCCGAAGCCGGGAAGAAATCTTGGCTCGGTTTGGGCTACGAAGCCTGGCGAGCCCCCGGAGGCCGGTAGATCTGGCCGCTCCGCAGCATGGAGTCGACCAGACGGACCAGCTTCCGGGCGGTGAGCACGAGGCCCCGCTTGTGCTTGTGGCGGGTTGACTCGGCGTACTTGATGCCGTAGTAGGAACCGAACTCCGGGCAGCGCTGTCGCACCGAGTTGGCACCCTCGACCAGGTAGTAGCGGAGGTAGCGGTTGCCCGTCTTGGTGAGGGACCGGTCCTCGCCCTCGAACTCCCCGGTCTGGTAGCGCCTCCAGGTGAGCCCGGCGAACTTGGCGAGCTTCTCCTCGTCGGCGAACCGAAAGACGTTGCCCACCTCAGCGACGATTCCGGCCGTGAACACCGGCCCCAGGCCGGGGATGGTGTCGAGGGTCTGGCGTGGGGCAGCCTCCAGC
>JBOGWP010000033.1:0-4572 GCA_050693875.1 Actinomycetota bacterium
CGAAGAAGTCGGGCAAGGGCGAGGCCGTCAACTTCCAGCGCCCAGGCCCGCAAGGCCCTCGCCACCTTCGCCGACAACTCCCGGCACGAATCGCCGTGGGCCGCCGACCTCTACCGACGGGCCCGAGCCCCGGGCAAGCGCCATCCCCCCATGCCATCCGGATCCTCATGCGCGCCTGGATGCGCGTGATCTGGGCGTGCTGACACTCCGGCAGGGCCTACGACCCTGTCAACCACGGCGGCGAGAAGCGGATCGAGAAGCAGATTTCTGAAAAACCGGCGGCATAGGGGTTGACTTGGAAATCTCATCGGGAGCGCTCGTCCGCGACCATCCGGCTGAGGCGGTCCACCACCATCGAGCGTGTCAAGCCGGTCACGCGCACCCGCTTCATCCTGCTGCGCGCTCCAGCCTCGAGCCGCACCCGCGCCCGTGGGACGCCGAGGCCGGCGGCGAGCAGGGTCAGGACGGCGTCGTTGGCCCGCCCCTCCAGCGCAGGTGCCCGCACCCGGACCTTCAGCGCATCGCCGTGGAGTCCGGTGACGGCGTCCCGCCCCGCCCGCGGCGCACAGAAGACGCTCACCTCGGCGCCATCGGCCACCTCCCGCACCGCGTCTTCGATCTTCACGTCGTCCCCGCTGCTCGCGTCCTGGCCGCTGCGCTGCGCAGGGCTGCCGCCCCCGGCCCCCCCGAGGCCGCCCGTATAGTAGGGTCCCGATGACGCCGCGATTCCGGCCTGCCCCCCCGCAGGTGGATTTCCCTGCCCTCGAGGAGCGCATCCTCGCGTACTGGCGCGAACATGACATCGTTCGCAAGGGGCTTTCGTGCAACGAGGGTGCCGAGGAGTGGGTCTTCTACGAGGGTCCGCCGACGGCCAACGGGCGCCCGGGCATCCACCACGTCGAGGCGCGCATTTTCAAGGACATTTTTCCTCGCTTTCAGACGATGCGAGGGCGGTACGTCCATCGCAAAGCGGGCTGGGACTGCCACGGGCTGCCGGTCGAGCTGGAAATCGAGAAGGAGCTGGGCTTCACTCGCAAGGCCCAAATCGAGGAGTACGGGATCGAGAAGTTCAACGCGCGCTGCCGGGAGTCGGTTCAGCGCTACGTGTCGGACTGGGAGGCGCTGACCGAGCGAATCGGCTTCTGGATCAGCATGTCCGCGGCGTACTGGACGATGACGCCCGACTACATCGACAGCGTGTGGTGGAGCCTCAAGCGGCTCTTCGACGAGGGGCTGCTCTTCGAGGACTACAAGTCCGTCCCCTACTGCCCACGATGCGAGACCGCGCTCTCCGACCACGAGTTGAACTATCCGGGCTCGTACCGCACGGTCGCCGAGCCGAGCCTGTACGTCCGCTTCCCCCTCGAGGACGGCGACGCCGACCTGCTCGTCTGGACCACCACGCCATGGACGCTCCCCTCGAACCTTGCCGCGGCGGTGCACCCCGAGGTGACCTACGTCAAGGCGGTGGCCGGCGGGGGCCGGCCGGTGATCCTAGCCCAGCCGCTGGTCGAGCAGGTGCTTGGCCGGGGCGCGACGGTGCTCGAGACGCTTCGGGCGAGCGAGCTCGCCGGTCGCCGCTACCGCCCACCGTTCGAGTTCGTGGCGCCGGACAAGCCGGCCTGGTTCGTCATCGAGGAGGAGTTCGTCACGACGTCCGACGGCACAGGCATCGTCCACATCGCCCCGGCATTCGGCGCCGAGGACCTCGACGCCGGCCGCCGCCACGGCCTCCCGTTCGTCAACCTCGTCGACCGCTCCGGACGCATGGTGGCGGCCACGGGGCCGCTCGCCGGCTTGTTCGTGAAGGAGGCGGATCCCGAGATCACCGCGGACCTCGGGCGCCGCGGCCTGCTCTTCAGGGTCGAGACCTACGAGCACACCTACCCGCACTGCTGGCGGTGCGCCACCCCGCTGCTCTACTACGCCAAGACGTCGTGGTTTGCGCGCACCACCGCCCGGAAGCCGGAGCTCCTTGCCCAGAACGAGCAGACCGCCTGGCACCCCGAGACCATCAAGCACGGCCGGTACGGCGACTGGCTGTCGAACAACATCGACTGGGCGCTCTCCCGCGACCGATACTGGGGCACACCCCTACCGATCTGGCGCTGCCGCGGTGGGCACGACACCTGCATCGGCTCCCGTGCGGAGCTGGCCGCCGCCGCCGGAAGCGACCTCTCCGGTCTGGATCCCCACCGCCCGTACGTCGACGGGGTCGAGATCCCCTGCGCGACGTGCGGCGAGCCGGCACGCCGCGTCCACGAGGTGATCGATGCCTGGTACGACTCCGGATCGATGCCGTTTGCCCAGTGGGGCCACCCATACCTCGGCGAGGGCGTGTTCGAGCGCCGCTTCCCCGCCGACTTCATCGCCGAGGGCATCGACCAGACCCGCGGCTGGTTCTACTCCCTCATGGCGGTGTCGACGCTGGTCTTCGGCCAGAACTCCTACCGAAACGTGCTGTGCCTCGGCCTGATCGTCGACGAGACCGGGCGGAAGATGTCGAAGAGCCTCGGCAACGTCCTCGACCCGTGGACGGTGCTGGAGAGCCAGGGCGCCGACGCACTCCGCTGGTACCTGTTCACCAGCGGCTCCCCCTGGGCCAACCGGCGGCTCGGTCCGTCGGTCGTCGAGGAGTTCCTTCGCCGCTACCTGATCACACTGTGGAACACGTATTCCTTCTTCGTCACGTACGCCAACCTCGACGGCTTCGAACCGGGGGACGAGGCAATACCCGTCGAGGACCGTCCCGAGCTCGACCGCTGGATCCTCGCCCGGCTCGACGAGACGATCACCGGCGTCACTGCCGCTCTCGAAGCCTACGACGCCCTTGCCGGCGGCCGCGGCCTCGACGCCTTCGTCGACGACCTGTCGAACTGGTACCTGCGCCGGAGCCGCCGGCGCTTCTGGCGCTCGGGATCTGATGCCGACAAGCGCTCGGCTTACCAGACGCTCCATACCTGTCTCGTCACGCTGGCGAAGCTCACCGCCCCTTACACGCCGTTCCTCGCCGAGGAGATCTACACGAACCTCACCGGCGGGGAGAGCGTGCATCTGGAGAACTGGCCCCGGGGGGAGGCCGGGGCCGACCAGAGCCTGATCTCGCGCATGCACGTCGCCCGGAGGCTCGTCGGCGTCGGGCGGGAAGCGAGGGAGAAGGCGAAGGTCCGCACCCGCCAGCCCCTCGCGAGCGCCCTCGCCATGATGCCCCCGCGAGAGCGCGAGGAGATCGCCGCCCTGCGGAACCTGATCGCCGAAGAGCTCAACGTCAAGCGCGTCGACCTCGTCGAGTCGCTGGACGAGCTCGTCCACTACCAGGTCCGCCCCAACTTCCGGCGCCTGGGACCACGTTACGGTCCGCGGATGCCGGCGCTCGCCTCGGCGATCGCCGCGAGCGAGGCGGGCGAAGTCCGCAAGCAGCTGGCCGCACAGGGCGCTGCGTCGTTCATGCTCGACGGCGAGACCGTCGAGTTGGCGGCCGAGGACCTCGAAGTTCGGGCGCGAGAGCGCGAGGGATATGCGGTCGCCCACGAGGGGCCCTACGGCGTCGCGCTCGACCTCGAGATCACACACGACCTCCGTCTGGAGGGTCTGGCGCGGGAGGTGGTGCGCGCGGTGCAGGACGCCCGAAAGGAGGCCGGCCTCGAGATCTCCGACCGCATCGGGCTCTACCTCGGCGCCGAGGGCAGGATCGCCGACGCGATCGCCCGCCACCGTGATTGGATTGGCGGGGAGGTGCTCGCTACGGCGATGCTCGATGACACCCCGATCCCGGCCGGCTTCGTCAAGACGGCCGGGATCGACGGGTCTGATCTCGTGATCGGGATCACGTCGGCGGGATAGGGCCCCCCGCCCCGCCCGCGGCTAGAGTTAGCGAGCGACCTCAGACCGCCTAGCTCTTCACAGCCTGAGCGCGCCGCTGGGTTCTCTTCGCGGAACCGTGGTCTGAGCTCACTCGCATGAAACCCCGGGCTGGCGCAAAGTAGGTCCCACACGCGGACGAGGGGACGGATTCGCCCCCTTGCCGCGCCGGTCAGTAGTCTCCGCGGTTGGCGAACCCTGGAGGCACAATGACCGACTACGGGAGCTTACTGCGAGACCACACGACGCTCACCTGCCGCTGCATCGACCGGATCTTCGTCCAAGGCTACGTCCCCAAGCTCCAGTCCGTCGGGCAGGTTGCATCTACCTTCACGACGTGAAGGGCTTCCCCATCCCCTCCTCGGCTGCCTTCGGCAAGATCGGGGACGCCTACGTGAGCAGCATCCACCACTTCGCGGAGACGGAGGGCGTCCCGGTGGTCCACTTCGCTAAGGGAGAGAACAAGGAGGAGGTCGCCCGTCGTCTGCTCAAAGCCGCTCCCGACCACGGCAAGGCGAAGATCCTGCTGCTCGGCATCGCGCAGGAGAAGGCGTCGGTGTGGCGCTCCTGGAAGGCCAAGGGCCACGAGAAGGCTGCCCACCCCCACATGGAGTGGGGCCGGCAGATGGCCCCGATCAACCACTTCTACTGGTACCTGTGGGATCCCGACTGGGGCCTGTGCTTCATCAAGACCAACGCCTACGCCCCCTA
>JBOGWP010000034.1:0-14088 GCA_050693875.1 Actinomycetota bacterium
CCCCCTTGCGCGCGCCGGTGACCCGCGCGAGCACGGCGTGCGGGGACCGCTCCTCGATGCTGCGGGCGTCGGCCGACGCGCAGATGGCGAGCGGCAGGCAGTACTGCTGGCGGCTCCCGTCCTCGTATTCCACGTCCACGATCGTGAGGAACAGCGGCTGCGGCCCGCGCCGCAGCAGCCCCCAGTCGACGAACCGGGCCGTGCGCATCCGCCGCGCCTTGCCGCCGAACCACCGCTGGTGCTGCAGGAACGGCTGCAGCAGGTCGCGCTCGATGAGCGCCCGCACGTTGCCCTCGAGGAGCGTGTCCCAGGCGGCGCCCACGAAGAGCGCCGGCACCTCCCCGACCTCCGCCCCCAGATCGGAGGGAACGCGCGCGGTGATCGGCGATGGCGTCTGCTGCAGGCGGAACCAGTAGAAGGCGTAGCCGGGCAGCGTCAGGAAATACGGAAGCTCCCCGATTCGCGGGAACTCGGTCAGGCCCAGCATCTCGACGGGCGTCATGCTCTTGTAGCGCGCGAGGTCGAGTTCGACCGGCTGCACGGACCGGGCGAGATTCGCCACGCAGAGGATGGTGTCCTCGCCGAACTTCCGCGCGTAGCTCAGCACTTTCCGGTTCTTCGAGGGCAGGAACTCGATCGTCCCGCGCCCGAACACCTTGAACTGCTTGCGAAGCCCGATCATGCGCTTCATCCAGTTCAGGAGCGAGAAAGGCGCCCGCTCCTGCGCCTCGACGTTGATCGACTGGTAGCCGTAGACGGGATCCATGACCGGTGGCGCGTAGAGGCGGGCGGGATCCGCGCGTGAAAAGCCCGCGTTGCGGTCTCCGGTCCACTGCATAGGCGTGCGGACGCCGTTGCGGTCGCCGAGGTAGATGTTGTCCCCCATCCCGAGCTCGTCGCCGTAATAGATGATGGGTGTGCCCGGCATCGAGAACAGCAGGCTGTTGAGCAGCTCGATGCGCCGCCGGCTGTTCTCCATCAACGGCGCCAGCCGCCGGCGGATCCCGACGTTGATGCGCATCTGCGGGTCGGCGGCGTACGCCTGGTACATGTAGTCGCGTTCCTCGTCGGTGACCATCTCGAGCGTCAGCTCGTCGTGATTGCGGAGGAACATGGCCCACTGGCAGCTCTCGGGGAGATCCGGCGTCTGACGAACGATTTCGACGATCGGATGCCGGTCTTCCTGCCGCACGCTCATGAACATGCGCGGCATCAGCGGGAAGTGGAACGCCATGTGGCACTCGTCGTCGCTGCCGAAGTAGGAGATCGCATCGTCAGGCCACTGGTTGGCCTCCGCGAGCAGCATCCTGTTCGGGTAGCTGCGATCGATGTGCCCGCGCAGCTCTTTGAGCAGGCCGTGCGTCTCGGGCAGGTTCTCGCAGTTGGTTCCCTCGCGCTCGTACAGGTAGGGCACCGCGTCGAGCCGCATCCCGTCGACCCCCATCTCGAGCCAGAAGTCGACGATCGAGAACATCGCCCGCCGGACGTTGGGGTTGTCCCAGTTGAGGTCCGGCTGATGGGAGTAGAAGCGGTGCCAGAAGTACTGCTGTGCCACCGGGTCCCACGACCAGTTCGACGACTCGAAGTCCTTGAAGATGATCCGGGCGTCCCGGTACCGCTCCGGCGAGTCCGACCAGACGTAGTAGTCGCGCGCGCCGCTGCCCTTGGGTGCGCGGCGGGCGCGCTGAAACCAGGGATGCTGGTCCGACGTGTGGTTGAGCACGAGCTCGGTGATCACGCGCAGCCCCTGCCGGCGGGCCTCACGCATGAACAGCTTGAAGTCGCGCAGCGTCCCGTAGGAGGGGTGGATGTTCATGTAGTCGCCGATGTCGTAGCCGTCGTCGCGCAGCGGCGAGGGGTAGAACGGCAGCAGCCACAGGGTGGTGACGCCGAGATCCTGAAGGTAGTCGAGCTTGGTGATCAGCCCGCGGAAGTCGCCGATCCCATCGCGGTCGCTGTCGGAGAACGCCCGGACGTGAAGCTCGTAGATGACCGCGTCCTTGTACCAGAGCGCGTCGTCACCCGTCGTGATCAGCTGGTCCCCTGTCCGCACCCGCTCGGTCCGCATCACAGAAAGTACTCGAAGTCGGCCTCGCTCCGCATTCGGTGCGTGTGCACCGCCAGGATGTGCGCGGGGACGACCTGGGGGTTCAGCTCCACGTAGTTGCGGGGGCCCTGCCACAGGTATCGGGCACCGGTCAGCATGTCGTGCACCTCGAAGGACTGGCCCGGCTCGACCCCCAGCTCTGCCTCGTCCAGCGACAGCCATCCGCACTGCACGTGGTAGGGATCGAGGTTGACCACCACGAGGACGACGTTGGAGTGGTCTGCCGTCCGCTTGCTGTACACGATCAGCTGACTGTTGTCGACCCCGTGCAGCCGCACGTACTCGTTCGAATGCAGCGCCGGGCTCTCTCGCCGAACGCGGTTCACGCGCGCGATCAGGTCACCCAAGCTGTCGGGTCGGTCGATGTTCCAGTGGCGAACCTGGTACTTCTCCGAGTCGAGATGTTCCTCACTTCCCGCCCGGATCGCACGGTGCTCGATCAGCTCGAAGGCAGGCCCGTAGATGCCGTAGCTCGCCGCCATCGTGGCCGCGAGCACCAGCCGCGCCATGAAGGCAGGCCGTCCCCCGGTCTGCATGTGCTCGGTGAGGATGTCAGGGGTGTTCGGCCAGAAGCTGGGGCGGAAGAACTCCCGTACCTCGGTCTGGGTCAGCTCGGTGAGGTAGCTCTCGAGCTCCCACTTCGCGTTGCGCCAAGCGAAGTAGGTGTAGGACTGCGTGAAGCCCAGCTTGGCAAGCCGATACATCACCTTGGGCCGCGTGAACGCCTCCGAGAGGAACAGCACCTCCGGGTGGGCCGCTTTGATCCCGGAGATCAGCCATTCCCAGAAGCGGAAGGACTTCGTGTGGGGGTTGTCGACGCGGAAGATCCGCACGCCGTGGTCCATCCAGAACTCGACCACACGGCGGAGCTCGTTCCAGAGCGCCTCCCAGTCCTTGCACTCGAAGTCGATCGGGTAGATGTCCTGATACTTCTTCGGCGGGTTCTCGGCGTACTGGATGCTCCCGTCGGGTCGGTGCCGGAACCATTCGGGATGCTCGCGCACCCAGGGATGATCCGGCGCGCATTGGTAGGCAAGGTCGAGCGCGACCTCCAGGCCCGCCGCCGAGGCCGCCTTCACCAGCCGGTCGAAGTCGTCGATGGTGCCGAGGTCGGGGTGGACGGCGTCGTGGCCCCCCTCCTCGGAGCCGATCGCCCAGGGGCTGCCGACATCTCCGGGCGCCGCCTCGGGCTCGTTGTTCGGCCCCTTGCGGTGCGTCCGCCCGATCGGATGAATGGGGGGCAGGTAGAGGATGTCGAAGCCCATGCCGGCGACGTAGCCGAGGCGAGCCTCCACGTCGGCCAGCGTGGCGTGCCGGCCGGGCTCGGCCGCCGACGAGCGGGGGAACATCTCGTACCAGGAGCTGAACCGGGCGCGCTCGCGATCGACCGTCACCTCCAGCTCGCGGCCGTAGGTCGCCGCAAACCGGCGGTCGTCGTACCGGGTCATCAGCTCCGAGAGCTGGGGATCGGACGCCGCCGTCGCCGGCTCGTCGTCCTCGAGCACCAGCCGTGACCAGCCGCGGAGCAACTCGGCATCGGACTTGGAACGGCGAGCGGCGCGGCGAGCGGCTTCGTCGATCAGCGCCGCGCCGGTCTGCAGGTCGACCTCGGTCTCGACCCCGGCATCGACCTTCTTCAGCAGGTCGCGCCGCCAGGTGCCCCACCGGTCGATCCAGGCCTGGATGGTGTAGCGGCATCGGCCCATCTCGCCGACGGCGAACGAACCCCTCCACCGGTCGTTGACCAGGGGCTGCATCGGCGCCTCCTGCCACGCGTCCTCGCCGTGACGGCGGTAGCGAAGCACACACGCCAGCAGGTCGTGCCCGTCCGCGAAGACGTCCGCCTCGACGACGACACGCTCGCCGGCAGTCCGCTTGATGGGAAAGCGGCCGCAATCGAGCTCGGGGGCGACGCGCTCGATGACGACGCGCGCCCTCTCGTCTGCTTTCTGCACCATCTCCCTCTCGGAACGCGGATCACGGGGGCCGCCGGCATTGGATCACCGGGCGAATGGCGCCCATCTTAGGGATATCGCCGTCCACCTGTTCCGCGTTTGCCGGTCTGCCCGGGTTCCTTCTCTACCCGGCTCGCCTGCCGCCAACCATCGCCCGCCTCTGGGATGATCCGGGCGTCGCATCGAAGATGGGAACGAGGCATGCGGATCACCCTTCTCACCCGCGAGTACCCGCCGAACGTGTACGGGGGAGCGGGCGTGCACGTGGCCCAACTCGCGCACGAGCTTGCGCGGCTGATCGACGTCGAGGTGCGATGCTTCGGTCCGCGTCGGGCCTCCGGCGCGCCCGGGGGGCCGGAGGTGCACGCGTACCGGCCGTGGCCGGCCGTCGCCGGGGGGGGTCCCCATGCTGCCGCGCTCGCTACCGTATCGGTCGACGTTGCCATGGCGGCGAGCCTCGAAGGGACCGCGCTCGTCCACAGCCACACCTGGTACGCGAACCTCGCCGGCCATCTGGCCAAGCTCCTCTACGGGGTTCCGCACCTGATGACCTCCCACAGCCTCGAGCCGCTCCGGCCCTGGAAGAGCGTGCAGCTCGGGGCAGGCGGCTACGCGGTCTCGGCCTTCTGCGAGCGGACTGCGATCGAGGCCGCGGATGCCGTCATCGCGGTCTCCGCGCAGATGCGCCAGGACATCCTCCGCTGCTACCCCGAGGTCCCGCCGGCGCACGTGCGGGTCATCCACAACGGCATCGACCCGGGCGAGTTCCGTCCCGACGCTCGCACCGACGCCGTACGGCGGCTCGGCATCGACGCAGACCGCCCGTTGGTCGTCTTCGTGGGGCGCATCACGCCCCAGAAGGGCATCGACCATCTGCTCGACGCCGCCCCGCAACTCCGTTCGGACGCCGTGCTCGTGCTCTGCGCCTCAGCCCCCGACACCGAGGAGATCGGGCGGCGGGTGGCCGCCCGGGTAGCGGAGCTGCAGGCCCGCCGAGGGAATGTGGTCTGGATCGATCGCACCCTCAGCCGGCGCCAGCTCGTCCAACTGCTCACCCACGCGACCGTCTTCTGCTGCCCGTCGGTCTACGAGCCGCTGGGCATCGTCAACCTCGAAGCGATGGCGTGCGAGACGGCGGTGGTCGCGACCGCCACCGGGGGGATCCCCGAGGTCGTGCAGGACGGCGTGACCGGGCTGCTGCTGCCGTTCGAGGAGGGAGACGCCTCCCACATACCCCGCGATCCCGCCGCCTTCGCGGCGGGCCTGGCCGATCGCATCAACGCGTTGCTCTCCGACCCCGACCGGGCTCGCGCCATGGGGGCCGCCGGGCGCCGGCGGGTCCTCGAGTCCTTCACCTGGGAGGGGGTCGCGCAGCGGACGCTGGCCCTGTACCGGGAGATGGTCGCGTCGGGCTGAGGGCGCATCAACCCTTCGCGACGAGATCGGAGGCCCAGTCGCGTATCCGCTCGATCAGGTCGAGCACGCCCTCTCTGTCGAGGGGGTTGGTCTTGGGAGCCAGTGGATAGCGCTCCAACACCGACTAGGGATTCAGCCCGATAGCTGCCCGGAACTCCTCAGGGACCTCGAGGTCCAACTCCCGGAGCTGCTCGAGCTGCGCCCCGATCTCATGGGTTTTACGCACCTGGACCTCATGGAGTGCGAGCACCGCCTTCAGGTACTTCCCGACCGCCGCTGCCCGTGGAAGCCTACGACCGCGTCCACGATGTCGGCCATCGGCGCGAGTCGCGAGGCCGCCATTTCATCTTCGTACCCCTTGCTCAGGTACAGCTCGGCGAGATCACGCGGCGTCATAGACAAGCCGCCCGTCTACGAGGGCTTCGTTGGTGATGTGACCGATGACGTGCCCCCAGTCGTCGACATCCTTCTGCGACACGACAACCAGGTCCACCGACTCGCGGAGAGGCGCGATCGCCTGGTACCCCCCGCGTCGTGGTCGCTCTCCACCCATTCACCTCGTCCAGCACGACGAGGAGGTCGAGGTCGTCGTGCCGCATGTCACCCCTCGCCGCCGACCCGAACACAATGACCTTGCGAGGTCGCAGCTCGGCGACGAGGGCTTGGACGCCCGCGTCGACCATCGCTGGAACCTTCGGCCCCGGCGGGGAGTTCTCGACCCGCTGCCGGTACTGCTCAAAGAGCCAGTCGCCAAGAACTTCCCGAAGCGCTCGTCGTCGGTCACCCGCTTGTAGAACTCGAAGTTGATCTCGACCATCTCCTGCAGCCGTCGCTCAGAATGTGGTCGAAGGTCAGCCGGGCATTGTCGGGGGTGTTCGCGCGCACGCTCGCCTCGAGGGCGGGGTCTCCCGCCAGGCGGTCGAGAAGCTCCTCCACGAACACCCGGTCGCGCTCCTCGAAGGTCGTCCCGAAGCGCTCGTTCAGCTCCCGGATGATCCTTGACAGCGGCTCGAGCTTCTCAGGCCGGACGCCGCCCGGCCCCGTCCCTGTCTGCGGCTTTAGCTGGCTCCTGCCCTCGGCCGAGGCCCCGCGGCGGCCTCGTGAAGGTCCCCTCGAGGTCCTGGCGGTCAAACGGATACGGCGTCTCACCCGCCGTCGCGAACCGGTAGAGGGCCGCGTTGAAGATCCCGGAGAGGGTCGCGCCGAAGATCGCGATCGCCAGCAGCAGCAACGCCGAGACCACGAGGAGCACGGGCCGGAGGGTCACGATCGACCAGGCGAGCATGAAGATCACCGGCATCGCCACGAGCCCGAGGGCCAGGCCGATCCCCGCCTGCCCGACGAGGGTCTCCCCCCATCGCTGCCGGAACAGGCGGGCCGAGCGGCGCATCCCGTCGACGGCGCCGAGCGGCTCGAAGAGGATCACCGGCAGGACGAAGAAGGTAATCGCGCTCCAGGCGACGCCGGCAACCTTGATGATCGAGCGTCCCAGGAAGGAGCGCTGCGCCGCCCGCTCGGCCATGCTGACCAGCAGCATGACGGTCGACGAGATGAGGGCCCAGACGGCGATCGGCCGCGCCTTGCGTGCGGCCGCTCGGAGGGCGCCTCCAACGGTCGGGTTTCCGCCCTCGAGCCGGGTCATCGCCGCGGCGACCACGGCGGCGTTGCAGAAGATCCCGACGAACGAGGTCAGGTAGTAGAAGGCGCCGAGGATCAGGTACATCGGCAGCCGGTTGGCGCCCGGGCCCGCTTCCGGCACCAGGAACCAGCTGGTGGCGCCCCGGATGAAGGTGCCGGCGACGAGCAAGCCTGCCGCGAGCGCGACCAGCGGCAGCAGGAGCAGCTCGGGATCGGAGGCGAGCACCGAGAGGCTCGCCTGAATGAGCCGGAACGCACGGCCGACGCGGTCGATGAGGCCGGTGGGGCCCGGCGAGAAAACCGGGGACGGTCCGGAGGACATCGCCGTGGTGAGCGGAACGCCACACGATCGACAGGGGTCCTGCTGGATGGAGTTGACGGTTCCGCAGCGGCTGCAGGTCCAGGTGGCGCCGTCGGGCGATATCGTGAAGATCTCGCCCGGGCTTGCCTCGCGGTTGGTTCCGAGGGCAATGCCGGGGGGAGGCCCGGCAACCGGGGAGTCGGTGCTGCGTCCGGCCGGCGGTTGGCTCGAGGCCATAGGTCCACGGGTGGAACCCTCTCCCCCACCCGTCAATCGAGACGCTCCGTGCGGTGTGGGGCGGGCGACTCGCTCCGCTGGGTGGTCGCCGCCAAGCGGCTGCAGGCACTGGCCGCACCAGGCCGCGTCGGCGGCGTTCAGTCCTCCGCAGTTCCGGCAGCGCTTCGATCCCGACCACGCCATTGCGCCTGCTTCCCCTCCGTCCCGGCCTGACGCCGGTCACCCGCGCGTCATCGGCCCCCGGATCTCCTATCGGCGAATGCCCACGCACGCTTGATGGTCAGGGGTGGGGCCGGGTGCTCAGCCACGACACGAACCGGCGGCGCAGCTCGTCGCCACCTCGCGGCGGCTCCTTTCGGTCGAGCCACGACGCTCGCTTCTTGGCGTCGTCGAGGATCACCCACTCGTACCCGTACGTGCGGGGGCCGGCCCAGAACGGCTCGATCCAGACCTCGTCCTTGAGCGAGGCCACCGCGGCATAGCCGTACTTGGCCCGCCCGGTCCAGAAGCCTTCCATCTCGTGGAGCGTCGAGGCACGGATGCGGGCACGGATCTCGCGGATGTTCGAGAACTCGCCGATCCAGCTGATCCGCACCTTCGCCTTGGCCACGAACAGCCCGCCGTGGAGCTGGACCCAGACCACATCGTCCTCGAAGGCGCCGTTCTTGTAGGCGGGACCGGGACGGTCGCGGGCCTCGACGGCAAAGCCGACCTGCGGGGCGGTTGCAGTCCCGGCGAGATGCTCGAGCTTTCGGATGAGGACGTGTTCCAAGGGCCGCTCATCCTACCGTGGTGTCTGGCGCCCGATCCCCCGCTCCGAGAGCGTCTCGATCACCGCCGGCGGAGCCGCGTCGGGCGACGCCCACCAGCCCGCCGCGACCCCCGCAAACAGCGCCGCCCCACGGGCCGGCGCCTCGGTGGTCGCGACCCGTGCGACATCGAGACCGAACGCCTTCGCCTTGGCGCGGAGCGACAGATTGCTGCGCGATCCCCCGCCGAACACCAGCACCCGTTCGGTGCCGCCCCCGATCACCCTGGCGATCCGTTCCGAGGCCTCGACCGTGCGCGCCGCGAGGGCCTCGAGCACGCCCCGCCACACGGCCCCGCGTGGTCCCTCCGGGACCTGCGGTCGCTCGCCGGACTGCACTGCGTCGACGAAGGCCGCCGCATCGACGGGTGCCTCCGACTCGGCCTCGCGGTCGAGGGCATCGGGGTCCGTCCCGAGAATTGCCGTCGCCGCTTTCGTGACGAGGCCGGCTCGGGCCGAGCTGGCGAGCAGCCAGTATCCCTCGCCCCCAGGCCGAATCGACAGCGCCCCCCGGACCTCGAGCACCGCGGCGATGTCGGGCAGCGTGCTCGCGAGCCGAAGCACGCTTTCGGCGGTGCCGACGGAGTTGACCACATCGCTGCGCCGGGCACCGGCCCCCGCCGCTCCGGCGAGGTGATCGTGCCCGGCGATCGTGACGGGGACTCCCTCGGGGAGGGGGCTCCAGCGCGCTGCCTCCGCCGTCATGCGGCCCATCGCCGTCCCCGCGGGGGCGACGGGCGGAAAGGCATCGAGGGTGACGCCGATGGCCTCGGCGATGTCCTCCCGGTAGCGGCGCTCGGCCACGTCGTACCATCCCGTCCGCACGGCAAGCGAGTGCTCGGTGGACCGGCCGCCGGTCAGGAGATTAAGCGCGAGCTCGGGCGCGCCGAGCCAGCACCCGATGTCCTCGGTTCCGTGCCGGACAAGCCATCCGAGCTTCGCCGCCGAGGAGACGGTCCGCAGCCGCTGCCCGATCCACCTCGAGATCTCATCCCCGAAGCGATTCAGCAGGTCGTCCACGACCTCCTGGCCTCTGGGGTCGTGCCACGAGATGATAGGCGAGAGCGGCGCGCCGCCGGCATCGAGTGCCGCGCCGGTCTCCGCCATGCCGGCGATGCCGATCGCGGAGACGTCGAGCCCGCGGAGGCGTGACAGCAGCGACTCGAGGGCGCGTCGAAGGGATTCGACCTCCATCTCGATGCGATCTCCGGCGTGGTCGAAGGGCGTCGCGACCGCTCCGACGAGGCGCTCGGCGCCCTCGCGATCGAGAGCGAGGGCCTTCATCCGCGAGGTGCCGATGTCGATCCCGATCACCACGGGCGTCTTCACGGCGTGCATTCTCTCCCTCATCGGCGCGGTGAGGTTTGTTGACTTGCCCGACTGGGGGATACATTTCCCACAACGCCGGGGGGGCGTTCGGGGGCCGATGATGGAGCTATTCGTCAACTTGCCCGGCACGCATCGGGCTCCGAGGAGTGCCCGCTGCGTCGTCCACGCTCTGCCCGGAGTCGTGCTGCCGCGGGTCGAGGACGTGGAGCTGCTCGTCAGCGAGCTCGTGGCGAACAGCATCCGCCACGGTGCCCTGGGCGCATGGGACGCGGTGACCCTCCACATCGACCTGACCGAGCGCCGCATCCGAGTCGAGGTGACCGATCCCGGCCCGTCGTTCGTGGTGGGCCCGCCGGGCCCATCCGCCGATGGGATGTCCGGCTGGGGATTGCTGCTCGTCGACCGTCTCGCAAGCCGGTGGGGGGTCTGCGAGGACTCGGCGACGACCAAGGTGTGGTTCGAGATCGACATCGACCACCCCCCGGAATCGCGAGCCCCGGAGCGCCTCGCCGACCTTCCTCCGTCACCCTGACCGCCGGGTTACTCCTGCGCCCGGCCGCGAACCTGACGCCGCAGCGTCGGATCGAGGAAGTCGCGGAGGCCGTCCCCGGCGAGGTTGAAGGCGAGCACCATGATGGTGATCGCCATCCCCGGGAGCGCGAGCAGCTGCGGGGCCCGATCGATGAAGCGCCGTGCCTCGGCCAGCATGGCTCCCCACTCCGGCGTCGGCGGCTTGGCGCCGAAGCCCAGGAACGAGAGCCCGGACACGGCGAGCAGCGTGCGGCCCATGTCGAGGGTCGACAGCACCACCATGGGGCCGATGAGGTTGGGCAGGACGTGCTTGAGGAGGAGCCGGCTGCGCCGCGCGCCGAGGGCTCGCGCCGCCTCGACGAACGGGCGCTCGCGGACGGTGAGCGCGACCCCTCGGACGACCCGGGCGTAGCTTGCCCACTGGACGAGTATCACCGAGATGATCAGGTTGCGAAGACCCTGGCCGAGGATTCCCACAACCACGAGCGCGAGGATGAGCGTGGGGAGCGAGAGCATCACGTCGACGACGCGCATGATCACCGCGTCCGCCGCTCTCCCGTAGATGCCGGCAACGAGGCCGAGCCCGAGCCCGAGCACGGTGATGCCCGCGGTCGCCGCCACCGACAGCCCGATCGTGAGTCGGGCGCCGTGCAGGAGCCGCGACAGGGTGTCCCGGCCCAGGTTGTCGGTGCCCAGGGGGTGGTGGATCGACGGCGACGCGAAGCGGTGGTTGAAGTCCACCGCGACCGGGTCGTAGGGCGAGATCCACGAGGCCGCGACCGCGCCCACGACCACAAGGAGGAGGACGAGCACCCCGGCAACGGCCGCACGGTCGCGCAGGAGTGTCCGGACCATCGCCCGCCGGGGGGCGGTGCCGATTGCGGGCGGGGCAACCGCCGCGGCCTCGCGGGCGCTCACGCCGCCTCTCCGAGTCGCACCCGCGGATCGAGATACGAGTACGAGATGTCGACCAGCAGGTTGATCATCAGGTAGGCCGCCCCCGACAGCATCACCGTTCCCTGCACCATGGGGTAATCGCGCTGCGAGACCGCCTCGTAGGTGAGCTGGCCGAGGCCGGGCCAGGCGAAGATCACCTCGGCGATCACCGCACCCTCGAGGAGGCGGCCCAGCACCGCCCCGAAGACGGTGACCACCGGGATGGCGGCGTTGCGCAGGCCGTGCTTGACCACCACCCGCGGGCGGGCGAGCCCCTTGCTCGACGCCGTGCGGATGTAGTCCTCCGAGAGCACCTCCAGCAGGCTGGAGCGCAAGAGTCGCGAGGTCAGGGCGATCGGACCGAGCGCCAGCGTCAGCGCCGGCAGGAAGAGGCTGGACCACCCCTGGCGCCCCGCGACGGGAAACAGCCCCAGCCGGGTGGCGAAGACGGCGATGAGGATGTACGCGAGGAAGAACCCGGGGATCGACGCCCCCGCGAGGGCGCCGAACCGCATGGCGTGGTCGGACAGCCGCCCATGCGACACGGCCGCTGCGACCCCGAGTGGGAGGGCGAGCAGGACCATGAGGGCGGACGCCACGGTCGCCAGCTCGAGGGTGGCCGGGACCCGGCCCACGATCTCCTCCCACACCGGCCGCCGCGTCGAGAAGGACAGGCCGAGGTCGCCCCTCGCGAAGCCGCGCAGCCATCGCACGTACTGCTCGACTGCCGGACGATCGAGGCCCAGCTCCTCGCGGGCCCGCTGGATCTGCTCGGGCGTCGCCTCCCCCGCCGGCGCTCTTCGCCGGGCGTACTCCTCGGCGGCATCGCCCGGGGCCAGCGAGACGAGCGTGAAGATGAGGATCGAGAGCCCGAGCAGTGTCGGGATCGCCTGGAGGAGGCGCCGGGCGATGTACGCCCTCACGCCTCACCCCTCAGGAGGACGTGATCTTCGAAAGCGTCACCCACCTCTGGTTGCTCTGTGATGGGTGGGAGTCCTCGAGGTTCACATCCTTCGTCATGGCGTAGATCCGGTAGACGCCCGCCACCGGGACGACGATGAACTCCTGCTCCTCCAGGATGCGCATCATCTCGGCGGACGCCTTCTGGACCTCGTCTCTCGTCTTGGCCGCGAGGGCCTTCTCCGCCCAGGTATCGAACTCGCCGGCGGGAGCATAGGGGGCCGCGGTGGCGTTCTTCGAGTAAAACCGCAGCACGGGGAGGAACGCCGGGTTCCCGTCGTTCTGGTTCGGGAACTCGAGATTGAGGTCGAACTCCGTTGCGGTCCGGTAGGCGCTGTAGGCCGCCTGGTCGGCCGACTTCTTGATGGTGACCTCGATCCCGGCCTCCTTCAGCTGCGCCTGGATCACCTGGAACGAGGCGTCGGCGATCTCGGCCCATCCGATGATCGTCAGGGACAGCCTCCGGCCGTCCTTGACCCGGATCCCGTCGCCCCCCGCCTTCCACCCGGCCGCCTCGAGCACCTCACGGGCCCTCGTGAGGTTGCGTTTGGGGGCCTTGACCAGTTCGGCGCTCTTGCCCAGGACCGAGGCGGGCGCCATCCACCGCCCCGGCTCGGCCTCGCCCTCGAGCGCGGTGTCGACATAGGTGTTGTTGTCCAGGGCGAGCGCCACCGCCTGGCGAACCGTCTTGTCGGCGCCGAGGTTGAAGGGAGAGTCCGGCCGCGGGTTTCGCTTGATGTAGATGAGCTGGTTGCGGCCCGGCTTGGAGCGAACGATCCGGAACCGGTCCTCGAGTGTAGAGACCGCGTCTTGCGGAACGTCGAGGATGAGGTCGACCTGCCCTGCCTTCAGCGCCTCGATTCTCGTCTGCGGATCGGGCAGGAAGCGCACCTCGATGCGCTTCACCTTCGCCTTCGGTCCCCAGTAGTCGTCGTACCGCTCGAAGACCCCGCTCTCCTTGGCCTTGTACTCGACGAGCTTGAACGGGCCCGCCCCCACCCCCTGCTCGAGGTGCATGCCCTTCGGGACGATCGAGCCCTCCGGGTGCACGATCTGCTCCGGCAGGCGAAGGTTGGGCGACTTCGGGATGAAATCGACCGTGTACTCGTCGATCTTCTTCACCGCTTCCTGCCAGGGCCGCGGCGGCTTGTCCCCGTAGCCGAGCGTGCTCGAGATGGTGTCGACCGTCTGGCCCTGGGCCATCCGCTCGCCCCAGGTCCAGACGACGTCGTCCGCGGTGAACGGCTGCCCGTTGTGGAACTTGACCCCCTTGCGCAGGTGGAACCGCCACGTGCTCGGCTCGATCAGCTCCCAGCTCTCGGCCAACCCCGGCTTCAGGCTGTAATCGGACGCCAGGATGATGAGCGTGTCGTGGACGTTCATGTTGAGCGGGTAGGCGAAGTGGTCGGACTTCACGCCGGGACCGCTCTCAGGGCCGGGCCACTGATCCTCCGCTGCGGCGATCCGCACCGTCGCGTTGAGATCGGGTTTTGCGGCTGGTTCCCTCTTGGGTTCCTGCGTACGCTGACAGGCTCCGCCGATCAGCGCGACGAGGATCAAGAGTGTGGCAAGAGGACGGCGCATCACGTGCTCCTTTCGGTCCGTCGGCAGGGAATTTCCGCTCCGTCTCGTGGCGTGGACGCGCGCCAATCGACGTTAGTTCGGGCGGACCGAGATGCTAATGCGAGCCGGGCCCAGATCATCAGTGTGTTTTGCATCTATATGTCAACCACATCTAGTGCCCCTGTCCCCATAGTTCACCGTGAATATGCTAGGCGACTCAGCATGTCTACTTCTTCCCCTTCTCGCACGCCGCGCCCGCGAGGGCGGCCGAAGGCTGAGCTGGTGTTGTCGGACGAGGAACGCCGTG
>JBOGWP010000035.1:0-4061 GCA_050693875.1 Actinomycetota bacterium
TGGCCCTCTTCGGTGGGCACCGCGGCAAGCTCCATCCGTTCCTCCTCCCGGTGAGTATTGGGCCTGGGGATGGACGGAACCCGGATTGTCAGCCCATCCATCATCTCCAGCACCGACCTCCAAGGCCAGTTAACAGATAGGAGGCCCTGCGCGACCTCTACAAGCTGAAAGACCCCACCCATGCCAGACAGCGCCTCGTCGCCTGGCTGGGCTGGGCCTGCCGCTGCCGGATCCCCGCGTTCATCAAATTGTCGAAGACCATTCGCAAGCATCGGGAGGGGATCCTGGCGGCGATCGAGCTCGGACTGTCGAACTCGAAGCTCGAAGGCCTCGCCTCCAAGATCCGCCTCATCAACCACCGCGGCTACGGACATCACTCTGCCCACGCGATCATCTCGATGATCTACCTGTGCTGCGGTGGGATCACGGTGAAGCTACCCACGCGAACGTGAGGAGGACCGATAGTCTCACCCCAGCTGACGACCCATCCCCGATTCGCCGGTCACCGTCCCGCCGGACGCAGACGGGAAGCGGCAGGGAGGAAAGCGCGGAGGCGAGGCCGACCTTCACCCCTTGAAGTAGCTCCTGCCTGGCGGCCTCGAGGGGGGAACGTGTTCTACACGAGGACGGGAGCGGCGTGAGCGTGAGCGAGCAAAAGGAGAACCAGTGAAAAAGAACGAGGCTTCGGCGAAGGAGCAGAGCGCCGGCCTGGGCACTGCTTTCGGTGGTGGAGCTGGCGAGCATGCTGCAGGTCCCGGTCGGGACGATCTACCAGTGGCGCCACCGTGGAGAGGGGCCCCCGGCCTATCCGGGTCGGTCGTCACCTCCGGTTTGACCCGGCGAACTTGGAGCGTTGGCTCGACGCCCGGAAGGCGGCGTCGCAAGGCGCGTACGGCGCCTTCTGATGGCTCACATCCAGCGGGCGAAAGACCGGTGGCGGGCTCGCTATGTGGGTCCGGACGGTCGCGAACGGAGCAAGACGTTCCAGCTACCTGGAATCGAACCAGGGACCTCACCCTTATCAGGAATGGCGGGCGACCCCAGCTGACCTGCGCTGATAGCCGTTCCGGCTGGTCGGGTGCGGTTTGCGGCTTGCCACGAGTTCTCGTCGCTCGACATCGCTTGCCACGGCCGAGTGGCATGTTTGTGGCCCGCCCCGGTGCGAGGGGGCGAGCGTCGACCCTCGCCTTGGTAACGCGGGTCGGGACGTTCGGCGTCATCGCTCTGAGCTGGGGGAGCGGCGGGCAGCAGGTCGTGACCAGCACATTCCCGACGCGGTACGGGTCCCGCCATCCCAGCCGGTGCGCCCCCGTTCCAACGGCTTGTGTGCCCTGTTCGTGCCCTCGCCGGCAAGACGAGACCGCGCCGAGGGCCCCCGGCCGGAACCGGCTCGGTCGGCGCCTACGCGCAGCGGACGCCCAGGTGGACGCCGTAGAAGTGCTGCTCCAGCCGCTCCCACCGCTCCGAGACGAAGCCGCACTCGCCGCAGCGGAACAGCCGGTCGGGGTCGCCGCCTTGGATCCGGATGGCAGCGGTGTGCTCGCCGCACCACGACACGAGCCGCCCCTCGGGCCACGTGAACTCGCACCCGCAGTCGAGCCGGTCGATCTCCTGCTCGCCCATGCCCTCCTCCTCCGCACTCGGGGAGCCCGCCGCCCCCGCTCGGAGGCGAAGCCGGCCCCGGTTTCGAACCGGGCCGGCCATCGATCAGCGACCACGGCCCACGCAGAGGGGGGTCAAGGGAGGGAACTAGAACGCGCCGGGCGCGAGCAGACTGCGGAGGGTCGGCATGGTATGGAGGGAGCAGGCTGCAGAGCCTGGCATCCCCTCCCCCTCCCTTGATCCCCCGGTGGGCCGTGGTAGGGGGCGCCGGAGGACGGCCCAGGAGGCTCGTGCCGGATTGATTGTCCTCCGGAGATCACGGGCGGGTCACGGCGTGGACGCGATCCGGCGCAACTGGCGATCCGGCATGAGGAGGCCGGCCGGAGGACAGCGGGCGAGGGTACTCACGGTACCTCGGGCGGGGTACCATTGCGGCCGGAAGCGGGCTGCGCTTTTAATCCGGCGGGCAGGGTTCGAGTCCCTGGCCCACGCGGGAAAGTGCAGCTCAAGAGCATGTCGAGGATCGTATGTGCGTTGATGGATGTCTGATTTGGGCACAGATTGGGCACACCAAGACGCTGGGACGCTTCCAGGAAGCGCTGCCACGGTCTCCATCGGCCGCTCGCGCGTCGTCCCGTGTCGAGGAAGCCAAGGCGTTGCCTCCGCCTCCTGGGCCTACACCTCCGGTTCTTGGGAAGAGGGCCGAGGCTCGATAAACGGCAGAACTTCGGGGCGGACCCGGAACCCAGCAGCCCACCCCACCCCGGGCGACTCCTCGTTGTAGACGGTCCATAGGACATCGACGGCACCTTCGGCGACGGTTCCGTCGTCACGGAATTGCTGTGTGATGCGATTGATTGGTCTCGTGAACCCGCGGAGGCTTCGGTCTTCCGGGTAGTTGCCGAGTTTGTACACCTGTTCTCGACTAACGAATCCGGCCTGTGTGGCCGCAAGTCGAATGGCAGCCTCCTGCACCGGGGCCTCGTTGGCGAGCCTTGTTAGCAAGTCCGACACGGACTCGACGTCCCATCCACCACCCGGGAGCGTCGCTTCGGCTTCGGCCAGAAACTTGTCGACACGCTCGGCGTCCTGCACTGACTCGTCGCGGACTACCACCTCCAGAGCGGTGCGTGCGTAGTCCATCAGCTGGGTTGGGCGAATCATGAAGAGCCGGCAGCTTGACCGCAATCGCATCTCTTGGACGAGCTCGATGCGGGGACCTCGACGTTCCCCGCCTTCTTCACGCCACCAGTCCTCTTTACCGTCACCGGTGACGATGAGAACGTTACAAGGTTGCCGTTCGGCCTTACGAAGTACCTGCTCCCAGATGAGGTAGTCGCCAGCAGCTCCGTCATCGTCCTTCCTCTTGTCCTTGTATCCAGGAGGCTCTTGTGCGTCAACACGTCGCAATCCCTCGACGACCGCATCTTTATGATCCTCGCGGGCCATCGGGGCGCCAACGCGCCCTCTCAAGATCGGTTCTAGTCTTTCAACCACGGGGTCAGTGTTCGTGTCACGAGCGGAGTCCATCGCTGAGGTATCCGTGAACTCGTCAACACCGGACATCACTGCATCGAACCCTTGCTGTAATCCGACGAGAAGGGCCTTGGAGCGTTCTGAGGCCAAAGAAACCCGGTTGGCCCATGTCTGGAACGCCCTAACTGCCTTGTCCCGGTGATCTGTCAACTCCTTAACCGTTTTGAGCGTGTCACGCGGATCGCGCAGAACCGACTCCCTGTTACGCCAGAATTCGACAAGTACCTGATGGGGGACCCACAGCCGATCACCGAGGCGGTCCAGTACGGCGAGAAGGTCATCCCGAGCGTCATTCGTATACCGGTACAGGTTCAGCAGGACATTAGCGTCCGGGATGACCAAGCCGCTCGTCAGTACCCGCCTGTAGTCCTCCTGCGTGGGTGTGACGTAGCCTTCGAAGCCGTCGAAGAGACCGAGGCCTTCCCCGTGGTCGGCGTCGCCAGACGGGATCGACGGCGTCATCTCGGACATAGAGTGCATTCTACCCACTGGAATAACGGCAGACAGCCGGCGGCGGGAGACGAGAGACAAGTCACCACCTCGAAAGAATGGATGTCCCGTTCCGGCGTGGGCGAGTGGGCCACAACACACGGCACGTTGGCCGACCCATCGCGGAAGGAGACCTCGGCCCAGCCGTGCCAGGGTGATAGGCATCTGCGCCGCGCTTTGGGAGTCGGCAGCGCGGACCACAGCCTCGGGTACGTCGCGCGGGCTGGGCGGTGGCGTGGAGACTCAGCCGGATTCGCCAGTCCGGTCACCGGATCCAAACAGACCGCCCTCGCGCGAACCTCGACCACCTAGACCCGTCTTCCGCACTGTGGCAAGAACGTCAGCTCGCCACTGACGGACGTAGGGATGTTTCCGCTGGTCAGCAGGCCTTCCTGCGGTCGGGGATGCCCCAAAGCTCCTGTGGCTGTTGGGGA
>JBOGWP010000036.1:0-31040 GCA_050693875.1 Actinomycetota bacterium
CGGATTCGACACGGCCGCCGAGCTGCTGGTCACCGCCGGCGACAACACCGACCGGGTCCGGTCGGAGGCAGCCTTCGCCAAGCTGTGTGGTGCCTGCCCGATCCCTGCGTCGTCGGGCAAGACCAACCGTCATCGCCTCAACCGCGGCGGCAACCGCCAGGCGAACGCCGCGCTCTACCGGGTGGTGATCGTCCGCATGCGTTGGCACGAGCCAACCGTCGCGTACGTGACGAGGCGGACCAAGGAGGGCCTGTCCAAGAAGGAGATCATCCGCTGCCTCAAGCGCTTCCTCGCGCGGGAAGTGTTCGGGCTGCTCCCAGTCCCGGCATCACCGAGCATCCCCATGACCCCGTAGATCGACTTGACGATCTATAGGAGCATCAAAATGTTGTCATGCGGCTCGGTTTGCGTTTGTGGCGATGCCGAGGTCGTTGAAGAGCCGTAGCTGCTCCTCAGAAGATCCCCGTACCGCTCGCTGAGCTTGTCCATGTCCGGGGACACTACGATCGCCCGCGCTCAGAACTCCAGTGCTGCCCCGAAGGGGCCTCCGGTTCCGAGCGAAGTCTCGGGACCGGGGTAGACGCTTGCGGAGCCGAAGTTCGTGCGAATGAAACAAGTTTGGGGACGAGAGCACACCAGGGGCGCACCTCAAGCTGGGCCCGGCTCACCGAGCAAAGCGAGGCCCTCCCGGCATTGAACGACGCCGCCGGAGGCTCGGCTCGCCGAGCAAGGCGAGGCGGGCCGACATTGAGGACCGCGGCCGGAGGCCCGGCTCGCCGAGCAAGGCGAGGCGGGCGGACATTGAGGACCGCGGCCGGAGGCCGCCCCTTGCCTTTCCAGCCCGTACCGGGGAGCGAAGCGACCCGCTTGCACCGTGATCACCAGCATCCGCAATCCCCACGTCGAGCGAGCCAGAAAGCTTCGCAAGCGAGGAGTGCGCGACAAGGTCCGCGCGTTCCTGGTCGAAGGGTTCACCGGCCTGCGGGAAGCGCTCGCCTCCGGCCGGCCCATCGAGGCAGTCTTCGCGGTTGAGGAGGCCCGCGCCCGGGTCGAGGAGATGCTGGCAGCCGCCGGGCGCCACCTCCGGGTGTTCGAGGTGACGCCGCAGGTCATGCGAGCGATCTCCGACGCCACCACCCCCCCCGGCGTGATTGGGATCACGACCTTCGTGGACGTGCCGGCGCACGAGCTCCTCGACTCGGAGCTCGACCTCGCCGTCACCCTGGCAGACATCCGCGACCCCGGAAACCTCGGGACGATGCTCCGCACGGCATGGGCGGTCGGAGCGGGGGCGGTGTTTCTCGGAGAGGGGACCGTCGACGCGTACAACCCCAAGGTGGTGCGCGCCGCCGCAGGAGCTGTGTTCCATGTCCCCTTCGCCCGGATAGTTGCGTTACCCTGGTTGTTGCGACGGCTTGGCGAACGTGGGCTGCAGCGGGTCGGTGCCGATCCCAAGGCATCGAGGGCGTACGACCGGCTGGATCTCACGGTCCCCTCCGTTCTCGTGTTCGGCAATGAGGCGTGGGGCCTCCCGAGAGAGGTTGAGGAGGAGTTGGACCTCACGGCATCGATCCCGATGCGCGGCGCCGCCGACTCGCTCAACGTCGCGATTGCTGCCGCCCTGTTCTTGTTCGAGGCATCGCGCCAGCGCCGCGCTCCCCACGGGGAGAGCAGGCCATCCGGCCGGCATCAAGAGGAGCCATGGCGGACGTAGGCGACGTCGTCGGCGCCTTCCCCGACGCCGTGATCGTCTGGGATCGGCACAAGCGAGTGCAGGCGTGGCTCGGGGCCGCACCACGGCTGCTGGGGTGGGATGCCGGAGAGGTGACGGGATCCCACGTCGACGAGCTTCTCCGTCCCAAGGACACCAACGGAAATCCCTGCTGCATCGGACCGGGTGACTACCGGCAGGTGCTCCGCATCACGAAAGGGATGCCCGAGCAGGAGCTGCTCGTCACGACGAAGCGCGGTGCCGAGATCTGGCTTGGGGTCGCGTGCACCTTTCAGCGAGACGGCGCCGGGCGGATCGTCCGGACCGTGGCGGTGGGACGAAACATCACCCGGAGGAAACGGATCGACCTCGCCAAGTCCGAGGTCATCTCGGCGGTGAGTCATGAGCTGCGCTCGCCGCTCACCTCCGTCAAGGGCTTCACCTCGACGCTGCTCGCGAAGTGGGACCGCTTCGACGAGGAGACCAAGAAGCATCTCCTTCTCACGATCAACACCGACGCCGATCGCGTCACCAGGCTGATCGGCGAGTTGCTCGACGTCAGCCGAATCGAGGCAGGACGCCTCCAGCTTCGACGGCAGAATGTCGACCTGCCGACGCTCGCGGAGCGGATCACGGCGAGGATCCAGCACGACACCGAGCATCACCAGCTCTCGCTCGACTTCCCCGACGGGTTTCCCCAGGTGTACGCCGACCCGGACAAGGTCGAGCAGGTGCTGACCAACCTGCTCGAGAACGCCGTGAAGTACACGGGCGCGGGTGCGGTGACGGTCTCGGGGAGCCGCGACGGCGAGTACGTGACGGTGAGCGTGGCCGACCAGGGCGAGGGCATTCCCGTCGACCAGCGCGTCCAGGTGTTCAGCAAGTTCTTCCGGCGTGGGGGCGGCCGCCCGTCGGGGACGGGGCTGGGCCTCTACATCTCGAAGGGGCTGGTCGAGGCCCACGGGGGCCGCATCTGGGTCGAGGAGGCTCCCGGCGGCGGAGCCGAGTTCAGGTTCACGCTGCCAACGGCGGAGAGCGCGAACGGGCGGCGCGGCTGATCCCGAGGGGATCCCCCACCCGGACGGAGCGCGGTTGATCTGAAACAATCGGTGGACCGCGCCCCGCCTTTGAAGCCCCGCGCGGCCATTCACCGGAAGGAGTCGTGCAGGTGACACCCGAGGAGGCGAAGGCAGCCCTCGACGAAATCCGTCACGGCGCCCTAGCCGAGATCGAGTCGGCCGAAGACTCGGCTCGGCTACGCGACCTCGAGATCCGCTTTCTCGGACGGAAGAGCCGCCTCGCCGAGATCCTCTCCGGCCTCGGCGGGCAGCCGCCCGAGGTGCGGCGAGAGGTCGGCAAGGCCGCCAACGAGACCCGTGCGGCGATCACCGATGCGATCGGCAAGCGCACGGAGCTCCTGGCCGGCGGCGAGCGCGCCGCCCGGCTCGACGTGGAGCGCCTCGACGTCACGCTCCCGGGGCGTCGGCCCTCTGCGGGGCATCTGCACCCCATCACGCAGGTGGTCGACGAGATCATCGACGTCTTCGTCGGGCTCGGCTTCAACGCCGTCGAAGGTCCGGAGGCGGAGAGCGAGTACTACAGCTTCGAAGCCCTCAACATGCCGGCCGACCACCCCGCTCGCTCCATGTGGGACACCCTCTACCTCGAGCCGAACGCGCACGGGCAGGCGCTGCTGCGGCCCCACACGTCGCCGGTGCAGATCCGCGTGATGGAGGCGACCAAGCCTCCGGTGTACGTCGTCGTTCCGGGCCGTACGTTCCGGCGCGACGTCGCCGACTCGACGCACCTTCCGGTCTTCAGCCAGGTCGAGGGCCTCGCGGTCGACGAGGGCATCTCGTTCGCCGACCTGAAGGGAACGCTCGAGGCCTTCGCGCAGGCCCTCTTCGGGGAGCGGCTGCGGGTCCGGATGGTTCCGCACTACTTCCCGTTCACCGAGCCGTCCGCCGAGGTGCTCGTCTCCTGCTTCGTGTGCGACGGCACGGGGGTCGTCGACCCCCGCCCGAAGAGCGGGCGCGGCCAAGGCGCCGGGACGATCCAATGCCGCACCTGCCGGGGGGAGGGGTGGATCGAGATCATGGGTGCCGGCATGGTCCACCCCAACGTGTTCCGAGCGGTCGGCTACGACCCCGAGGTGACCGGGTTCGCCTTCGGGATGGGGGCCGAGCGGATCGCACTCCTGCGCTACGGCGTACCCGACATCCGGTGGTTCTACGAGTCGGACATGCGCTTCCTGGAGTCGTTCTGATGCGGGTGCCGCTGTCGTGGCTGGCGGACTTCGTCGCGCTGGAGCGCCCCCCGGAGGAGCTTGCCGAGGGGCTCACCTCGCTCGGGCTCAAGGTGGAGTCGATCCATCGGCCGGGGGCCGGCATCGAGGGCGTCGTCGCGGCCGAGGTGCTCACCGTCGCCGACCACCCCCGCTCCACGAAGCTGGTGATCGCCGACGTGAACATCGGTGGTGGCAAGACGCGCCGCGCCATCGCAGGCGCCCGAAACTTCTGGATGGGCGACAGGGTCCCGCTGGCGCTGCCCGGGGCGCGGCTGCCCAACGGCATGCTGATCGAGCAGCGGCGGATCGCCGGCGAGGTCTCCGACGGGATGCTGTGCTCGGCATTCGAGCTCGGGGTCGGCGACGATCACACCGGGATCCTCATCCTTCCCGCCGGGGCTGAACCCGGACGCCCGGTGGTCGAGGTGCTCGGCCTCGACGACGTCATCTTCGAGGTCGAGGTCACGCCGAACCGCCCCGACGCGATGAGCCTGCTCGGGATCGCTCGGGAGGTCTCGGCGCTGACCGGGGCCCACGTTCGCGTCCCTCAGCCACGGCTCCACATGGGCGGAGAGCCGGCGTCGTCGGTGGCGTCGGTGGTCATCGAGGACGCCGCGGGATGCCCTCGCTATCTCGCCCGCGTGATGACCGGCGTCGTTCACGGACCCTCCCCTGAGCATGTGCAGCGGCGGCTTGCCGCCGCAGGGGTTCGCGCGGTCTCGAACATCGTCGACGCGACGAACTACGCCCTGATCGTCACGGGCCACCCGATGCACGCCTTCGACCTCGACGTGCTGAGCGGGTCGGCGATCGTGGTCCGCCGTGGGCGCGCGGGGGAGCGTCTCGACACGATCGACGGAGGGGACCGCGCCCTCGATCCCGACGACCTCGTGATCGCCGATGCCGAGCGTCCCGTCGCCCTTGCCGGGATCATGGGCGGAAAGGAGAGCGAGGTGTC
Organism: Actinomycetota bacterium; assembly: GCA_050693875.1. Classification (GTDB taxonomy): domain Bacteria; phylum Actinomycetota; class CADDZG01; order JAHWKV01; family JBOGWP01; genus JBOGWP01. The sequence continues at coordinate 4,957 of JBOGWP010000036.1, forward strand.
GGAGACGACCGAGCGCATCCTGCTCGAGTCGGCCTACTTCGACCCGGCATCTGTCCTGCGCACCTCGCGTCGGCACGCCCTGCGGACCGAGGCCTCGGCGCGCTTCGAGCGGGGGGCCGATCCCGAGGCCGTTCACGCTGCGGCCGACTACGCCTGCAGCCTCATGCAGGACTGGGCCGGCGGACTGGTGGCCGGCGGCGTGATCGATCGGCATCCCCACCCCATTCGGCCCCGGATCATCCTCCTCCGGCCGGAGCGTGCCAACCTCATGCTGGGCACCAAGATGCACGTGGGGGAGATGGCCGGCGCGCTTCAGCGCGTCTCGCTCGAGGTCTCGAGGGAGGACGGGCTGATCCGGGTGGTCGCCCCGACGCGCCGTCCGGACCTCACCTCGGAGGAGGACCTCGTCGAGGAGGTGGCCCGGGTGGTCGGCTTTGACCGCATCCCCTCCTCGTTGCCCCTCGGTCGCCACCGAGCCGGGCGGCTCACGAGGGAGCAGCGGCTGGTGCGGCAGGTGCGAACCGCGCTGGCGGGGGCCGGGCTCTGCGAGGCTTACACCACGAGCCTGCTGGGGCCCGCCGACCTCGACCGGATGCACTACCCGGAGGGCCACCCCGCCACCGCCCCGGTCCGGCTCGCCAACCCGATCACCCAGGACGAATCGCTGCTCCGGCCGAGCTTGCTGCCCGGTCTCCTCGCCGCGGTCGCGCGCAACGTCGCTCGCCGCAACCTGGACGTGCGGCTGTTCGAGGTCGGCCGCTGCTTCCTCCCCTCGGATGAGCTGCTACCCCGCGAGCCGGAACGGCTCGGGATCGTCCTGCACGGTCCGGTCCCGCCCCAGTGGCACACGCCGGCCCGCGAGCACGACCTCTTCGGTCTCAAGGGCTGCCTCGAGACGATGTTCGCGGCGCTTCGTGTGCCGGGCGCCGAATTCGCGCACGCGGCCTTCGTGCCGTTCCACCCCGGACGCTCGGCCGAGGTGCGCGCAGCAGGGCGGGTGCTGGGCATCCTCGGCGAGCTCGCGCCGGAGGCTGCCCAGGCCTGGGACCTTCCCTATCGTGCCCAGCTCGCGGAGATCGATCTCGGCGCCCTCCTCGAGGTGGCAGGGTCGCCGCCGCAGGTTCGGGAGACGCCGCGCTTTCCCGCGGTGCTCCTCGACATCGCGGTGTCGGTTCCCGACGAGGTGCCCGCCGCCGATCTTCTCGCCGAGGCACGTGCGGCCGGGGGCGAGCTTCTCGAGGACGCTCGCATCTTCGACGTCTACCGCGGCGAGCAGGTCGGCGTGGATCGCAAGAGCGTGGCCCTGTCGCTGGCGTTCCGGCGGCCGGACCGAACCTTGTCGCAGGACGAGGCCGTGGCGGCCCGCGATGCGATCGCGTCGGCGATCCGAGAGCGCTTCGAAGGGGAGGTGCGCTGAGGGCGGTGAGGCGCCTGCCGGTGTAGAGTGCCGGCGAAGCCTCGGCTCGCCGAGCGAGGCGAGGCGGGCCGACATTGAGGACCGCGGCCGGAGGCCGCCCCTTGCTTTTCCAGCCTGGACCGGGGAGCGAAGCGAGCCGCTAGGGCTCCTCGGCCGGCTGGCCCGGGGGCCCCTCCACCACCCAGAAGGGGACCTGGCACAGCCGGGCGTCGCCGGAGTGGAGCTCGAAGAGGTAGGCACCCGGCGCGGGGACCTGGAATCCCATCCGGAAGTGCATCAGCGCGCCTCCGGAGCGGGTGCGGTCGATGGGATGGGGGCTGAAGGTGATCTCTCCGCTGCCTTCGACCCCGATCGACCTTCCGTCGGCGTCCACTATCGTGAAGGTGACGGGTGTCGGAAGACCCACCTCGCCAGGCTGGCCGACCAGCCGGACCACGAAGCTCATCGGGCCGATCGCGACCGGGAAGGAGACGTGGGATGCGGTGTACCAGATGTCGGTGCCGCCGCGAACGACGTAGAACAGCCCCGACTGCACGTCGGCCCCCTCGGCGACGAACGCGTACTCCGCTCTCATCCCGTCCCCCCGGCCGGCTGCCGCCTGAGCCCACTCTAGGGGCGAGGGTCGTTCGGCTCAACCGTTGCTGGCTGCGAATGCGCGGCGGAAGGTCGGCATTCAGCAGTTCAAGGCGTTCGCGGAGGAGCTTTCCCCCCGGTGTGGTTGGTACCAGCCCCACCCCCCATTGGGGGTGCTGCCCCCATTGCCTGGTCCGCTGCGGGCTGAAAGATTTTGGCTGCCAACTGCGTTAGCAAGATTTAAGAGCTGATCGGGCGAGGGAGCGCGACAATTGACGCACGACCCGGGGGACGAGTCTCTCCATCGCTGCAAACGCGTGTCGTGCGCCGCGCCTGGAGTCGCATTGATCTGAGGGAGGGCGGATGAATACACACTGGCATCGACGGAAGGCGTCGTCAGGCGGGACCGGCGACGGGGGGGTTGCGTCCCGGGGCTCTCATCGGGTCCGAATCTGGAGCTTCATCCTGGCGATTCTTGCGGCGGGTCTTCTGATTCCCGTCGCCCCCAGCGCCGCGGCGGGCCCGCATCTGGTCTTCAATGTGCAGCCGAGCGGCGGCGGTGGTTTCGCAGACACGGTCGCGGGCAAGCCCATCACGCCGGCGGTAGAGGTCTGGCTGGTCAACGGCAGCGGAACCTTGATGACCAATGCCGACGACACCGTCACCATTTCGATCGAGAGCGGTCCGGCGGGCGCGAAGGTCTACGGGAACGTGGCCGGCGCCGTGGGCGGGGTCGCCTCGTTCCCTGAGTTGCGCGTCGATCTACCGGGTGCGTTCACGCTCCGGGCTTCTGCCTCCAAGTTCGACCCGGCGATCTCCGACTCGTTCGATGTCACCGGTGCGGCCGCCAAGTGCCAGGGATCGAAGTGCCCGAAGCTCAGCGATCCCTCTGGCGGCGCCACCTCGGCGAACCCCACGAGCTGGTCTGTCGAGTGGCCGGCATGCGACACGACCGGCACGACCTTCGTTTACGCGGACGAGTCGAGCGAGCCGCTGACCGAGTGCGACGGCAACCTCTGCCTCAGCAACACCGTGTTCTTCGACTCGAGTTGCGTGGCCGTGGAGGGGACCGTCTTGAGATACACCCTTATCCTCGACAAGACCGCCGTCCCTCTCGACCAGGGTGCGGTGCATCCCGATGTCTATATCAACGTGAACGCGGGCGATCCGCCCGTACTCGTTCCGCCGTGCAAGAAGCCGGGAGTCCTCGATCCTGCCCCGTTCTGCGTGTCGAGCCAGAACAAGACCAAGGGCGGCGACATCGTGGCGGTCGTGTTGAAGGTCCCGGGCGATCCCTACACCCGGTGGAACTAGCCGGCCGGATCGGGGGAGCCGGAATCGAAATCGGAGCGGACGGGTGGCCGGACTTCGAACGGCTGCCCGTCTGAACCTGTCGTGGTGGCCACGCCGCGAGGCCGGGGCGGGACGGGATCCGTAACCGCCACCACGCCGAGCCCCTCGAGGATCTCGGCGCTCGCGCCCTCGAGGGCCGCAGTGTCCCGCCCTTGGGTGCGGGCGAGCTGGACGAGGGCGCGAAGGGTAAGCCCCTCCTCGTAGGGCATTCCCTGCCCCCGTGCGAGGCGCAGGCTCTCTTCCAGCGCCTCCCGAGCTTCCTCGGCCTGTCCGAGGTCGAGGAGTGCATAGCCTCGAAGCCGGTGAATTGTGGGCGCCGCAAGGTGGAATCCGCCCATCTCTTCGGTGAGCGCCAGGGTCTCGAGGGCCATCGTGTGGCTTCCCGCCGCGTCGCCGCTGCGCAGCAGGGTTTCGGTGACGCGAGTGTTGACCTCCACCACTCCCTCCTTGCTCCCCGTGTGGAGGAACTCCGCCCCTGCCTCGCGCAGAGAAATAAGGGCGTCGTCGAATCGCCCCAGCCGCGCCATCACGACGCCGAGCTGGCTGAGTGCCTTGGCAATCCCGTAGCGCAACCCCGCCGCTCGCCACACTCGGAGGGACTGCCGTAGAAGGCGCTCAGCTTCGGTCAGGCGTCCCTGGTCGCAGAGGATTTCGGCGACGTTGAACGTCCCCAAGCCGGCATTGACCGCGTCGCCGCGCCGCTCCTCGGCCTTGCGAGCTCGCTCGTAGAGCTCGACGGCATCGTTCCATCGCCCGTCGTAGTAGGCGTACGCACCAAGATTCGTCAGGACGATTGCCTGCCCTCCCAGGTCCCCGATCTCCTCGTAGATGGAAAGCGCCTTCCACGAGTATTCGTGGCCGCCGGCGATCCCGAGGGAGGCCCGCGCCAGGTCCAGGAGCGAGTAGGCATGGGCGAGCGCCTCTCGATCTCCGGCCCTCTCCGCCTCGGCGATCGCCATCTCACACCAACGGATCGCCTCCCGATGACGTCCCTGAGCATGACGGATCGCGGCGTACCCGACCGTCAGCTGTGCCCGCTCGGCCGACGCGGGGTGATCGTCGCCCTCGAGAGCGCGCTGACCACGCCGAATGAGTCGCACTGCATCCGAGAAGCGTCCGACGCGCTCCGCAATCCTCGCCTCTTTCAGGAGAAGGCGGGCTTCGGCGGTTCGATCCGAGACGAGCCGCCGGGCAGCCCGATAGGCGTCGGCGGCCTTGCGGTATTCGCCGGCGATCTGGAGGGCCTCGCCCATCGACTCCGAGACCAGGAGCACCTCCTCGGGAGCGATGTCGCCGACCCGTCGGGTCGCTTCCAGCGCCTGGCGGTAGAACTCCGCAGCCTCCAGGTTGGCGTACTTTCGGCGCGCTCGTTCTCCCGCGACCCTCGCGAACCGCCAGGTCTCCTCGTAGCGTTGTGCCTTGAAGAAGTGCATCGCCAGGATCTCGGCCTCCTCCTCCGGGGTCTCGTCGACGGTGCAGATGAAGTCTCCGATCCGGGAATGCAGCGCCCGTCGCGTTCCGAAGGGAAGACCCTCGTAGGCCGCTTCCCGGATGAGGGCCTGCCGGAAGCGCCAACCCCCGCCCTGCCGGTCGAGGAACTCGCCGAGTCGGGTCCACACCGCCTCGTCGGGCCGCTCGGTCTCCTCCGGAAGCACGGCGTCGAGGAGTCGCTCGTCAAAGCTGGCACCGATGACGGAGGCGTGGCGGAGGATCGTCCGGTCGGTGGCGTCGAGACGGTCGATGCGGGCGATCACCAGCGCCTCGGCCGAGTCGGGGAGCGACTCGATGCCGGCGCCGGCTCTGGCAGCGGCCATCAGCTCCCGCAAGAAGAAGGGGTTGCCGCCGGAGCGCTCGGCCAGGGCGACGACCTCGTGCGGCGCCAGCGGGTCGTCGTCGAAGGCGGTCTCGACCAGCGCCGCCGCCTGATCGGGCGGGAGGGGTCCGAGGTGCATGCCGGTCCAGGCCCCCTCCTTCGGGGGGGCGAAGCCCCGATCGGTCACTCGCCGGGTCAGCAAGACGAGCCAGGGGCCCGGCGCGCCCTCGACGGTGATCGCGCGGAGCAGCTCGGCCGAGGCCTCGTCCATCCAATGAGCGTCCTCGAAGATGAGCACTGCGGGCTCGGTGAGAACCGCGGCAAGGAACTCGCCGGTGACCGCCGCAAGGCGGGCTGCTCGGCGGCTCTCGTCGAGCGCACCGGTCTCGGGTGTGGGGGGGAGCTCGAGGTCGAGCAGCGCGCCCAGCAGGGGCAGCCACGGAACGAGCTGGGGAGCGGCCCTCTCGACCTTGTCCCGCAGCAGCGGGGCCAGCCCGGTCTCGTCGCGCGAGCGGGTTCCCAGGATCTCGAGCACCAGCGAGCGGAAGGGATGGTAGGGGGTGTTGGCGCGGTAAAGGTCGCCGGACTCGTGAAACACCGTCATGCCACCGGCCCGCGCCCGGACCTCCTCGACCAGCCGGGACTTGCCGATGCCGGGCTCGCCCACGATCTCGAGCAGCCGGCCCTCTCCGTGCCGTGCCGAGTCGAGCATCCCCTGCAGCTGCGCGATCTCCTCCTCCCGGCCGAACAACGGCAGCGCCGCTTCGGTGGTGGCCTTGACCGCACCGACGGGGTCGCCCAACGTGCAGGGCTGGATCGGCTTTGCCTTGCCCTTCAGGTGGATGGGCTCGAGACGCTTCGCCCGGAACCGGGTACGTGACGCGTCGAGCACGCGTTCTGTCGTGAGGAGTTGGCCCGGCTCTGCGGCGGCCATCAGCCGGGCGGCGAGGTTTACGGTGTCACCCATCACCGTGTACACGCGTCGGTAGTGCGGGCCGACGTCTCCTGCGAAGACGTGGCCTCGTGCGACGCCGATGCGGACGGCCAGCGGCCGCTGCACGTCGATGATCCGGCGGAGGGCCAGGAGCAGCCGCTCTTCGTCGTCCCCCATCGCCCGTGGCACACCCGCCGAGAAGATCACCTTCCCCCCGTCGGCGGCGATGTCGGTGGCGAGGAAGGCGATGTCGTGCGCGTCGGCGGCGGCTTGGCAGTCGCTGATCAGCGTGTCGAGCGCAGATTCGAGCGCCGGGACGCCTTCCTTCGCGAGCAGCTCGTCGGCACGACCAAAGTGCAGGAAGCCGACGGTCGCGCGGCGATGCTCGGGCTCGTGGCCACCATCGAGGAGGTGCCGGCGGACAGCGGTCGGTAGGAAGGCGGCGATGTCGACGTCGGGCACTACCGCCTCGAACCTCGCAGGGGCCTCGCCCGCATCCGGAACTCTGCGAAGGAGTCTTCCCGGAGGCGACGGCTCCGTCGCCGAACGGGGGAGCGCGGCTGCGGTCGCCTCGCTCACCATGATCTGTCCGGCCGTGGCAGCCGCCTCCATCCGGACGCACTCGGTCGCCGCGGGCCCGCACAGCACCAGCTCTCGATGCGAGTCGCCGACCAGGAAGAAGTGGAAGAGGCCGCTGTGAATTCCGATCGAGATCCGCAGCCCCACGATCCCGCCCTCGGTCTCGATCCGTCCCACGGTGCGGAGCCTTCGGCGGATGCCGCCGGCGGCCTCGCACGCGCGCAGCTCGTGGCCGGGCCCGGAGAAGAAGAGCAGCAGCGCATCCCCGCCGAACTTGATCAGGCCCCCACCATTCTCGTAGGAGATCTCGAGGAGCTCGGCGAACACCGACGCGAGCGTGTCGGTGAGGATCTCGGCCCCGACCTTCCCCTTCTTCGACAGGCGCTCGGCCAGCTTGGTGAAGCCGGAGATGTCGCAGAATGCGAACGTTCCGTCGAGCTCACGAGTTCTTGCGTCCGGACTCTCGCGCAACCAGTCGACCACCAGCCGAGGGACGTAGGGCAGCAGTCCCTCCCACGTCGATGCGATGTCGCGGGTGATCATCCCCCGGCCGCCCCGATCTCGAAGTCCGCGCCCATCGAGGATGACACAGGGTTCCCGGGAAGGCACGCCGTGGAACCACTTGCATAGATATTCAGTCTAATGTATAAGACTTGAATGGGATCCCGGGCAATCGTGCTGGGTGCCTCCGGCTTTGCCGGCGGGGAGCTGCTCAGGCTCCTGTCGCGCCACGACGGAATCGAGCTGGTGGCCGCTGCGGCGGGGACCCGCGCCGGCTCACCGGTGGCCGGCCTTTATCCCCACCTTGCGGGGTACCGGGACCTCGGCTTCGTCTCGATCGAGGATGCCGCCTCCATGGAGGCCGACGTCGCCTTCTGCTCGCTGCCGCATGGGGAGAGCATGGCGATCCTGCCCGCGCTCCCGGCGGCCAAGATCGTCGACCTCGGAGGCGACTTCCGCCTTCGGGAGCCCTCGCTCTACGCCCGGTGGTACGGAAAGGAGCACCCACGGCCCGATGAGCTCGGGCGATGGGTGTACGGCCTCACTGAATGGCGCCGCGAGGAGATCGCCGGTGCCGACCGTGTGGCCAACCCGGGGTGTTATCCGGCTGCCACCATCCTTGCGCTGGCGCCGCTGGTTGCCGCAGGGGTCGTCGAGCTCGAGGGCATCCACGTCGATGCGAAGTCGGGCGTTTCGGGGGCGGGGAGAGCCGGCGGTGAAGGGCTCGACTTCGCCTCTGCGAACGAGAACCTGCGCCCGTACTCGGTGACCGGTCACAAGCACATCCCCGAGATCGAACAGGAGCTCGCGAGTGCAGCGGGGGCGCCGGTCACGATCTCGTTCGTCCCGCATCTGGTCCCGATGACCCGCGGCCTGCTCGTCACTTGCAGGGGCCGCCTGGCGACGGGGGCGGGCACCGCGGACGTGATCGACGTGCTCCGGCAGCGGTACGCGGGGGAGCGCTTCATCCGGGTTCTCGAGGAGGGCGAGCTGACGGAGACCAAGCGGCTGACGGGCACGAACGGAGCCGAGGTGACCGCACGGGTGGACGAGCGAACCGGCACGGTTCTCGCCTTCGCCGCGCTCGACAACCTCGGGAAGGGAGCAGCGGGACAGGCCCTGCAGAACGCCAACCTGATGCTCGGCCTCGATGAAGGGACCGGGCTGGACCAGCCCGGGATGATGCCGTGACCGCGTCGGCCGGCCTCACGGCCGGCGAGGTCGGGGTCTGCGCCGCGGCAGGCTTCCGGGCCTCGGGGGTGGCCGCAGGGATCAAGGCCGGCGGCAACCTCGATCTCGCCCTGGTCATCTCGGAACAGCCGGCCTCGGCTGCCGCGGTCTTCACCACGAATCGAGTGGCGGCCGCCCCGGTCGAGGTCTCTCGCGTTCGGCTCGGCGCGGCACGCGGCAGGGCCCGCGGGGTCGTCGTCAACTCGGGCTGTGCCAACGCGATGACCGGAAGCCGGGGACGCGACGACGCAGGGCGCATGGCCGACGGGGCCGCCGCCGCGGCGGGCATCCCCCCGGAGGAGATGCTCGTCTGCTCGACCGGCCTGATCGGCAGCTACCTCCCGATGGACGCGATCGCGCAGGGGATCGTCGAGGCGGCAAGAGTGCTGGGCCGCGACGACGAGCTCGCGGCTCGCGCGATCATGACAACCGACTCCGTGCCCAAACGCGCCTCGGTCGCCCACCCGGACGGATGGCACGTCGGTGGCATGGCCAAGGGAGCCGGGATGATCGCTCCAAACATGGCGACGATGCTCGCGGTGATCACGACCGACGCCGCGGTGGAGCGGGACCTGCTTGCCACCGGCCTTCGCCGTGCCGCCGACGATTCGTTCAACCGCATCACCATCGACGGGGATACGAGCACGAACGACTCGGTGATCGTCATTGCGAACGGCGCGTCCGGTGTGACTCCCGAACCCGTGGGGTTCGTCGCGGCGCTCGCCGCCGTATGCCGGCGGCTGGCGCAGGCCATCGTCGCCGACGGCGAGGGAGCCACGAAGCTGGTGCGGATCCGGGTGGAGGGGGCGGCCGGCGATGCCGAGGCCGCCCAGGCGGCCCGCACCGTCGCCGACTCCCTGCTCGTCAAGACGGCGCTCTACGGTGCGGACGCCAACTGGGGGCGCGTGGCGGCGGCGCTCGGGCGGTCGGGGGTTCCGCTCGAAGCGGACCGGCTGTCGATCTGGATGGGCGGGGTGCAGCTGGTCGATCGCGGCGCGCCCTCCCACCACGCCGACGTGGTCAGGGCCCGAGCCGCCCTCGAAGGGCGCGAGGTCGAGGTCCGCTGCGACCTCGGGCGGGGCGCCGGGAAGGCCGAGATCCTGACGACCGATCTCTCACCCGGATACGTTCGCCTGAACGCGGCCTACGAGGAGGATCTGTCGGGACGATGATCGAGGCCCTTGCCAAGGCGGCGGTCCTGACCGAGGCGCTTCCCTACATCCGGCAGTGGGCCGGGTCGAAGGTGGTCATCAAGACCGGGGGCGAGGTGATCGAGGATCCCGAGCTGCTGGATTCGCTCGTCACCGACGTGGTGCTGCTGCGCTTTGTCGGGATCAACCCGATCCTGATCCACGGAGGAGGTCCGCAGATCTCCGCCGAGATGCAGCGGCGTGGGATCGCACCGAGCTTCGTCGATGGCCGCCGCATCACCGATGCACCGACGATGCAGATCGTCCGTTCGGTGCTGCTCGAGATCAACAAGGAGATCGTGGCAGCGATGAACCGCCACGGCGGGCAGGCCGTCGGGATCTCGGGTGAGGACGGACCCCTGCTGGTGGCACGGTCGGCCGACGGAGGCCGCCTCGGCTACGTCGGCGAGATCGAGCGCGTCGAGCCAAGTGTCCTCGGCCTGCTGATGCAGGGCGAGTTCATCCCGGTCGTCGCGCCGGTCGCGTCGGGGCCCGACGGTCCCCGCAACGTCAACGCCGACACCGCTGCGGCCGCGGTTGCCGGAGCAGTCGGAGCCCGAAAGATCGTCTTCCTCACCAACGTCCCCGGCCTCTACGCCGACCTCGGCGACGCCGGGAGCCTGATCTCACAGATCAAGGTGGCCGAGCTCGAACGGATGCTCGCCGGCGGCGAGCTGTCCGACGGCATGATCCCGAAGATCCGCGCCGCGGTGGGGGCCATGCGAAGCGGTGTGCCGCAAGCCCATCTTCTCGACGGCCGCATCGGCCATGCGCTCCTGCTCGAGATCTTCACCGACCAGGGCGTCGGGACCATGGTGCTGCCGTGACCAACCGAGCCCGCGAGACGAAGGCGCTCGCCGACGCCTACGTGATGCCGACCTACCGCCGGTACCCGGTCGAGCTCGTGCGGGGCGAGGGGGTCTGGCTCGAGGACGCGGGCGGGCGGCGATACCTCGACTTCGTCGCCGGGGTGGCGGTCAATGCGCTGGGCCACGGGCACCCCGCAGTGTCGGAGGCGGTCGCCCGCCAGATCGGGCTCCTCGTCCACACCTCAAACCTCTACTACACGCGGCCGATGGCCGAGCTTGCCGAGCGGCTCTGCGCTCTGCTGGGATGGGAGGACGGGAGGGTGTTCTTCGCCAATTCGGGGGCGGAGGCCAATGAATGCGCGATCAAGCTGGTGCGCCGGTGGTCGCGCGACCGCTTCTCGCCCGACCGCATCGAGACCATCGCCGCCTACGGCTCGTTTCACGGCCGGACGCTCGAGACGCTCGCCGCGACCGGCCAGCCGGCGAAGTGGGAGCCGTTCGAGCCGCTTCCCCCCGGCTTCGCGCACGTCCCCTACGACGATGCCCCGGCGCTGGAGGCGGCGGTGAACGAGCGCACCGCATCCGTCCTCCTCGAGCCGGTGCTCGGGGAAGGGGGCGTCGTCGTGCCGTCGCCCGGATACTTCCCGGCCGTTCGGGCGATCTGCGACGCCCGCCGCCTGGCCTTCGTCGCCGACGAGGTGCAGACCGGCCTGGGACGCACCGGCGAGTGGTTCGCCTTCCAGCCGACGGGCTCGGTGCCCGACGTCGTGACGCTTGCCAAGGCGCTCGGAGGTGGGTTGCCGATCGGCGCCTGCGTGGCTCGCGGCGAGCTCGCCGGGGCGTTTCATCCCGGCGACCATGCGAGCACGATGGGGGGCGGCCCGGTCGTGTGTGCCGCCGCGCTCGCGGTGCTCGACGTCATCGAAAATGCAGGGCTGGTGGAGCGTGCACGGGCGACGGGACGGAGGTTGCGGGCCGGGCTCGAGGAGCTGGCCGCCCGTCACGAGCTGTGCGTTGGCGTGCGGGGCGCCGGCCTCCTGCTCGCGCTCGGGCTGAACCGCGAGGTGGCGCGCGACGTTGTGCTGCGCGCGCTCGAGAGAGGGCTGCTCGTGAACGACGTGACCCCCTCCACCCTGCGCCTGTCGCCGCCGCTCATCGTCTCGGACGGCGACTGCCAGCGGGCGGTCGAGATCCTCGACGAGGCCCTCTCCGAGGCCGAGGGGGTCGCGGCGTGACCCTTCGGCATCTTCTGTCCTCCGCCGACCTGTCGGTCGCAGAGCAGGCGAGTCTCGTCGACCGGGCACGAGAGCTGAAGGCCTCCCGGGGCGTACATCCTCGGCCGCTCGAAGGGCGCTCGGTCGGGGTGCTGTTCGAGAAGCCGTCGACGCGGACGCGCGTCTCCTTCGAGGTCGCCCTGGTTGAGCTCGGGGCCCACCCGGTCGCCCTCCGGGGGAACGAGCTCCAGTTGGGGCGCGGCGAGACCGTCGAGGACACCGCTCGGGTCTTCTCGCGGTACCTGCACGGCCTCGTCGTCCGGACCTTCGGCCAGGACCGGCTGGCCGCGCTCGCTTCAGCCTCGTCGGTCCCGGTGGTCAACGCGCTGACCGACCTCGAGCACCCCTGCCAGGCGCTCGCCGACATCCTGACCATCGCCGAGCGCTTCGACGACCTCGCCCGCGTCGATGTCGCCTACCTTGGGGACGGGAACAACGTCTGCCACTCGTTGCTTCTGGCCGGAGCCCTCGCCGGGCTGCACTCGATCACGGTCGCCTCGCCGCCGGGATACGAGCCGGAGGAGGCCATCGTCGAGAGGGCCGCGGCGATCGGCGGCGAGACCGGCACTCGCATTCGGGTCACCGAGGCTCCCGGCGACGCCTCGGCCTCGGCCCATGTCCTCTATACCGACGTGTGGGCGAGCATGGGGCAGGAGGCAGAGCGCCAGGCACGGCTCGAGGCCTTCCAGGGCTACCAGGTGTCGTCGGCCCGGCTGGCCGACGCGGACCCGAGCGCAATCGTCCTGCACTGCCTTCCCGCCCATCGCGGCGAGGAGATCGCGACCGAGGTGATCGACGGCCCCTCCTCGGCCGTCTGGGATCAGGCGGAAAACCGCCTGCATGCCCAGAAGGCGCTGCTGGAGTGGCTGCTGGGGGCCCAACCGGGAGACAAACCGTGAAGGCGCAGCGGCAGCGGCGGATCGCTCGGCTGATCCGCCAGGAGCCCGTGACGAGCCAGAACCAGCTCGTGAAGCTGCTGCGGGCGGGGGGCCTGCGGGCGACCCAGGCGACCGTCTCGCGCGACCTCGACGAGCTCGGCGCCGTGAAGGTGCGGCGCGATGGGAAGGTCGCCTACGCCCTACCGGCGGAGACCGCGCAAGCGCCCCTCGGCGACGCCCTGCGCCGCATGCTCGCCGAATCGGTGCTGGGGCTCGAGTCGAGCGGGAACCTGCTCGTGATCCGGACCCCGCCGGGCCACGCCTCGATGGTGGCCGTGGTCATCGACCGCTCCGGTCTCGAGGGAGTCGCGGGGACGGTCGCAGGCGACGATACGATCCTGGTGGTGTGTCGGCAGGGCGTGCTCGCCCGGCGGGTCGAGCGGCGGATGCGCGCGCTGGCCGACATGCTCCCGCCCCCCGAACGAATCGAAGAGAGCGAGGTGGAGTCGTGACGGCGGAGCGCGTGGTGCTGGCCTACTCGGGTGGGCTCGATACGACCGTGGCCGTGCGGTGGCTGGCCGAGACCCGAGGGTGCGAGGTCGTAGCCGTGGCGGTCGACGTGGGCCAGGGGAGCGACCTCGAGGCGATCCGCGAGCGGGCGCTCAAGTCCGGAGCAGTGGACGCGGTGGTCGTCGAGGCAGCAGACGAGATGGCGGCGGACTTCATCGTGCCGGCCCTGCAGGCCAATGCGCTTTACCAGGGAAAGTACCCGCTCGTCTCGGCCCTCTCGCGCCCGCTCATCAGCCGGCACCTCGTCCGGGTCGCGCACGAGACCGCCGCGACGGCGATTGCCCACGGCTGCACCGGCAAGGGCAACGACCAGGTCCGATTCGAGGTCTCGCTCGGCGCGCTGTCGCCCGAGATCACCGTGCTTGCCCCGGTACGGGAATGGGGGATGAGCCGCGAGCAGTCGGTGGCGTACGGGCTCGAGCGCGGCCTCCCGGTCCCGACGGGAGCGGACTCCCCGTACTCGGTGGACGAGAACCTATGGGGGCGCGCGATCGAGTGCGGCGCCCTGGAGGATCCGATGATCGAGCCGCCGGCGGAGGTGTGGCAGCGGACGAAGGATCCGACCGCGGCGCCCCGCGAGGCGGCCTATCTCGACGTCGCGTTCGAGGGCGGAGTTCCGGTTGCGCTCGACGGGGAAAAGCTTCCGCTGCCCGATCTGATCCGGCGGGTCGACCAGGCGGCCGGCGCGTTCGGGTTCGGCCGGGTGGACATGGTCGAGGACCGCGTGATCGGCATCAAGTCCCGCGAGATCTACGAGGCCCCCGGCGCGCTCGCGCTGATCCGGGCTCACACCGACCTCGAGGAGCTCACGCTCGATCGGGAGGTGTTGCGGATGAAGCGCCTCCTCGAACATGGCTACGCCGACCTGGTATACGAAGGGTGCTGGTTCTCACCGCTCCGTGAGGCGCTCGACGCCTTCAACGCCTCGACCCAGGCCCACGTCTCCGGGTCGGTTCGCCTCCGTCTCGAGCCCGGCAACGTCCGCCCGGTCGGCCGATCGTCGACCGGGTCGCTCTACGACCTCTCTCTCGCGACCTACGAGACCGGCGACACCTTCGACCAGCACGCGGCCGAGGGCTTCGTCAAGCTCTGGGGGCTTCCGCTCCGAACGTGGGGCCGCGTGTCGCGCGGGGGCGGTGCGTGACCGACCAGGGTCCGCCGGGCGAGCGTCCGTTGTGGGGAGGGCGCTTCGGCCGGGGCCCCGCCGACGCACTGCTCGCCTTCTCTGTCTCGCTGCGGTACGACCGCCGGCTCTGGCCGCAGGAGCTTCAGGTGACCGCGGCACACGCCCGGGCGCTCGAGCGGGCCGGCCTGCTCGACGGCGTGGAGCGCGCCTCGATCGAGGAGGCCCTCGAGGAGGCGCGGAAGCTGTTCGAGGAGGAGGCATTCCCGTTCGACTCGGCCGACGAGGACATCCACTCGGCGGTCGAGCGATTCCTCATCGCGAGGCTCGGCGAAACCGGGCGCAAGATCCATGCCGGCCGGTCCCGCAACGACCTGGTCGCCACGGATCTCCGGCTGTGGGTGAAGGAGGCCGCCCGCCAGATCGCCCGCGGGGTCCACGAACTCGAGGAAGCCCTCTACCGGCAGGCTCGCGAGCATCAGGAGGTGCTCGCGCCGGGGTACACGCATCTGCAGCGAGCGCAACCCGTGCTGCTCCCACACCTGCTGCTCGCCCACGCCTTCGCGTTGTCCCGGGACTTCGAGCGGATCATCGCGGTCTACCGGCGCGCCGACGTCTCGGCACTGGGAGCCGCCGCGTTTGCGGGGACGACCCTGCCGCTCGACGCACCCGCCACCGCCCGGGACCTAGGGTTCGCACGGACCTTCGACAACGCCGCCGACGCCGTCTCCGACCGGGACTTCGTCCTCGAGCTCCTCGCCGCCGGGGCGATTCTCGGGGTGCACCTCTCTCGCCTCGCGGAGGAGATCGTGCTGTGGACGTCGCAGGAGTTCGGATTCGCCACGCTCGACGATGCCTGGGCGACGGGCTCGAGCATCATGCCGCAAAAGAGGAATGCGGACGTCGCCGAGCTGACCCGCGCCAAGGCGGCTCGGCTAACCGCCAACCTCGTTCACCTCCTCGGAGTCATGAAGGGCCTGCCGCTCACCTACAACCGCGACCTCCAGGAAGACAAGGAGCCGGCCTTCGACACGGCCGACACGCTCGTCAATGCACTGACGGCCCTGCGGGGGGCGCTCCTGACCATGCGATTCCATCCCGACCGACTCGAGGCCGCGGCGGGGGGTGGCTTCACGACCGCGACGGATGTGGCGGAGGCCCTGGTGCTGAAGGGCATGCCGTTCCGGGAGGCGCACGAGGTGGTGGGGCGGCTGGTCGGAGCGGCGGCGGCGGCAGGCAAGGATCTCGCGGCGCTGGGGGCCGAAGAGCTCGCGGTGGTCGACGCCAGGGTGTCCACCGAGCTCGTGGCCTCAGCCGACGTTCGGCGCTCCGTTGGAGCACGGCGGTCGCACGGCGGCACGGCTCCCAGCCGCATCGCCGAGCAGCTGGCGCGGATCGAGGCCGTGATGGACGACCAGGAGCGCTGGCTCTCGGGCTTTGGCGCCTACTGAATCGCAGACCGGGACTCGCTCCCGGACGAAGGTCCAGGCGTTCGCCCGAGCGAGCGGTTCCTTCCGCAGAAGCCGCCCCTCGAGGAAAGGATGAGGTGTCCCCGGGGAGGCGCATTTCCTCGCGGTGCTCACCACGAGCCAGTGCGCCTCCCCGCGCCCGAGGGCGCACGAAGGGACACCTCGCCCTCATGATCCGGCTGCGGTCGCGCCTCGTCAACAGCTCGCCGGGAACCCCTTGACCTTGCTTGTGTCCTGTCCCTAGGATTGCGGCGCCTCGGGTGGTGTCGCTCCGTCGTCCTGGGCAACCGGGCCGGGGGGGTTGCCGTTGCCCGGGGCAATGCTTTCCCGGGCCGGCGACTCCTTCACGGTTGCTCGCCGGGAGAGCTCCTCCAGTCTTGCCCGCAGCTCCGGGTCGAGCTTCGTGGTCTCGCGCCAGTTCGTCCACATCAGCTCCCGTGTTGCCGCCTCGTCGAGAGAGGCTCCCCGCAAATCGGCATCGCTGACGACGGCCCCTTTGAACGTCGCCCCGCGGAGATCGGCGCCCCGGAAATCGGCGCCCTGGAGCTTCGCCTGGTTGAACTGCGCCCCGCGGAGGTCCGCCTCGCCCAGCCGGGCGGCGACGAGATTGCTCCCGTGGAAAAGGGCGTTGGAGCAGTGCGCGCCCTTGAGCCTTGCCTCGTTGAGGCTTGCTCGGGACAGCCTGGCCTCCTCGAGGTCCACCTCGCGCCCCTGGACCCTCCTCAGGACGGTGTCCTCGCCGGATAGGTTGGCGTGGCGCAGAGAGGCGAAGGCAAGATCGGCCTCGCTCAAGTCGAGGCCGGAGAGGTCGACACGGTCGAGCTTGATCCGGGCGAGGTCCAGTTGCAGCCGCCGGTCCTCCGGACGGATCGCCGGCACGTGGAGGCGGGCCGCCCGTTCGAGGACGCGGACGAGCAGCCGGCGAACGGGCTCGCCTCGTTCCACCTTCAGGGCGGCCAGCGTGAGGAGGAACAGGGGCTCGTGGAACCGCACGTAGTCTCGCTCGGGCTTGAGGAAGGTGAGCAGGGTCACCGCCGCACTGGCCTGCACCGCCTCTCGCTCCGCGCCGAGGTTGGTGACGGCTGCGACGAAGCTCTCCTCCAGCCGCCGGAGGCTCTCGGTGTCCCGCTGGGCGCGCTCCTTGGCGCGCTCGTCGATGTATTTGAGCCCGGTGAAGACCAGCCCGCCCGCGCCGACCAGGGCGGTGACGACGGCGGCGTACTGAGGCAGGAGGCGGCTCGGACTCCCCTCGCGACGGAGCTTGAGGATCTCCTCCCGCAGCTTCTCCTCCTCGAGCCGTGCCTTCGTGTCCGACGGCGGGGGCGTCTGCCCTGCCGCCATGCACGCGATGGCGATGACGAGGAGGAGCGGGCCCGCCAGAAGGACACCCACACGACCGACCCGGCGGAACATGAAGACAGACTAATAAGTCTCCCGTCCCACCTGCGCCCTCCAGGCCTCGTGGTGTTGCGACACGGGATCGATAGAGCCGCGAACGTCCGGGGCGTGGCCCGTGCCACGCCGACACCCCGCCCTCTCCCCGCCGGTACCATCGCCGGTATGCCCCGCTCCAACGCCGAGGTAGCCGCCGCCTTCCGCGAGCTCGCCGATCTCACCGAGATCGCCGGGGGAGACCGTTTTCGGGTTCTGGCTTATCGGCGTGTCGCCGATGCCGTCTCGGGGCTGGGGCGCGAGATCACAACGCTGAGCGACGCGGAGCTCGTGGCGCTGCGCGGCGTCGGAAAGGGAACGGCCCCCAAGATCCGGGAGCTGCTCGCGTCCGGGAGCATGGCGCAGCTCGAGCAGATGCGCGCCGCGGTCCCCGCCGGCGTCCACGAGCTCACCCGCCTCTCGGGCCTCGGTCCCAAGAAGGCGCTGGTCATCGTCAGGGAGCTGGGCGTCTCGACGCTCGACGAGCTGCGTGCGGCAATCGACGCCCACCGGCTGCGCGACCTGCCCGGGCTCGGGGCCAAGACCGAGGAGAACCTGCTCGCCGCGCTGGCCGCCTACCGCCCGACCGAGGAGCGGATCCTGCTGTCGCAGGCCCTGCGTCTCGCCGAGGAGATGCTCGAGATCCTGCGCCACGGCCCAGCCATCGAGCGGTGCTCGTACGCCGGCAGCCTGCGGCGCATGCGCGAGACGATCGGCGATCTCGACCTGCTGGCTGCGAGCGCCGAGCCGGCCGCGGCGATGGAAGCGTTCTCGAGACTGCCCCAGGTCGCCCGCGTGGCAGCGCGAGGCTCGACGAAGTCGAGCGTCGTCACCCACGACGGCGTGCAGGTGGACCTTCGGGTCGTCGCCCCGGACGAGTGGGGCGCCGCCCTCCAGTACTTCACCGGCTCGAAGGAGCACAACGTCAAGGTTCGGGAGCACGCGGTGAAGCACGGGTTCAAGCTCTCGGAGTACGGGCTGTTCCGTGTCGGACGGAGGGGCGAGGCAGCGCCGAGCACCGATGCCGAACGGGTTGCCGCCGAGACGGAAGAGGAGGTGTACAGCGCACTCGGGATGCAGACCCCGCCGCCGACGCTCCGTGAGAACCGAGGCGAGGTCGAGCTGGCGCTGCGGGGCGAGCTGCCGGTGCTGGTCGAGGTCTCGGACCTGCGAGGGGATCTGCAGAGCCACTCCACCTACTCCGACGGGCGCGTGCCCCTCGAGGAGATGGCGCGGGCCGCAGCGGAGCGGGGCTATGCGTACTTCGCCGTCACCGACCACGGTCGCAACCTGCGCCTGCCGGGGATGCGCTCGCTGTCGCTCGAGGACATCGACCGCCAGGCGGCGGAGGTGCGCCGGCTGAACGAGACGCTGGGCGGGGGCATGCACCTGCTCCACGGGGTCGAGCTGAACATCGGCCCCGACGGCGACCTCGACTATCCCGACGAGATCCTCTCCCGATTCGACGCCGTGGTGGCGAGCGTCCACCACAACATGAAGGACGACCGCGAGACGATGACGCGCCGCATCCTGCGGGCGATCGATAACCCGAACGTGAACATCATCGGCCACCCGACGGGTCGCCGGATCGGGCGGCGGCCCGCCTACGAGCTCGACCTCGAGGCGATCGCGCGGACCGCCGCCGCCCACGGCGTCGCGTTGGAGATCAACGCGAATCCGCAGCGCCTGGACCTGAAGGACGACCACATCCTGCTGGCCAGGGAGGTCGGCTGCCCGCTCGTGATCTCGACGGACGCGCACTCGCCCCGCGAGCTCGGGCTGATGCGGTTCGGCGTGGCGACGGCCCAGCGCGGATGGGTTACGAAGGAGGAGGTGATCAACACCTGGCCGCGCGAACGCCTGCTCCGCTTCCTCGCTCGGGGCCGCGCCCGGAGGTGAGGCGGCTCGGCCGCCGCTTCTACGCCCGCGACACCTTCGTGGTCGCGCAGGAGCTGCTCGGCCACACCCTGTACGTCGAGAGCGAGGAGGGCCTCGCCGGCGGGCGCATCGTCGAGGTCGAGGCTTACTGCGGCACCCGCGACCCGGGAAGCCATGCCTATCGGGGACAGACGTCGCGCAACACCGTGATGTTCGGACCTGCCGGACACCTCTACGTGTACTTCACCTACGGGATGCACCACTGCGCCAACATCGTCACCGAGACCGACGGCGTCGCCGGCGCGGTGTTGCTCCGGGCAATCGAGCCAACCTGGGGGAGCGACCTCATGGCCGAACGGCGCGGGACCGACGCTCCTCGCCTGCTGGCCAGCGGGCCCGGGCGGCTGTGCCGGGCGCTGGGGCTCGACCGGTCGTTCAACGGGGCGGACCTGGTGACCGGGCCGGTCTGGGTGGAGGCGCGCCGGCGGGTCGACGGGCCGGTCTCGACCTCCGGTCGCATCGGCCTGCGCGGGGGATCCGAGCTGCCGTGGCGCTTCTTCGAGATCGGGCCCTGGACGAGCCGGCCATCGGGGCGCGGGGGACCTACGCGCCGAGGCGCGGCTTCACCGCGATGAGCGCGGTGGATCCCTCCGGGGCCCGGGCCGCGGCGTTGGGCTCCTGATCCCAGACGAAGCACCTGATGTCGTAAGGTTGGCACGCCTTCGCCCGGTCCACCGTCACCTGGAAGCCCTCCTTCTCGAGACGCTGGCGCGCGTCACGCTCGGTCAGGTTCACCACGTCGGGAACGATGCGGGTGGCCGCGGCCGAGATCCACAGGGTCACCGGAGAGCCGGGCGTGGTTTCGGTGCCGGGCTGCGGTGACTGCCGCGTGACGTAGCCGGGTGGAAGGATCGCCGACCCCTCGGGCTGCTTCGTGACGACGAAGCCGGCCTGCTCCAGAAGGCGGACGGCCTGCTTCTCGGGGAAGCCGATGACCGACGGAAGGGTCGTGAGGGCCGGACCGGTGGGCTCGGCGCACACCTCACCGGGCTCGGTCCCCTTGATGAATGTCAAGGTGCGGATCAGGTCGGCAGGCGTGTAGGGGTTGGGCAGGCAGCCCCGCGAGACGTCCATGCGGACGCTGACGACGTCGACCTGGGGGATCGGGAAGGTCGATGCCGGGATGCCCACGAGGGCCTTCAGCATGAAGACCTGCCAGATCTGCGTCGGCCAACTCCCGCCGGTAACCCGGATGCGAGTCGCCCTGCAGCCGGGCGGGGTGGCCTTGCCGTCCTTCACCGTATAGGCAGTCGAGGCTCCGCCGCAGGATGGCTTCATCTCGATCTCCCCGTCGGGCCAGAACACCGAGACTGCGGCGACGAGATCCGTCCCGGCGCCGCCGACGAACCACGCGTCGCGCCACTCCTGCGCGGTGCCGGTCTTGCCGAAGGCGGGGCGTCCGATCTTGCCGTTGCGGGCGGCGGTGCCGCGCTCGATCACCTCCTGGAGGACCTGCGTGGACAGGTAGGCAACACCGGGGTTGAGCACCTGCTCCCTTCGCTCGACCGGCCGCCAGATGACGTTGCCCCGAGCGTCGGTGATCTTGGTGATGGCGACGGGGCGGTACCGCACTCCGAGGTTGGGGAAGGCGGTGAAGGCCGAGGCCATGTCGAGGGGGCTCACGACGTTCGTCCCGAGCGCGGCCGAGGGCACCGGCGAGAGGACGCTCTCGATTCCCACGTCCCGGACGCTCTCGCCGATCCCCATGCGTTCGGCGGTCTTCACGACCTCGGCGGCCCCCACGTCCATGATCAGCTGCGCGTAGACGGTGTTGACGCTCTTCACCGTGCCGTCGCGGATGCTCATCCGCTCGCCGTAGCTCGCCTCCTCGTAGTTGCAGACATGCCAGTCCCGGCCCGCGTCGGCGGCGGGGATGTCGATGCAGCTGGGGGCCGGATAGCCATCGGTCAGCCGTTTGCCCTTGCCGAGCGCCGCGGCCAGGACGAACGGCTTGAACGACGAGCCCGACTGCCGTCCCGACCCGCCGCCGGCACGCCCCAGCGCCAGGTTCACCTTGGCGCAGGTCTTCGGAGAGCCGTCGTCGTTGACCGCACCGACACGCACGCAGGGGTCCTCCTCCTTGGGCGCGAAGAAGTCCCCGCCCCCCACCAGCGCCTTGACGTGGCCGTCCTTCGGGTCGATCGCCACGAGGGATGCCGAGGGGTCGGTCTGCGGCCGGTCGAGCACGCGTGCGATAGACTCCTCGGCGGCCGCCTGGACCTTCGGATCGATGGTCGTGTAGATGCGCAGCCCGCCTCGGAAGAGCCGGTTGGCGCGATCTGTGACGGTGTCGCCGAGCTTGGAGAACTCCTTGGAGTGCTGGATCTGACGGGTGACGTAGTCGACGAAGTAGGCAAAGGGGTAGCGGATGGCCTCCGACTTGGGTGTGATGCCGAGCTCGGCCCCCCGGGCGCCGTCGGCATCGGGGGCGGGCGCGTACCCGAGCTGGACCATCCGCTCGAGCACCCGGTTGCGGCGGGCCAGCGCCGCCTCGGCGTTCGTATAGGGGTCGTAGAGCGAGGGAGCCCGGATCAGCCCGGCGAGGAAGGCCGCCTCGGCGAGGGTGACGTCCTTCACGTCCTTGCGGAAGTAGGTCTGGGCTGCCGTCTGGACGCCGTAGGCCCCCCCGCCGAAGTACACGGTGTTGAGGTACAGCTCGAGGATCTTGTCTTTCGTGAAGCTCGACTCGACCTGGTAGGCGTACGAGGCCTCCTTGAGCTTGCGCTCGAGGGTCTTGCGGGTGCCGATGTCCGACACGGCGTTGCGCACCAGCTGCTGGGTGATCGTGGAGCCGCCCTCCACCACCCGGCCGGACCGGGCGTTCGAGTACAGCGCCCGGAGGATGGCCTTCGCGTCGAATCCCTTGTGACTGTAGAAGCGCGAGTCCTCGATGGCGACGACCGCGTCCCGAAGGCGCTTGGGTATCTGGGAGAGCGGGATGATCTCCCGGTTCTCCTCCTGCCGGAGGGTGGTCACCAAGGAGCCGTCGCCGGCAAAGATCTTCGTCGACTCGTTGCGGGGCGAGAGGTTGGCCTCGTCGATCCTTGGGACGCTGGCGCACCCAGCGGCGATAACCGTCATGGCAAGCGCGAGGGTGACGTGGGCGGAGCGGGGACGCATCATGGGCGGTTTGAAAATGCTAGCAGCGTCACTCGCCGCTCCCGCGGAGCGCCGCCGAGGCGATGGTAGCCTTCTCACTCCTTTTATGACGCCTTCAATCCCGCCCGAGGAACAGGCCGCTTATGACGCCTCCAATCCCGCCCCAGGAACAGGCCGCCAAGCTCCGAGAAAACGTCGCACAGGTCATCCCCGACGACGAGCTCGACTCGCGCCTCGCTGAGGCAGCCCGGGCCGGCCGGCCGCTCCGGGTGAAGCTCGGCGTCGACCCCACCGCGCGGCACGTCACCCTCGGCTGGACGGTGGTCCTGCGGAAGTTGCGGCAGTTCCAGGACCTGGGCCACACCGCCGTGCTGATCATCGGCGACTTCACCGCCCAGGTCGGCGACCCGTCGGGCCGGTCCGAGACGCGGAAGCCGCTGACGAAGGAAGAGGTGGAGACCTACGCGAGCGCCGTGCTCGAGCAGTTCCGGCTCGTGCTGCACCAGGACAACCTCGAGGTGCGACGCAACAGCGAGTGGTTGGCGTCGATGGGGATGCCCGACGTCATGCGGCTGGTCGGCCGCTACACCGTCGCCCGGATGCTCGAGCGCGACGACTTCGCCAGGCGGTACGCCGAAGGGCGCCCGATCTCGGTCGTGGAGTTCCTGTATCCGCTGATGCAGGGCTACGACTCGATCGCGGTGGAGGCCGACGTCGAGCTCGGGGGGACCGACCAGACCTTCAACCTCCTCGTCGGGCGCGACCTCCAGGAGCGCTTCGGGCAGCGGCGGCAGATTGCGCTCACGATGCCGCTGCTCGAGGGGACGGACGGCGTCCAGAAGATGAGTCAGTCCCTCGGCAACTACATCGGCATCACCGAGGCCCCCGATGAGATCTTCGGGAAGGTGATGCGGGTCCCCGACGGGCTGATGACCAAGTACTTCCAGCTCACCACGGGCCTCGCCGCCTTCCAGGTGGACCAGATCGCCGAGGGGCTCTCGTCGGGCCGGCTCCATCCGGCGGAGGCCAAGCGGCGGCTCGGCTGGGAGCTGGTGAAGATGTATCACGGGGAGGAGGCCGCAGAGGAGGCTCGGGAGCGCTTCGACCGGGTCCATCGGTCCCAGGATCTCCCCGAGGAGATCCCCGAGGCCTCGGTTCCCGAGTCGTCGGTGCGGGCCGGCCGGGTCTACCTCCCCAGGCTGCTATCGGATCTGGGCCTGGCGTCGAGCAACTCCGAAGGGCGTCGGCTGATCGCCCAAGGCGGGGTGCGCCTCGATCTAGAGGTGGTCCTCGAGGAGGAGGTCGGGCGCGAGGAGCTCGCCGGGAAGGTGCTGCAGGTGGGGAGGCGCTCCTTTGTGAGGCTCCGATAGGGACCTTTTTTCCGCGTGACCGCCCCAGAGCCGGAAAGCTTTGAGACGACCGAACTATTGTTCGCTTTTGAGTTGACAGTCCCTGGGGGCCGGTGTACCTTGGACTACGGCCTGCCCGGCGGGCTGGCCACCGACGACCCTCTAAAACTGCAGAGGAGGCGCCGAAGAAGCAGATTCGATCCGAAGAGATATCACTCATAGGACGATTCCGCTGGCTGAGGCGCCGGCGGTTTTTGTGTCCGCTACGGCGGACTAAGGGAACCTCGGTGCTCCTTGAGAACTAAACAGCGTGCCCTGAGCAAAGCCAGTGCTTTGCAACAACCCCAAGTTCCTTTGATCCGGGGGCGACCCCGGAGCAAGCGATTTGGCGGTTTGATGAATCCGGCGACCGATATGGGGTCCGCACCGAGAGGTGCGGCTTCCATCGCGTTGTTCGGCCAGTCGCCTCGCCCCCTCACGGGACCACGAGGCGCTCTTCCAACGAGACGACGACGCCCGACTGGGCGCCCAGTTCTCTTACGGAGAGTTTGATCCTGGCTCAGGACGAACGCTGGCGGCGCGCCTAACACATGCAAGTCGAGCGATCGGCTCAGGAGGGGTAACCCTCTTGGGTACGGAGCGGCGAACGGGTGAGTAACACGTGAGGAACCTACCCCGGACACCGGGATAACAGCGGGAAACCGCTGCTAATACCGGATATCCCCCGCGGAACACATTGTCTGCGGGGAAAAGCCCTGACGGTTCGGGATGGCCTCGCGGCCTATCAGCTTGTTGGTGGGGTAACGGCCTACCAAGGCGACGACGGGTAGCTGGCGTGAGAGCGTGGCCAGCCACACTGGGACTGAGACACGGCCCAGACTCCTACGGGAGGCAGCAGTGGGGAATCTTGCGCAATGGGCGAAAGCCTGACGCAGCGACGCCGCGTGAGGGATGAAGGCCTTCGGGTTGTAAACCTCTTTCAGTGGGGACGAAGCGAGAGTGACGGTACCCGCAGAAGAAGCCCCGGCCAACTACGTGCCAGCAGCCGCGGTAAGACGTAGGGGGCGAGCGTTGTCCGGATTCATTGGGCGTAAAGCGCGCGCAGGCGGCCCGGTAAGTCGGATGTGAAAACCCGGGGCTCAACCCCGGGCCTGCATTCGATACTGCCGGGCTCGAGGCAGGTAGGGGAGATCGGAATTCCCGGTGTAGCGGTGAAATGCGCAGATATCGGGAGGAACACCGGTGGCGAAGGCGGATCTCTGGGCCTGTCCTGACGCTCAGGCGCGAAAGCTGGGGGAGCAAACAGGATTAGATACCCTGGTAGTCCCAGCCGTAAACGTTGGGTGCTAGGTGTGGGGGGACGATCAACCCCCTCCGTGCCGAAGCTAACGCATTAAGCACCCCGCCTGGGGAGTACGGCCGCAAGGCTAAAACTCAAAGGAATTGACGGGGGCCCGCACAAGCGGCGGAGCATGTGGCTCAATTCGACGCAACGCGAAGAACCTTACCAGGGCTTGACATGCGGGGTGAAACCGTGGAAACACGGTGCTCCTTCGGGAGCCCGCACAGGTGCTGCATGGCTGTCGTCAGCTCGTGCCGTGAGGTGTTGCCTTAAGTGGCGCAACGAGCGCAACCCCTGTTCCTAGTTGCCAGCGGGTAAAGCCGGGGACTCTAGGGAGACTGCCGGTGCCAAACCGGAGGAAGGTGGGGATGACGTCAAGTCAGCATGGCCCTTACGCCCTGGGCTGCACACATGCTACAATGCGAGGTACAAAGGGCTGCGAACCTGCAAAGGGGAGCGAATCCCAAAAAGCCTCGCTCAGTTCGGATCGGGGTCTGCAACTCGACCTCGTGAAGTCGGAGTCGCTAGTAATCGCGGATCAGCAATGCCGCGGTGAATACGTTCCCGGGCCTTGTACACACCGCCCGTCACACCACGAAAGTCGGCAACACCCGAAGTCCGTGGCCCAACCCTTTGGGAGGGAGCGGCCGAAGGTGGGGCTGGCGATTGGGGTGAAGTCGTAACAAGGTAGCCGTACCGGAAGGTGCGGCTGGATCACCTCCTTTCTAAGGAGCACTTGGCAGCGGGCCGAGCTCCGGCGAGCGCCGGAGTGACGCCCAAGCTCCCAGGTCGATCCACTGGTTATTCCGCCGGCGACAGGCCTCCCGTTCGTCTGGGTTCCTTCGGGGACCCGGGGCGGGGGCCGAGGCCGGTGGGGCACGCTGTTCGGTCCTGAGGGTGTGAGCCCTCGGCCGAGAGAGGAGTCCTTCGGGGCTCCTTTTCTCGCACGCACCTTGAGAACTTCAGAGCGAGCGCGAGCATCTGGGTCAAGTTAGAAAGGGCCCACGGTGGATGCCTAGGCGCCAGGAGCCGATGAAGGACGCGCGAGGCTGCGAAAAGCCCCGGGGAGCGGTCAACGACGCTGTGATCCGGGGGTGTCCGAATGGGGAAACCCGGCCGGGGTCATGCCCGGTCACCCAGGTCTGAATCCATAGGGCCTGTGGAGGGAACCGCCCGAACTGATACATCTCAGTAGGGCGAGGAAGAGAAAGC
>JBOGWP010000037.1:0-7933 GCA_050693875.1 Actinomycetota bacterium
CTTCGAGGAGTGGGGCCGGTTCCTGCCCGAGCACACCACCGCCGTCAGCCTGCTCGACCGCCTCATGCACCACAGCATCGTCGTCGTCACCCAGGGAGAGTCGTATCGCATGCGGGAGTCCAAGGCCAGGCGGGACAAGAGTCCAGCCACTCTGAAGGAGGTGATCGCAAGCTAGGAAATCAGCCCTCAGAAGCTCGAGAGGTGGGGACTTTTAGTTGGCCACCAGTGGGGACCCGAACTTGGCCATTGACAGGGGAGCGAAGCGACCCGCCAGCCCAGCTCGAGGTGCCGAGGTTGGTGCGAATGAGTCAAGTTTGGGACGAGACCGACCCGGGGCTGCACCTCAAGCTGGGCCCGGAGGCGCCGAACGGAGTGAGGCCCTGCCGGCATATGAGGACTGCCGGCGAAGCCTCGGCTCGCCGAGCGGGGCGAGGCGGGCCGACATTGAGGACCGCGGCCGGAGGCTCGGCGAGCCGAGCGGGGCGAGGCGGGCCGACATTGAGGACCGCGGCCGGAGGCCGCCCCTTGCCTTTCCAGCCTGTGCCGGGGAGAGAAGCGACCCGCTAGAAACTGCCGAGGGACGAAACCGGCGAGAATCCTGCCTGCGTGGACCGGCACGAATTAGGCTGTCTCCTACACCTACGCAGGTAGGAGGAGACGCCGCCCTCTTCCCCGGCGGCCTAGGTCGAGGGAGGTTGGCCCCTGAGCGACGCGCGCTCGTTTGTGCATCTGCATAGCCACTCCGAGTACTCGATGCTCGACGGGGCGAGCCGGATCCCGGAGATGTTCCGCCGGGCGAGCGAGCTCGAGATGCCGGCGCTGGCGATCACCGACCACGGCGTGATGTACGGCGCAATCCCCTTCTACCTCGAAGGCAAGGCGACGGGCGTCAAGCCCATCGTCGGCATGGAGGGCTACGTCGCGCCCCGGAGCCGCTACGATCGGCCCGCCCCACGCGAGGACGCCTACTACCACCTCACGATGCTCTCGGCGAGCCGCGCCGGCTACGAGAACCTGATGCGGCTGTCGTCGCTCGGGTTCCTCGAGGGCTACGACTCTCGCTCTCGCCGGCCCCGCCTCGACAAGGAGCTCCTCGCCAAGTTCTCCGAGGGCATCGTGGTGCTGTCGGGATGCCTGTCGGGCGAGGTGGCCCGGCTGGCCTGCGCCGGGAAGGTCGACGACGCCGCTCAGGTCGCCGCCGAATACCGGGAGATCTTCGGCGATCGCTACTTCTTGGAGATTCAGGATCACGGGATCCCGCAGCAGGCCCACCTCAACGGGCAGCTGGCCGAGATCGGCACGCGCCTCGGCATCCCCCTGATCGCGACGAACGACTCGCACTACACCCACAAGGAGGACGCCTCGGCGCACGACATCCTCCTGTGCATCCAAACCGGCAAGGAGCTCACCGACACCGGGCGCCTTCGCTTCGACACCGAGGAGTTCTACCTCAAGACGCGTTCCGAGATGCTCGCCGCGCTTGTCGGGTTCGAGGAGGCCATCGACAACTCGCTGATGGTGGCGGAGCTGTGCGAGCTCGACATCGAGCTGCATCGGATGCTTCTGCCGCACTTCGAGGTCCCCGAGGGCGAGACGCTCGAGTCGTACCTCCGGTCACTCACCGGCGAGGGTGTCCGCCGCCGCTATGGGACGCCCTCGCCGGAGGTCGCCGAGCGCGCGTCCTACGAGCTCGGGGTCATCGAGAAGATGGGGTTTGCCGGGTACTTCCTCATCGTCGCCGACTTCGTGGGGTGGGCGAAGCGCAACGGCATCCGGGTCGGGCCCGGGCGGGGGTCGGTCGGCGGCTCGCTGGTCGCCTACGCGCTCGGCATCACCGAGCTGGACCCGATCCGATGGAACCTCGGCTTCGAGCGCTTCCTCAATCCCGGGCGCAAGCAGATGCCGGACATCGACATCGACTTCGACGAGCGTCGCCGCGGCGAGGTGATCCGCTACGTGAGCGAGCGCTACGGCGAGGATCGCGTCGCTCAGATCATCACCTTCTCGACCATCAAGGCCAAGGCGGCGATCCGCGATGCCGCCCGGGTGCTCGGGCTTCCCTACTCGATCGGCGACCGCCTGGCGAAGATGTACCCGCCGCTGGTCCTCGGCAAGGAGGCGCCGTTCGCGGCCTGCTTCGACAAGAGCGTCGAGTGGCCGTCGAACAGCGGGCGCAACGACGCTTTCGGCGCCGCCGCCGAGCTGCGCCGCACCTACGAGGAGGACGAGATCTCCCGGAAGGTGATCGACACCGCTCGCAAGCTCGAGGGGCTGCGACGCCAGCACTCGATCCACGCCGCCGGGGTCGTGATCGGCCGGGAGCCGCTCGTGCATCACGTCCCTCTGCAGCGCACCGATGTCGACGGCGAGGTCGTGACGCAGTACGAGATGCAAGCGGTCGAGAAGATCGGCCTGCTGAAGATGGACTTCCTCGGCCTGCGCAACCTCACGGTCATCGAGGACGCGCTCCGCCACATCCGGGCCAACCGCGGGGTGCAGGTCGACATCGACCAGGTGGCACTCGACGATCCGAAGGCGTTTGCCCTGCTCCAGCAGGGGAGCTCGGGGGGCATCTTCCAGATGGAGTCACCGGGGATGACCCGATTGCTGCGCTCGCTCCGCCCCGACCGCTTCCCAGAGATCGCCGCCCTCATCGCCCTGTACCGCCCAGGTCCGATGGAGGAGATCGGCCGCTACGTGAAGGGCAAGCACGAGCCGGCCTCGATCCGGTACCTCCACGCGCTGCTCGAGCGCGTCCTCGAGGAGACCAACGGCGTGATCGTCTACCAGGAGCAGGTCACGGAGATCCTGCGGGTCGCGGCGGGCTTCGCCCCGGAGCAAGCCGAGACCGTCCGGTATGCGATTGCGAAGAAGAAGAGCGACGTCCTGGTCCGGGCGAAGAGCCGGTTCGACGACGGATGCCGGGCGTCCGGCCTCACGCCGCAGGAGACCGAGGCGCTGTGGGAGCTCATCCGCCCCTTCGCCGGGTACTCCTTCAACCGCGCCCACGCCAACGGGTATGCGCTCATCGCCTACCAGACCGCGTGGCTGAAGGCGCACTATCCGGTGGATTACCTCGCGGCGCTTCTGACGTCGGTCAAGAGCAACGCCGACAAGATGCCGGTCTATCTCGCCGAGTGCCGCTCTCTCGGCATCACGGTGCTCCCGCCGGATGTGAACCAGTCGGACCTCGACTTCACGCCTCGGGGGGAGGAGATCCTGTTCGGGCTGTCCGCAATCCGCAACGTCGGTGAGCGGGTGGCCGAGAGCATCATCTCCGCACGCGCCTCCAGGGGCCCCTTCGCCTCGTTCCACGACTTCCTCCGCCGCGTCGAGGCCGGCGTGCTGAACAAGAAGGTCGTCGAGTCGCTGGCGAAGGCGGGAGCCTTCGACTCGCTGTCGATCGAGCGATCGGCGCTGCTCGCCCCCGACCCGAAGACCGGGGGGTTCGCGCTCTCCGAGCAGGCGATGCGCCTCATCGAGGCCGTCCTCGCCGAGCGCCGGGCGGAGGAGGCGGGGCAGTTCTCGCTGTTCGCGGGTGTTCGGGTGGAGACCCGCGAAGCTCCCGTCCTCGAGGTCCGGCTCCAGGCCCTCGAGATCGGGCGCACCGAGCTGCTCGCGGCCGAGAAGGAGATGCTGGGCTTCTACGTGTCCGACCACCCGCTGTCGGGCGTGGCGACCGCGCTGCGATACCAGTCGGAGTGCGAGATCCCCGATCTCGCCGAGTGCTCCGACGGCTCGGTGAAGACCGTCGGCGGCATCCTCACCCGCGTCGAGCGCAAGCTCACCAAGAAGGGCGAGCTGATGCTGCTCGCGACGCTGGAGGACATGAAGGGGTCGGTCGAGCTCCTGCTGTTTCCCCAGACCGTCCGCGAGACGCCGGCCGACCATCTGCAGGTCGACCGCATCGTGCTCGTGAAGGCGCGCATCGATCTGCGGGACGAGGCGCCGAAGCTCGTGGTGCTGTCGGTGGCGGCGCCGGACCTTTCCGGCGCGGCGACGCCGCTCCAGATCCGGATGCCGGTCGCTGCTTGCACCCCCGACCGGATCGAGGAGCTGAAAGGGGTTCTGTCGTCACACCCCGGTTCCTCGCCCGTGCTGCTCCACCTGGGGAGCCCCAGGAAGACCACCGTGCTGCGCCTCGGCGGGAGCTTCTCGGTCGAGCTGCGTAACGGGCTGTTCGCCGAGCTCCGAACGGTGCTGGGGGCCCAGGCGATCGTCGAATAGAGGGTTCGTTGGCCCGGAGGACCCGCCTGCTGGGGTGGAGGCGACAGGAGCCTCGTCGGCACCGTCTATCTAACCTCTAAGGCAACCTGCGGCTCGGGCTAGCCGCCCCTGCGCTGGTCGAACCATGCCCGGCTCGGATCCGCCGACCGGTTCGGTCGAGCGGCCTGGGCCTCGGCAGGCTGCCGCACGGGTTCCATCCGGGCCGGCTCCGGTCGGTTCTGCTCCGGCATGTCGCGCCCCCGGGCCTCCCGCCGCTCGCGCATGGCGGCCTGGCGTTCCAGCTCGGCATTGATCTGGCCGCCGACCAGCACCGCAAGCGCCGAGACGAACAGCCACAGCATCAGCACGACGACCCCCGCAAGGGCACCGTACGTCTTCGCGTACGAGGCGAAGCGGACGTACAGCGAGAAGCCCAGTGAGGCCAGGATCCACAGAAGCGCCGCCAGCAGGCCTCCGGGGCTGATCCATCTCCACGTCGGCGACTCCCGGTTCGGGGCGAGGAAGTAGAAGACCGCGAACAGCACGACGAGCGCGAGCACCGCCACCGCGAAGCGGATCGCAATCCAGACGGGGATCACGATCCCTCCGAAGGGGAGGGCGTCGCGCAGCACCCGCCCGATCGGCCCGCCGAGCACGAGCAGCACCGACGCCATGCCTCCGAGGACGGCGGAGGCGATGAGCAGCCCGAGGGCCACGAGGCGCTTGGCGACGAATTTGCGGGAGCGCTCGGCAGGGACGTCGTACACTACGTCGAGTCCGTCCTGGAGGGCCACCGTCGCAGACGAGGCGCTCCAGAGGGCGATGGCAAGACCGACGAACGCCGCCGCGACCGAGGCACCTCTGCCACCCTTCACGGCGCTGTCGATGGCACTGGTGAGCACCGTCGTCGCCCCTCCCGGCATGATGCTCCCGATCGACTTCCGCATGGTGTCGAGGGCCTCGGGACCCGCGCTGATTAGGCCGAGGAACCCGACCGCCGCGATGATGGCCGGAAAGATGGCGAGGAACCAGTAATGGGCCATCGCCGCCGCAGCCATCGCGAGGCGGTCCTGCTTGATCTCCTTGACCACCCGCTTGGCCGTCTCGCGCCAGTCCGGCGTGTCCAGCTCGATGGGGGAGTCGATGCCGCCTTCGCCGGTTTGGGAGGGGATCGTCGTGCTGGATGCGGATCTCATCTGCTGGTCTCCTCAGCCCCCCGCCAGCCTAGCGCGGGCTGGAGCGGCTGCGGGACGAGGAGCGGCTCCCGGAGGAGGAGGAGCCGCTGCGAGCCGACGGGGTTCCGCTGCGAGAGCCGCTCGTGCCCGACCGGCTCCGCGTGCCGGGGGTGCCGCTCTTGGCCCGAGCGGCGGCGGAGCCCGTGGAGCCTGATGCCCGCTCGGACCCCGACGAAGGCCGGGCCGACGACGACGAGCGCTTGGTTCCCGAGGTGGGCGCTTGGCGGTCCGAGCCGCCGACGAGGCCGTCCGGCTTGCGGCCCGGCCTCGGGACTTGGCGGTCGAGCGGGTGCCGCGTGCCGCCTGCCTGCTCCGGGCGATCGTCTCCTCCTTCGCCTTGTCCTTGACCGTCTGCTTCACCGAGCCGGTCAGTTGCTCGGCGACAGGACCGATGTTCTTTGCGCTGCGCACGACCTCATGGGTCGCGGCCCTGCCTCGGTGATGGCGTCCTGGCCGGTCGCCTTCACCTTCTCGGCGGCCTGCTCGAGGATCTCGCTCTCCTTGCGGCCGGTCGGGACCAGGAGTCCAGCGGCAAAGCCCGCGGCCAGGGAACCGGCTGCGAGCAGGAACGTGGTTCTCCCGCATGAAGTCCGCAGCCCGCCGTCCCGTCCGGCGCACCTGCTCCGCGTCCGGCATCGCCTCGCCGAGGCGGCCCTTGGCGTCGGCAACCTTCGTCGACATCGTGCCCCTCGCATCGCTCATCTTGGAGCTCACCACCTCTCGTGCTCGTGGGACCGGTTCGGCCACACGCTCCCGCGTGCGGTCGAGCGACTCATGGGCTCGCCCCGCCACGTCGGTGCGCTCGCCGATCTCCTCGGCGGCGTCGCCGATCGGCGCCCGGTGGCCCCCATCTCCTCACGGATCTCCCAGTTCTCTCGTGCCATGGCTCCACCTCCCCGTCAATCCTCGGGCTCCGCGCGTCCCCGCTCGGAGATCACGACCCCTGCGAGCCGCCTTCTTCATCACCCGTGACGCGACGAAGCCGGCCGCAAAGAAGGCACCTGCCACCGCATGGGGCCGGCGACGGGCGAAGTCCTGGAGATCCTCGAGGATCTCGTCGGGCGTCCGGTCGGACAGATACTCGGCGATCTGGTCGGCACCGTCCGCAACCCGATCCGAAAGGTCGGCCACAAGTCCCTCCTTCCCGTCGGTCCGCAGCTGCTCGGCGACGCTTCGAAGATCATCCGCGGCCGCGCTCACCGCATCGCCGAGGCGCGACGAACGGCGCTCGACCTGTCGCGCACCCACCCCTGTGCCTTGCCGGCAACGTCGAGGCCCCGGTCTCTTGCTTCAGCCGCCACGTCCTGTGCGCGGCCGCGGGCGTCGTCGATCAGGCGCGCCCGGGTGCCGTTGCCTGCCGGGGCGTCGGGCTCGAAATCCTCGGTCGCGTCGTCGTCGA
The DNA here is from genome assembly GCA_050693875.1 of Actinomycetota bacterium. Lineage (GTDB taxonomy): Bacteria > Actinomycetota > CADDZG01 > JAHWKV01 > JBOGWP01 > JBOGWP01. Next base: position 6,841 of record JBOGWP010000037.1, read on the forward strand.
ACATCTCGCCTTCCATGGGTTCGTCGAACCTGCGCACGTCCACCATCTCCCTCCATAAGCTCCGTCGAAAACGAAAACGGTCCCAGCAGGGCGACTACCCATGCAGCCCGCTGTGGAAACGGCCCGAGTGCGGTGTCGGAGGTCGCCGCGCTGTGGCACAAAGGCCAAACCGGGCGTAGGCTCGATCGCGACGGATCCGAGCAAAGGAGGGGCCGTGGCGATCACCGAGGATCGGCTCGACGAGGTGCGAACGCTCGAGGAGCGGTGGGAACGGCCCGAGCCGGTTGCGGAGCCCCCTCGGCTCGATGAGAGCCCCCTCCGCGTCCGCAGGTTCTCGCCGGATCGGTGGGCCGCGACGGGACGGGTCCCCGCCCGGTGGGCCGGCGCAATTCAGTTCGCCTGGGCCGCCACGGTCACCGCCCTCTACCTCCTGGAGCCTACCCCTGCGGAAGCAGGGGCCACCCCGGTCTGGGTCGAGCTGCTCGCAACCGGTTTTCTCCTCGCCCTCCTGGCGACGTTCTTCGGCCTTGCCACGCGCCGCAGGTGGGGGGCCGGCTCGTCGCTCGTCGCGGCCACCTTCGGGATCGGGATCGCGGCGGCTTGCTTTGCCACCGGGCACCACGCCGGGCTCTGGCCCGCGTACGAGCTTGCGGCCTTCACCGGGCTCGCCGGGCTCAGCGTGGTGGGCCTCCGCCGCAGCTGATCCACCCGCCGTGCCCTGCGTGCGGTGCGGCAGGAGGCAAACCGATCCTGCGCGTGGCTCGCCCCCATGGGTTCGCATGGTCCGCGGGGGAGAGCAGGTCCTGCTCTGCCCCGTCTGCCAGCGCGATGATCCGGCGTGGGTGGATCAGGCGGACCGCTGCCCGGCCTGCGGGAGCACACGCCTGTCGATGATGCTCGGCACGGTCGTGTGCCGGTCGTGCGGCGCCGACTTCGAGGGCCCCGGCGGCGCAACGGCTCCCGGCTAGACGCTTGCGGAAGCCCTATCGACTGCGATGATGCAGTCGCTGTCGCTCGGGTGGCCTGACCCCTTGGCACGACTGACGAAGGTAGTCCTTATTTTGACCTGTCGGCCACTCCGAGCGACGGCATG
>JBOGWP010000038.1:0-10312 GCA_050693875.1 Actinomycetota bacterium
CGGATGACATGTGTCCCGCGGTGGTCCCGCATCGGTCGCAGGATCGTCCCGGCCACCAGGGCGGCACGGCGGCCAGCTTGATTCTTGAAGTGCCATGTGTACTAGCAACCTGCGGGTCGCACACCCCGGGGGTGTCGGTAGAGGCTCTGACTATTGGCGCGGAAGAGGTCGGCAACGGCCCGGATATCCACACCGTCGACGATGGACGGCATGGAGGCGCTGTTCCGCAGATCGGAGCGCGGGCGGGGAGCGTTCCTGTCACGCCTGTTCGCTTTCTTGAGCGAAGAGGTCGTGCGGCACTGGTCGGCGTGCGAGCAGGCCCCGTACCGCGACGTCGGTCGACCGGTGGTTTGGGACGAGGACCGCTCTCGCTACCACGTCCTCGACTTCACGCTGGACCGACGTACCGATGGCGCGAGCTTCGCCGCGGAGATGAAGTGCGAGATCGAGTTCGAAGGCTACCGGTACCTCACGCTCACCGGCGTCAATGAGATCGAGCATCACGTGCACGGCTCAGCGTTCCAGAAACTTCTGCGGCTCGCTCGCGACCCGCAAACTCTTCGCGTGACCATCGGGGGCGCGGAACAGGGCGTCGCGGGCGCGATCCTCGTGTGGGGCATCGTGACGCCAGAGGGTCGCTCCGCCGCGATGGCGCATACGGGTTCGCGGATGTGCTCTCGGTCGAGGACATGCTGCGCGACCTCGGCGAGTGGCAGCCGCAGGAATGGGCGAATTGGGTGGCGACCAGACGGCGCTGGAACGATGAGCTGTTCGAATGGCTGGCATATCCAACGGTTGCTGACCCGAGCGGTAGTGTCGCTCGAGGCATCAGGTCGACGCTATGTCGAGCCGGACCCAGCGACAACCGCCGTCCATCGCCATGCGCGTCGCGCGGTCAAGCCGCGAGCGGCATCCGGCCTTGCACGACTGCACGAGCTCCTGGAACCGGGGCTGCCGAGCGCCGAGGTCTAGCGCGGCGAAGTTGTACGGCCGATCGAGGAGGGCGCCAGCGGAGAGACGTGCCAGCGCAGCGGCGAGCATGAGTCCTGCCGCCGCCGAAAGGAACGGTAGGGTTGCGTCGACCTCCCGGCCGGCGGCCTCGACGGTCGAGGTAGAACAGCGCAGCCGCGGCGTGTCTAGCGGGATACGGCAGGTGATGCAGTCATCGACGCCCGCGACGTGCCGATGGAGCTGTGCCTGCCAGTTGTTGCTGGTCGTCGCGTGGAGGAGGACCGTGGGCTGGCGTGCTTGGATCGCGGCACGGACACCGCGCTCGTTGGCGAGCGGCAGGACGAGGTCGTAGACGCCGGATACGATCGTCGGATCGTCGCCGTACCAGTGCGGAGACGCCGCCGCGGCGGGCGAGAAGCGCTGCGCCGCGACGTCCGCCCTTCGCCATCGCCGCGCCCTCCGGGTAGCCGGCGTCTGCCGCGAGAAACAGCAGGTGGCGGTTCAGGTTGCTCACGTCGACGACATCGCCGTCGGCGATCAGTCACCCGTCGCCGACGCCGGGCTGCAGAAGGAGGAAGAGGTCGAGCGCGCACCCGACCGCGCCGGCTCCCACCTGAAGGACGCGCCCGAGCTCGAGGGCGACCGACGCCGGCCCGTCGGCGCCGCCCGGGCGCCCGTACTCCCACAACGAGAGCGCTCCCTCGGGCCGGCCCGGCGTTTCGAGCGCGGCATGGAAGGCGGCGCTCGCAGCGATGCTTGAGGCGAAGAGCGCGCCCCATATTCTCGATGGCGTCTCGACGATCGGGACGTCGCTGCCAACGAACGCCAACCAGCCCCGGTATCCGACGCGGAGATCTGCGCCGGGGACGTCGCCGATCCCAATCACCATCAACCGGTCGGTCTCAGGAACGATCCGTGCCACATCGGCCGCGATGAACGGGTTGATCGCCCGCGCCAGGCCGGCCGTCGCCTCGGCGAGCGTTCCATGCCCGACGGGGTCGTGGCAGACTAGTGGGACGTCGAGGTCGCCGACGAACAGGAGCTGCCCGTGTACGCGGGCCAGCTGGTTCGCGAGCGAGATCAGGAGCGCATGGCCGGCAGGAGAATGCGCGTCGGGCCCGAGGGCGACAATCAGTGGACGACCGGGATCGGAGAACCCGGGAGCGAAGGCCAGCGTGCGCGACGAGAACTCCGCCCTGGAACTGCTCGGGTGTCATCACGGGCGGAGGTCGAGCGAGGCCGGCACGATCGAGATCTCGGACGGACTCCGGCATCGCGAGAACCCAGCGGCCGTCCTGGAACTGATGGACCCCGAGGGAATCGAGCGGCCGCAGTCCCAACCGCGCGTAGTGCGAGACGACGATGGAGAGCATTCCCTCGTACGGCATGAGGACGAGCTCGTTGTCACCGCTGGAGTGCCAGGTCATTTCCCCGGGATGCGAATGGATCTGTCCGAGCATGGCGAGGCCAGCCGCCCGGGCTGCGCGCGACGCCGCCGCGACCTGGTCGGGCGAGCAGATGACACGTGGCGGCCCGTGGTCGGCCTCGGGTGCCAGGACGGCCATGAACAGCACCACGTGCTCGAGTTCCCGGCCAGCCGAGAAGGAGAACGCCTTCGTGATCGCCGTCCGGGCCCCGGTACGTCGGAAGCAGGCGCTCGGCCTCGAGGAGCGCGGGCTCGGTGATGCAGAACTGACCCCGCAGGGGCGCCATCTGGGGCGGCCGCCACCCGGCCCGCGTTCGATCGCGACGCGCATCACAGCGAAGGGAGGGGGGCCATTCGACCGGAACTCGCCACGGCCTCGCGCACGATCCGATCGAGCGTGTCGGGGATCGTCAGGGCCGTCGACGTCCCGCCGGCGGGTTCTGCCAGTTGGGGGGGCCGCCCCAGTCGCCGTGCGGCCCGCCCTCCTCCTGGTAGGCGAGGCGGTTCCAGTGCGCGCAGAGAACGCCGTTGCCGTGGAGGATGGAGGGCCCGACCGGCCGCGGGTAGCCCGCCACGCCGATGTCGGCGTCGTTCCTTGGGTCGACGAACCGCCAGCGCGGCGGCATGACCCGGTAGTCCTCGAACGAGGCCAGGAGCTGATACGGCTCGTCCGGCGCGCCGGCCTCGGCAGCGGGGCCGTTAAGCGGCGCCGTCAGGCTGAGCGCCTCGACGTCAAGGACCAGGTCGATTCCACGGCGGAGCGCCCACCTTGAGGCGGCGGGCAGCTCGTCCACGGCCTCAAGGTAGGCGCGCTTGGTGATCGTCCGGCCGTCCTGCCAGCGCGTTCCCGTCCTGCGGTTGATCCCGACCCGCCGGCTTCCGAGTTGGTGACCCCCTGGGCGATCAGGCGGGCAAACGCCGTCCGCTCGCTTGACCGCGGGGACGATCCTGGGGTGCGGTCCTTCGAATGACGGTGGGCCATCGCAACTCCTTGGGGTCGGCTGGTGCGATGTTCATTGGAATCCGCCCCATCTTTGACAGCTTCAAGTTGCGTGTTGCTGGTGAAGGCCCATAATCCCAGGTCAGAGCCTGTTTTCGTGGTAGCGATCCGGTAAACGACCGGATAGGAGGCTTTCGGTGGCTCAAAACGTCGGGTGCGGTGTCCGCGCTGTGGAAGCCTCGACACCAAGCGCAACGGCACGACATCCTCGGTTCCTGCGGGGCTGAGCGGCCCGCTCCAGCCGCTCCAGCGGTTCTTATGCCGGTCCTGCGACAGACCTTCGCGGCGCGCCGCTTGACGGCAAGTCCCGAGCGCGTTTCGGCGGGGATGTCGTCGTGGAGTCCGTCCGCCAGTATGTGCAGGGTCTGTCGTCATATCGCACGCTGGCGGTCCTGATGGAGCGCCGCATCGGACGACCGGTGTCGCGGATGACGCTCAACGAGTGGGTCCACGAGCGCGGAGGCGCAGCAAAGACGCCGCTTCAGGTCTCGGTGGAGCTCGCCCCGCCCGACTGGGGCGGGATGCTCGGCGTGGACGGCAAGGCGATCTTCGTCCGGGGCGAGGAGCGGTGTCTCCTCGTCGCCGTCGATCAGGCGACCCAGGACGTCGTCCACGCGCTGGTGTGCGAGGCCGAGGACGAGGAGGGCTTCGAGCGTCTGGTCCGCGAAGCGGTTACGGAGGCTGCCTACCCCTTAAACGGCCTCGTTTGCGACGCTGCACCGCCCTTCGTCAACGCGCATGCGAACCACTTCGCGCGCCTGCCGCTGCAGCTGTGCCGCATCCACGCGTCGCGCCGGCTCGACTTCGACATCCCCAAGTCCAAACGCTCGCCCGACGCGGCAGTGCGCGCTGAACTCAAAGAGCGCGTGCGTGGTGTGCTCTTCGCGCCCGACGAGGCCGAGGCACGCCGACGGCTGGGTGTCCTGCTCGCCGATCGGGAGCGTTACGCGGGCCTGGGGCGCAGCGACACCCTCGGCGCGCTCGAGCGGAGCATCGATGGCTACCTGACACACCATCGCGTCGAGGGACTGCCCGCCGACGCCAACATCACCGAGAACGTCATCAAGCAGCTTGGCAAGAAGCTCCGACTGATGGAGGGCTTCGCCACCTTGGAATCAGCCGAACGCTTCTCGCATCTGCTCGTCGGCTGCTACCGCTTCAAACGCTTCACCGACTCCTGCCGACGCGGCGACAACGGCAAGTCACCACTGGAACTCGCGGGTGTGCACCCGCTCCCGGATGACTGGCTTCGCTCCGTGCTCAAGCCCCGACGAAGCAACACTCAACCTGACGCCGCTCATCTTTGTGGCCCCGAGGGCCGCCACTTCGCAAGCCCGGCTGGATGCCTCAGCAGCCGGGAGGGCCTCAGACCGGCTCGTTCGCGGCCAGTGGCAGGGTAAAGCTAAACGTCGTGGCCCGTCCGAGCTGGCTCTCGACACGCAGCTGGCCACCCTGAAGCTCGACCAGTCTCCTCGTGATATAGAGTCCGAGCCCGGTCCCCGCCACCGCCCGGACCTCGGGCCGGTCTGCTCGGAAGAACTTGGTGAAGAGCTCTGCGAGCTCGGCTTCGGTCATCCCGATCCCGTGGTCCGTGACGGCCACCTCGACCTCGGACCCATCCTGGCGAACCGCCATGTTGATCTCCGTGTCAGGCGGCGAGTACTTGATCGCGTTCGAGATCAGGTTCGTCAGGATCCGCACCACCATGTCGCGGTCGGCCATGATCGGCGGGAGCGGCTCGACGACATCGATTCGGACCTCGCGAGGTGAGGCCAGAGGGGGTATCACCTCCTTGACGAGTGGCGTGAGATCCACTGGCGCCAAGCGGACGACGTGCCTCCCCGACTCGATCCTCGACACGGAGAGCAGGTCGTCGACGAGCCTCCCCAGCCGCTCCGCCGAGCTTTTGATCTCTCCGAGGGCCTCCCGACGATGCTCATCGGAGAAGTCGCGGGCCACCAGCAGCTCGGCGAACCCCTGGATCATCGTGAGCGGCGTCCGCAACTCGTGCGACACCGTTGAGACGATCGACGACTTGAGCTGATCGACCTCCTTCTCGGGGGAGACGTCACGCACGATCTGGACGGCGCCGAGGAGAGTGCGGCCGCGATCGAGCACCGGTGCTGCCGTCACGCTCACCGGCACCCGATCGCCCCGGCGCGTGAGAAGCGACCAGCCGAAGCCTCGCGTGCTCGCAACCCTGCGGGATTCGAGAGCCTGTACGATGAAGGTCCGCTCTTGAGGGAGCGGCTGCCCGTCGGGCCCCCAGAACTGGAAGACATCTGCGTGCGGCCGCCCTGACACCTCCTCCTGACACCAGCCGGCCAGCCGGACCATCCCCCGATTGACCAACACGATCGCTCCTTCACCGTTCGTCGTGACGACGCCGTCTCCGATGCTCGAGAGGACCGCTCGCTGCTCCTCCTCGACACGCCTGCGTTCGTGCACCTCCCTGGTGAGCCGCTCGTTCGCCGCCGAGAGCTCGGCCGCTCGCCACTCGAGGACGTCATTCACAGTTCTCAGCGTCTCGTTCGCGTCACGGTAGCCGCGCTGTGCCATCTCGAAGGGGGAGAGGCTCTCCCCGAGCAGCTCCGCCCCATGCTCGACGATCAGCACGCTCTCCGCGTACCCTCCGGAGGCGGAGAGCATCTCGAGCACATTGCAATGGTGGATGTTGACGAGATCGGTGAGGCCCAGCCCGAGCTCCAGGGCCCTGCGGCCGATCTCGTACCCGCGCTTGAGTGCGACCTCGCGGGCCCCCGAGACAGCCTCGCGAAGCGCCGCTCTATGGTGTTGGGCGATCTCCTCGTCCACCTGCCCCACGCAGGTTGGCGACCAGAACCAAGGCATCGTCGGTCCCGGACGCGTAGCCAGCAATGACTCGATTCGCCAGCCTTTCCGCGGGCTCGAGTGGTCTGATCGACTCGGGGAAGCTGGAGCGCACCCCATCGGTGGCCAGGACGATCTTGTCACCGAGGTTGGCAGGCAGGACGAAGGCACGCAGCCGCGGCAGCCGCACTCCAACGATGCCCCCTATCGCGGCCAGCGTCTCCCGCGGGGGCCTGACGTGAGGGTCCCCTCGGATCAACACGGCCTCGACGTTGCCCACGCCGAGCCACGTGATCGAGCCGCTCTGGGCGTCGAGGGAGACCAGGCTCATCACGGCGCCCCGAGTGCGCCGGAGCGCCTCGTGACACAGCCCGACCAAGCTCACCATGGGTTCCCCCGCGTGCGCGTAGAGGGCGGATACGGCGGCGTCCGCCGCGAGGGCTGCCCCGTCCCCGTGGCCCAACCCGTCGACGGCTGCCAGGAGGGCTCCCGATCCGACAGGCGCGACAAGATGGCGGTCGCCCGAGTTGACCTCTCCGGGGAGCGCGACCGACGCGACCGCCCATTCCAGAAATGGTGGCTCGCCGAGGAGCCCCCCGGCGATCAGCGCACCCACTTGGTCATCTTTACCGTGGTCCCCTTCCCAACGTCGGAGCGCACCTCGAAGTCGTCCATTAGCCTTCTTGCACCGGGCAGCCCCATGCCCAGTCCGCCCCCGGTTGAATACCCGTCCTGCATGGCACGGGCCATGTCCGGGATGCCCGGCCCCTGGTCGCGAGCAATGACCATGACTCCGATCTTCTCGCCGTCACGGGCGGCGCCGAGAGACATCTCCCCGCTGCCGGCGTAGTTCACGATGTTGCGGGCGATCTCGGAGACGGCGGTGACGACGAGGACCACCTCGGTGCGCGAGAGTCCCAGCTCCGTCGCAAGCTCGCGAGCCCAGTGGCGGGCCGCGAGAACGTCGCCGTCCGCGGCGATGGGTACTCTCGTCCGCAGTTCCATCGACATCACGGCGCCAGTTCACCCTCCAGAAGGGCCACAGCTCGTTCCAGGTCCAGCGCGGTCGCCACTCCTTCGAGCGTCAACCCCAGACGGACCATGGCGAAGGCCACAGCGGGAGGGATGCCGACCACTACGGTGCTTGCGCCGCGCAGTCTCGTCGTGCACGCGATGCTGCGGAGGGTTCGAGCGGCGAAGGAGTCCAGGACGTCCACCTCGCTCACATCGATGATGGCCCCCCGAGCTCGGGAGGCGCCGATCTGCCTGGCGAGCCCGTTCCAAAGTTCGCTCAGGTCATCGTCGGAGACCGCCGGCTGGAGCGTGACGATGAGGTAGCGACCCTGCCTGAGGATGGGGACCGTCATTCCTCATCCTCCTGCGATCCCAGCGAGCTCTTCCTCAGCCCTGAACAACCTGTACCCCAGGAGCCGATCGGCCTCCTCGATGCCGCCCTCGAGGTCGCCGACGGTATGGAGCTTGCTCAGGTCTGCCCCCAGCGCCACCAGCGTCTGGGCGACCTCGGCGGTAAGGCCGGTGACGATGACCCTCGCCCCCATGAGGCGTGACGCCTCCACCGTCTGCACCAGATGATTTGCAACCTTCGAGTCCACGTCCGCAACCCCGGTAATGTCGATGACCACCACCCTGGCCCGTCTGCTGCGAATGGCCTCCAGGAGGTGTTCCGTGATCTCCCTGGCGCGCTGGGTGTCGATCACTCCGATGATGGGCAGGATGAGCAGCCCCTGGCGGAGCTGAAGCACGGGGTTGGCAAGCTCTCGGATGGCTTCCCCCTGAGCCGAGATAATGGCCTCCTTCGTGTCCAGATACGCGTCCCCCACGGTCGCCATAGCCGTATCGAGCAGCCCCTCCATAACCTCCAACATGGCGATCAGGCTCTGGGGGTCGCTGCGATGCTCCTCGACCAGGTGCGGGAGTAGATGCGTACGGAAGGCGCTCAGGACGCGGAACCATGCCGGGAAGGAGAGGCCCAGCTTCGCGTAATCCATGCCATCTGCCCGAAGCTGAGCCAGGTAGGGCTGCCACTCCCCATCGAGCAGCGCCCTCCTCATCAGGTCGTGGGAGGTTCGCGAGCGCTCCTCCAGTTGCTCCGGCGGTGTCGCTCGTAGGATCGGGCCGAACTCCGGGTCCTCCGAGAGATCCGCCACCAACCTTGTGCGCATCTCGTCATAGTGGTTCTCATACGCCTTCCAGAACCACAGCCTGGCGTCCTGGTGACGACCCAGCCAAGGTCCCGTTGGCTGGCGGGGAAGGTTCTCCATAGCTGTTACATCCCTCCTGCGGTTTACTGACGAGACTGGAGGCGGCGAACGCGTTCCTTGGGGCGCTCATCGACCGGCGGACCGGGCCCGCCGGGCGGGCGGGGGGCGAGCTCCGGGTGCCAACCGGCCGCAGCCGAGATCGCGGCCGATCTCACGCCCCACTGCGGCGGGGTCCCAAGGACGCGAGGCGGCCCGCGCAGGGCCGGGGGCCGGCGCCGCAGCTGGGGGCGGGTCGTGCGCTTCGAAGGAGTTTTCACGATAGAGATGTCCGGATGCTTTGTCCAGTTTAGCCAGTTCCACGCGTATTGTCCAGTGAGCGAGATGAGGCGGTACCTGGGCCAGCCCAGTCGCGGTCGAACCTCGTGCTGCCGCCGCCACGGGGACCCAAGTTCACCAGTACGAGGAGGCTTGACGAGGCCCTCGTGGCGCCGAAGCTAGATGTCGGTTACGGAGACGCTGGATTACCGCATGTATCGGCCCGGGCCCCGGGGCGACACCGGCCATCGCATCGCCATAGCGGCAGGATCAAGTACGGCTCATTGACCCAACAGTAATCCACAGTGGACAGCTGATCTCCCCGGTCACTGGTCTACCATTGCTGTAATTCCACTGGTGTAGTTCACTGGTGGACCTCTCGGTGAGGGTTGGGGGACGGCCTTCGGCGGTCGCCCCTCGAGGGCCACTCAGACACCGCCCGTCCCCGACCCTGCCGGGGACTCCAGACCGGCAACAGAGGGACACGCCATAGAGCGTCAATCAGTGACCGCCCTGGGAGAGAGTCCTCGCCACCGAGCGATGGGGATCGTCGATCGGAGGAGGTGGTAGATGTTCGTGGGGATCGACTGGGCTTCGGAAGAGCACGCCGTCTGCGTTCTTGACGACGCCGGCCGCAAGGTGGCCTCGCACACCGTGGCCCACAGCGCCGCCGGGTTCGAGGACCTCGTGAAGCGGCTGAGGCAGCTGCAGGATCCACCGGGGCTGCCGGTGGCGATCGAGCGCCCCGACGGCCGTCTGGTGGATCGTCTGCTGGAGGCAGGCCATCCGGTGGTCCCGGTGTCCTCCAACGCCATCAAGGCGTGGCGGGAGGCTGAGGTGCTGTCGGGCGCGAAGTCGGATCCGGGGGACGCAGAGGTGATCGCCGAGTACCTTCGCCTGAGGTTCCATCACCTGAGCCCGCTCACTCCGTTCAGCGAGCAGACGAAGGCCCTGCGGGCGGTGGTGCGGGCGAGGGACGATCTGGTGGACCAGCGGGTGGCCGCGCGGAACCAGCTGGAGGCCATCCTCGATGCGTTCTGGCCTGGGGCCAAGGCCGTCTTCGCCGACCTGACTAGCCAGATCGCCTTGGCGTTCCTGGAGCGCTACCCGACGCCGTCCGCTGCCGTCGGGCTCGGAGAGGCCCGGATGGCAGCCTTCTGCAAGAGGAAGGGGTACACCGGCCGCCGTTCCCCGGCTGAGCTGCTCGCGAGGCTCCGCAAGGCTCCTCCGGGGATCGCCAGTGGGGCTGAGGCGAAGGCTCGGGGGGACACCGTGCTGGTCTTCGTCCGGGTGATCCGCGGCCTGAACGGCGCGATCAAGGATCTCGAACGGTCGATCGCCACCCGACTGGGCGAGCACCCGGACGCCAAGATCTTCACTTCCCTTCCACGGTCCGGTCGGATCAACGCCGCCCAGATGCTCGCCGAGTGGGGCGACTGCCGGCAAGCTTACGATGGCCCGGAGTCGGTCGCCGCCTTGGCCGGGATGAGCCCTGTGACCAAGAAGTCGGGCAAGTACAAGGCGGTGCAGTTCCGCTGGGCCTGCAACAAGCGCTTCCGCGAAGCCATG
>JBOGWP010000039.1:0-13770 GCA_050693875.1 Actinomycetota bacterium
GGCCCTGAGGTCATTCAGCTGTGGATCGGCGACCAAGTACCACGTCGATCCCGCGCAGGATGAGGTCGAGCTGTGCTCTCGGAACCCTTCCGACATGGTCCGTGAGCACATGTCGGTCCACTGCCACGATCTGCGAGACGTTGGCCACGGAATCCTTGGGCAGGCCAGTTCGCCGCGCGTTTAGGAGCACGTTGCCGGGAGCAGCGGCCCAGCGGAGATTGCTCGTGAGAGGCACAACGACCACCGTCGCGAGGCGACTGGCGTTGAGGGCATCGCCCTGAACGACTACCACCGGCCGGGTGAGGCCAGGACCCGAGCCCACGGGATCGGGCAAGGAGGCCCAGAAGATGTCCCCCTGGGTGCCTACCACTCGCTGCGTTCGAGTGCTTGGCGGCCGGCTTCGATCATCCATGGATCGGGCTGCGGATCGATGTCGGCCAGGGCCTCGTCCATGGCCTGGGTGACGGCCCCAGGATCCCGGCGAAGCAAGTACTCGGACAGCGCCTCCTGATAGAGCTGACTGCGGGACTTGCCGGTATTGTGAGCCATCTCCTCGGCTCTGCCAAAGAGTTCATCGGGAATTGAAACAGCTGTTTTCATACCGCGAGTATAACCAACTGGCCATTAGAACCGGGCGAATTACATCCTTGTTATCGGTGGAGCCGATCGGACTCGAACCGACGACTTCCTGCTTGCAAAGCAGGCGCTCTACCAACTGAGCTACGGCCCCGCTGTTTTGCTGGTCGGGGGTCCCTTTTCGCTCCCAAGCAGGCCCAAGCGCTTGACTTCGGCGTGTGCTCAGGCCAGCCCCGCCTGACCATGACGGGACCCCCCTGCCAGCGCCATCGATTGTAAGGACAGCAAGGCCACGCCGCCGAGATTGCTGCCCTCGCAGCGAGCGGAGGGCTTCGCCAAGATCATCTACAAGGGCAGGGAGCTGCTCGAGCGCCTGGCCAGGTGACCGTCCACTGCCCAGATCTTGCGGACTACCTTCCGATCGGCGAATCCGTCACCGCCTCGACATTGAAACCCCGCAACATGTCACCGAGCTGAGCCTCGCCTCGTGACGCGGCAGGGGCTGGCTTGCGCAAGCAGCGACTTCCACGCTGAGATCCTCGACCAGGCCGTGGTTCTGATCGTGCGTCTGGGGCGGAACCACCCTTGACGACGCCAACCCGCCGAATCGGACGATCCGAGGGCCGGCTCCCGCTCCGGCGTCGATCACCTCCGAGATGCGACCATCCGCCCGGGCGATGGGGCCGCTGTTCGGACGCCGGCGGCGTCCGAAGCCGGTAGGGTCAGATCCGTCACCGGCGTGGCGAGCTGCGTTAGGCTAAGCCCACTTCCCAGGCTTCCCCGAGGGTTTTTCACGCGCCCACGAGGAGTTGCAATGCGCCTGACCCAGTCGATGGCCCTCGACGTGCCGCAGCGGATTCAGGAGCGCGGCCGAGAACTGTACCGGAAGGGCAGGGTGTTGCTCCTTCAGGGTACCGAACTGGGGGTCGACGCCAAGGTTGTCGGCACCAGGTTGTACTCCGTGGCCATCGACCGGGTCGACGGGTTGCAGTCGTACTCCTGCACGTGCCCGTTCTACGAAGGCGGCGCCGGGCTCTGCAAACACGTCTGGGCCGTTCTCATGGCAGCGGAAAAGGCTGGCTATCTCACCGCCGGCCTCGAGGATCCCTTGCAGGCTCACCGCCCCGGCGATACGAACGGCAGGCCTCCTCCGAATCCCGAGATCGGGGAGGCGGCCGCGCGGCTCGACTCCTTGGACCGGGCCGCGCCACGGCCGAGTAGATGGGAAACCCAGCTGCGCGAGATCGCGTCGGGCCCGACCCCGGATATCCCCGGAGCCTGGCCGGCCGGCCGCCAGGTTGTCTACGTCGTGAGCGCGCCGGACGCCGTGGGCAAGGCCCAGCTCTCGATCGAGATCGCTCATCGGGACCTCCGGCTTGACGGTTCGTGGGGCAAATCCAAGCCCTTCACGTTCCACCCCCGCCTCGTCGCCGGTCTCCCCGATGCCAGCGACCGGGAGATCCTCTCGATGATCCTTGGATCGGTTGATTCCTCGACGGGGGCCTACGGCTACTACTCGGGCTACGGCCGCGGCCCATCGCTTTCGGGTTATCGACTGACCGTTCCCGGCGCGGTATGCGTGTCGGTCCTCCCCGCGATCTGTGGGACCGGGCGCGGCTTCCTGCAGGTGCCCGAGGCAGCCGGGGAACCCGTCCCGCTGACGCTCGACGCCGGCCCAGCCTGGGAGTTGTGCGTCGACGTGACGGCGACGCCCGATGGCGGCGGCTACGAGGTCAACGGCGTCCTGCGAAGGGGCGCCGAGTCCGCCGACCTTGCGGTGCCGGCGTTCCTGCTCGCAGGAGGCTACGTCGTGATGCGGGAAGGCCGGGTTGCCGCGCTGCAGGACTTCGGGGCGTTCGGATGGATCTCGGTGATCCGCCGGAGCGGTCCGCTCTTCTTCCCCTCTCACCAGGCCGACGACTTCCTGGCGCGGCTGCTCCACCTCCACAGCCTGCCTCGCATCGACATGCCACCCGGACTTGCGTACGAGGAGGTGGCGTCGACCCCGCGCCCCTGCCTTCGGATCACGCGGTCCGCCGCGTACCGATGGAGTTACCGGAGCCGGCCGAACCAGCTGCAGGCGACGCTCAGCTTCGAGTACGAGGGCGAGGTCGTCGAGGCCGGGGATCCGAGGAAGGGGACGTTCAAAGCCGATTCACGGCGGTTGCTGGTGCGCGACCGCGATGCCGAGTTCGAGGCCCGACGTCGCCTCGGCGAGTCGGGAGTCCGTCCCGCACCCAATCAGGAGGGCTACGTTCTGGCGCCGCAACGCTTGCCTGTGGTCGTGCGCACGCTCACGGATGCCGGCTGGCGTGTGGAGGCGGAGGGGAGCCTCTACCGCCCGGCCGCCGCCGGAAAGATGCGCGTGAGCTCTGGGACGGACTGGTTCGAGCTCGAGGGGGAGCTCGATTTCGGCGGCGAGTCGGCCTCGCTTCCCGAACTGCTCGCCGCCCTGCGGCGCGGCGAGGACTTCGTGCGCCTCGGCGACGGCAGCATCGGGCTCATGCCGGAGGAGTGGCTCAAGGGGCTCGCGCTGGCGGCCGGGGTGGGCACGGCGAGCGGCGGGGTCCTCCGGTTCAAGCGCACGCAGGTAAGTGTGCTCGATGCGCTGCTCGCCACACGTTTCGACGTCTCCTTCGACGAGGTGTTCAGGCAGGCAAGGCAACGGCTCCTGGAGTTCGGGGGCGTCGGGTCCGCACTCGAGCCCGACGGGTTCCACGGCGAGCTCCGCGGGTATCAGCGAGAGGGCCTTGGGTGGTTCGGCTTCCTGCAGGAGTTCGGGTTCGGCGGGTGCCTGGCCGACGACATGGGGTTGGGCAAGACGGTGCAGGTTCTCGCCTTGCTGGAGTCCCGCCGGCATAGCCGGACCGACGGTGAGCCGAAGACTTCGAAGCCGACTCTGGTGGTGGTGCCCAGGTCCCTGATCTTCAACTGGCTCGAAGAGGCGAGGCGCTTCGCCCCGAATCTACGGGTTCTGGACCACACGGGCCAGCGGGCGGACCCGGGACCACATTTCGACGAGTTCGACGTCGTGCTCACGACCTACGGAACGCTCCGCAAGGATGCCGTCGCCCTGAGCGATGTCTCGTTCGACTACTGCATCCTCGACGAGGCACAGGCGATCAAGAATGGCTCGACGGCCTCAGCCAAGGCAGCCAGGCTGATCAAGGCCGACCACCGTCTGGCCCTCAGCGGAACTCCGATCGAGAATCACCTGGGAGAGCTCTGGAGCCTCTTCGAGTTCCTGAATCCGGGCCTGTTGGGCAGCGCCCGCGCTTTCCAGGCGGGGATCCGCAGCCGCAACCCCGACGACATGACCCGCCAAACCCTCTCGCGCGCCCTTAGGCCGTTCATCCTGCGCCGTTCCAAGGAGCAGGTGGCGTCGGATCTTCCTCCCAAGACGGAGCAGACGCAGCTCTGCGACCTCGCCGGTGCGCAACGCAGGCAGTACGACCAGCTCCGGGCCCACTACCGCCAGAACTTGATGAAGCGGGTCGACCGGGACGGGATCGCCAAGTCCAAGATCTTCGTGCTCGAAGCCCTCCTGCGGCTGCGGCAGGCCGCCTGCCATCCTGGCCTCATCGACCCCAACCGTGCGACGGAGTCGAGTGCCAAGCTGGACATGCTCATCCCGCAGCTCGTCGAGGTCGCCGCCGAGGGTCACAAGGCGATCGTGTTCTCCCAGTTCACCAAGTTCCTGGCCATCCTCAAGGCGCGGCTGGACCGCGAGGGCATCTCCTACGCCTACCTCGACGGCCGCACGAAGGACCGACAGGACAAGGTAAGGACGTTCCAGGAAGATCCGAACTGCCGCCTGTTCCTCATCAGCCTCAAGGCTGGAGGCCTGGGCCTGAACCTCACCGCGGCAGAGTACGTGTTCCTCCTCGATCCCTGGTGGAACCCAGCGGTGGAAGCCCAGGCCATCGACCGAGCTCACCGCATCGGGCAAACCCTTCCCCTCTTCGCCTACCGGATCATCGCTCGCGACACGGTGGAGGAGAAGGTGCTCCAGCTCCAGGAGTCGAAACGCGCTCTCGCCGATGCCATCATCACCGCGGACAACAGCCTGATCCGCAAGATCCGTCGGGAGGACCTGGAGCTGCTCCTCTCCTGACGCGCCGGGGGGCGAAGCGATCGACCGGGCGGCCGAGGATGCTCACAAAGGAGTGGCCCGTCGGGCCGGACGGGCTACGCACCGTCTGCGCCTCTGCCATCAACCTCGCTCTCGGGCCATCCGACATAAGCGGGGGAGCCCGCTTAGCGCGGGAGCGACAAACGAGGAGCGCAGATGGCGCGAGGGCTGTTCCTGGGAGCGCGCCCCCTCCACCGCCGCGCCCGCCTCCACCTCGACACTGATGCGCATGCGGCCATCGGCTCGATCCGGAGCCATCTCGACACCGAGCAGGTCATTGCGGCGACGCTGAAGGCGGTCCGCAGGGGCGTTGGCGCCGGCGAGGTCCGCCTGTGGCTGACCACGGGTGACGACATTCCTGTGCTTGCGGTGGACGGCGGTGCATCGAGTGAAGCCCCCCATCCCGCCCTCGCCGCCGTGCCGCAGGGAGTGATCGAGACGGCCCGAAGGGGCAGGAGCCGTCACGACGAGCGGGCCGACTGGGTCGCCGTGCCGCTGATCGCACCTCGGGCCGGCCTGCTGGCGGTATTGGAGGTGACCGACGGTGGCTCCCGGCCGCCCGAGCGACGCTTCCTCGAGGACGTCGCCGAGGAGGCGGCGCTCGCCCTCGAGACCGCGCACCTCTACGAGCGGGCGCTCGCCGAGAAGGAGAAGTCGGAGGCGATCCTCGCTCGGGTTGCGGATGCGGTCGTGGTCACCGACCCACACGGGGAGATCCTGCAATGGAACCAAGCCGCTGAGCGACTGCTGCTTCACGGGTCGAATCCGAGTTTGCACGACGGGTGCTCGGACGCCCTCAGGCTCCGCAGCGGCGAGGGGAGGCTGGATTGCTCTCGCGGATGTGCGCTCCTGACGCTCGCCGACGAGGACGGATCGATGGGGAGCGATGAGGTCTGGCGGCTGCAACCGGACGGGCGGAGGCAGCCCCTGCTCGCCAGCGTGTCCACCGTCACCGACCCCGACGGCAGCGTGTCGGAGATCGTCCACTCCTTCCGCGACGTGACGCGGCTCAAGGAAGCCGACGAGGCCAAGACGATGTTCCTCGCCACGGCCTCCCACGAGCTCCGAACTCCCCTCACCGTGATACGTGGATTCTCCAAGCTCCTCTCGACCTGGCACGACGGCGACGAGGAGCTCAAGAAGGAGGCGCTCGACGCCATCGAACGCCGTTCGATCGAGCTCGACAGGATCGTGGAGAGACTGCTGCTCTCGAGCCGGATCGAGTCCGGGCGCGTCGAGGTCCAGGTGGTCGAGACCGACATCGGTCGGATCCTCGAGGAGCGGGTGCGCTCCCTCGCCCGGGCGGCCGGACGGGATATCGCGCTCGACGCCGGCGATCGCGTGCCGATGGTGCTCGCCGATGCCGACTCGGTCGCGACGGTGATCGACCACCTCCTGGACAACGCGGTGAAGTACTCGCCGGAGGGTGGGCCGATCCGCGTGTCGGCGGCCGCCGGCGGCCGCGACGTCGTCGTCGAGGTCGCCGATGCCGGTATCGGTATGGACGATGAGCAGGCCGCTCGATGCTTCGATCGCTTCTGGCAGGGCCAGTCGTCGGACGCCAGGCAGTTCGGCGGGACGGGCATCGGCCTCTACATCGTCCGCTCCCTCGTCGAGGCGATGGGAGGCAGGGTTTGGGTCAGGAGCACACCGGGCGAGGGCAGCCGCTTCCTTTTCTCATTGAATCGGCCGGACGTTTCTAGCGACGTCGAGCACGCCCCGTCCGCGCGCTCGGCCGGAGGCGAGCAATCCATGATCCGCGAGTTCATGCGCCAGATCGGCGTGCCGCAAAGGAGGAACCGGTGACCATCCTCGTCGGGCTGTTGAACCTCGCCCTTGGCTCGGTCTACACGGGGTACGGCGTCATCACCGCGGTGGAGATGAAACGCGGCTGGCGCTCGTATGGGTTCTCGCACTTCGGCTTGGCCTGGATCCTGATGGCGTTCACCTGCGGCCCCCATCACCTCACGCATGGAATCCACACGCTCTTCGAAGGGCGCCAGGGCGGCCCCCTCGACCTCGTGGCAGTGGTCGCCGGCCTTCCGGCCGGTGCCGCGTTCATCCTGTTGCGCCTCGAGGCGTTCCGCGGCGGAGCCGGCGACCGCTTCATCGGGGGCACACCCCGATGGATCCTCGCCTTGCCGACCGCCGCGGCCATCTACGTCACCGCGCTGATCGCGGCGGGTATGAATACTGCAGCCAGCGGGTTTCAGGCTCAGTGGATCGCCTTGCCGAACCTCGGTCTCTTCGTCATCTACATGACCATCGGATACTTCCTGCTGCGCACGCAGCTCCAGGCCCACGGCGGCTCCGGAGGCTGGTCGACCTCCGGACTCTCGCTTGCCTTCGTCTTCCCGACGTGCGCCCTCATGCACGCCGTGTTCATCCTGTATGCGGGCGTCGGCCTGTACGCCCTCGACCCGCACGGCTTCGTGATCGACTGGGCCGGCGTGCCCGCGGGCCTGTACTTCCTCTGGGTTGTGCGCCGGCTGTACCACGAAGCGCTGCGCGACTGGAACGACGCCCCCGCACCGGCAGCAGCCTGATGCCTCGCATCCTCGTCGTCGACGACCAACCCGACATTCGCCTGCTGCTGCACGGCATCCTGAAGGGCGGGGGCCACGAGGTCCGGGTCGTCCCGGGAGGCCGGGACGCGATCGACCTGCTCGGCAGTGGGGTCGCGCTCCCCGACCTCGTCGTCCTCGACATCCAGATGCCGGGGGTCGACGGGTGGGACGTGCTTCGTCACGTGCGAGCAAACCCTGACCTCACAGAGGTGCCGGTGGTGCTCTGCACGGTCAAGGCGAGCCTGAGGGATCTGCTGGAGGGCTGGGAGCAGGGGTGCGACGGCTACGTCACGAAACCGTTCGACATCGACGACCTCATCGACGAGGTCGCTGCGGTGCTGCGCCGCACGCCGGCCGAGCGAGTCGCTCACCGGGTTGCAGAGCGGCTGCGGACCATCGAGAGGATTCACCGTCTCGCTCCCCGGCGCTGACCGGCCTCGCCGGCGAGTCTTCTATCCGACGCGGACGAAGATCGGATGAGCCGGGAAAAGCAGCGCGAACGCGTCTTCATGCCCAGCCAGGCCGTCGGTGGCCTCGAGGAAGAGCACACGTCCGGTACCAAGCGACGTCGAGAAGCCGGCAAGGATCGACGCCTGCGTGTCCGCGTCAAAGTACATCAGGGTGTGACGGCACACGATCACGTCGAGGTGCGGCGGCGGGGGGTCGACGGCGAGATCATGCAGCTCGAAGCGCACCGCTGCCTTGAGGTCGGGATGGATCGCGAATCGTTCCCTCTGACGGATGAGATACCGGCGGCGCCGGCGGGTGATCACCCCCGAAACCTCGTCCTCGGTGAAGCTTGCCCGCTCGGCGTACTCGAGCGCCTCCTCATCGATGTCGGTCGCAAGGATCGTCACCCGGTCGCGAAGTAACCTGGCGCCGAACGCCTCCGCCATCACCATCGCAAGCGTGTAGGGCTCCTCGCCCGACGCGCACCCCGCGCTCCAGATCCGCAGCGGCCTTGCCTCGCTCACCCCGTCGAGCATGGGCACCACGTGCCCGGCAAAGTATCGCCAGTGGCTCTCGTCCCGGAAGAAGGCGGTGTAGTTGAGAAAGATGCGGTGGGAGAGCAGGGCTGCCTCGCCCGCCCGGGTGCGCAGCATGCCGAGGTATTCCTCGAACCCCCCGCCCACCTCCTGGATCCGCCGCCGCACCGCCCGCTCGACCGCGTCCCGGCTGAGCGAGCGCAGCTCGAAGCCCGTCGCGGCGGCCAGCTCTTCGAGCAGCAGGCCGCGTTCCACCGGATGTCTCAGGCCGCCGGCCTCGGGGCGGCCCCGGTTCGCTCGAGGGTCGCCACCCTCACCCCCAGCTCGGCAAGCAGCGCGAAGAAGCCCCTGGGCGGGATCGACGCCTCGGGCGGGAGGCAGCCGGTCGCAGTGATCTCGCCGGACCCGGCGAGCAGCGCCCCGGCAACCAGGGGGGCCGATGCCAGGTTGGTGAGCTGGTCGAGGACCGCGAACGAGGCGTCCCGCGCCGTACCGTCCTCGCCGGGGCCCGCGACGTCCACGCGCAGCGCCGACCAGCGAGCCGGCGCCGGCGTGCGCAGGCGCTGGGCGAGCATCCGAGCCACCCTCACGGCGCCGTCGATGGTTCCCGGCGTGGGATCGCCCCGCCGGGCGGTCGCCGCCACGACGCGGTCGGCGACGCCCTCTCCCAACCGGCCCTTGACCGTGACTCGCTCGAGCGCCGGGAGGTGCTTGGGGAGCGTCAGGATCTCCGCGCCGCGGGCTCGGCGCACCCGCTGCCAGCCGAGCGGGTCGGGCAGGAAGACCTCCTCCTCGGCGCCGCCGGCGGGCTCGCGGTGCCATGCACCGGCCTCGAAGGCCGGCGCGTAACCCATCAGGGAACGGGCTGCTGCGTTCCAGGCCGGCTCCGAGTCCGCTCCGGCCAGCTCTACCTTCCAGGCGATGCGCACGCTTCGCACCTCGGCAAGCCGTGCCGCCGCCGCGGCGGCGAGCAGACTGGAGATTCCGGGGCTGATCGACAGGCCGGCGACGATCCGGGCGCCGGCCGCACGTGCCTCGCCGTCGCGAAGCAGGATCTCCTCGAGCACGTCCGGGTTGCTGCAGTCCGAGACGTAGGTCGCTCCCGCGGTAATCGCCTCCCGGACTGCGCCGAGCTCTGCGGAAGCGTCGCCATCGAAGCACCCCAGGGCGGCGTCGCACTCCCGAAGGACCTCGGCCAGCTGCGTGGGGGCCTGCGACTCGATGCGCACCTTCCCGGACACGGCGGGCGGCGATCCCTCGGCCCGGATCCCGGCGATGACGACCTGGTCGACGCCGGGCCGCTCGGCCAGATCGCGGGCCACCCGGCGGCCGATGGGGCTTCCCCCCACCACGGCCACCCTCATCGCGCTACCTGCTACTCCCCCAGCCATCCGGCGGGCCGGCGTCTCGCCAGGTCCCCTCCGGAGACCGGCTCCCGCCCTTGAACCGCCGGAAAAGCCACGCCGCGAGCGCGGCGAGTGCAGCCCAACTCAACAGCTTGCGCGGCGCTCCCATGGTCCGGGAAGGCTAGCACGAACCACCCGCGGCTCAATCCAGCTCGATCTCCATGCCCTCGTAGGCCAGCACCGGCGCCGGGCCATGGTCGTCCCACAGGTCGCGGGCACGCTCGAGATTCGATTCGAGGAAGGCGTCGCCGTGCAGCGGGTCGTGGTGGAACATCACCAGCTGCTTGACGCCCGTGCGCTGCGCGTACCCCACCACGTGGGCCGTGCTCGAGTGGCCCCACCCGATCCGCTTCGGGTACTCGTCCTCGGTGTACTGGGAGTCGTGGATCAGCACGTCCACGCCCTGGGCCACCCCATACCCGGAAAGATAGGGGGTGTCGATGCGTCCGAGATCGCGCCCAAGCGCGGGCTCGTGATCGGGGATGTAGGCGAGGCTCGAACCGTTCTCCTCGATGCGGTAGGCGACGGTCGGCCCTTGGTGGACCACCTCCTGACCGTGCACAGTGGCGGTCCCGATGTTCCACGGCTCACGAGTGACGTCGTGAAACATCAGCCGGGAGGGAACCTCGAGGAGGCGGACCGGGAAGAGCGGGGGAGACAGCAGCTTCTCGACGCGGCGTTCCAGCTCGAGCAGGGGAGACGGTGGCCCCCATACGTGGAGGTCCACCTCCGCCCGCCACATCGGGCCGAAGAATCCCAGCCCCTCGAGGTGGTCGAGGTGGAGGTGGGTGAGCAGCAGGTGCACCGCCCGAACCGGTTCGGGCTCTCGCTCCAACTCGAGGCCGAGCGGCCGGATGCCCGTGCCGGCGTCGAGCACGATCAGCGTGCCGTCCTCCAGCCGGACCTCGGCGCACGAGGTATTTCCGCCGAAGCGCAGCGTGTCTGGGCCCGGGGTCGCCAGCGAGCCTCTCGACCCCCAGATTCGGACTCGCACGATCTCCCCGCTACTCGGCGCCGACGTCCGTCCAGAAGATCGCCACACCGCCGACGAGCTCATCGGCACGCGCGAACAGCGGGAAGGCCGTCACCTGGATGTTCCTGCTGATCCCATCCGCACCCATGATGGCCATCGGCCGATGGGCCGCTCGCCGCTTCGTGAACGCGATGGCGAGCGGGAGCTCCTCGAGAGGGAGTGGCTCGCCCGTGTCGCAGTCCTTGGGCCGCCACATACTTCCCCACTCGTCGGCGCTCAGGGAGCCGGCCTCTCCGAAGGAGAGCCCGAGCACCTGCTCCGCCGGCTCGTTGTAGAAGATCAGGTTTCCTCCTGCGTCGACGACGAACATGGGAGTCGCCGCGTTCGAGGCGAGCTCCCGGGCAAGTATGAGCAGGACGCTCGGGTTGGCCGTATCCATACCAACCGAAGCTTATGCTCGCCTCGCTCCACCCTCAAGCGTCGGGGTAGCAGACAGGAGGCTTTACGATAGTGGAGTTGTGATGGGGGTTCAGCGGGGCTGTCTTGTGCTCGCCGACATCGGCGGCTACAGCGCCTACCTGGCCGGGGTGGAGCTGGAGCATTCGCAGGACATCCTCGCCGACCTCCTGGCGACGGTCATCAACGAGCTGCGAACGGCGCTCGAGCTCGCCAAGCTCGAAGGCGACGCGGTGTTCGCGTACGACATCGACCCCCCCAACGGCCAGGACCCCCGGGACCTGCCCGGCCTGGTCCAGGAGTGCTACTTCGCGTTCCAGCGCCGGCTGCGCAACATCGCCCACCTCACGACGTGCGACTGCAACGCCTGCTCCCGCATCCCGCGCCTCGATCTCAAGTTCCTGGTGCATCACGGCCAGTTCATCCTGCACGACATCGTCGGCCAGCGCGAGCTGCTCGGCCCGGACATCGTGCTCGTGCACCGCCTGCTCAAGAACTCGGTCGTCAAGTCGACCGGCCTCCACGGCTACGCGCTGTTCACCCGGGCATGCCTCGAGCGCTTCGGTCTCGATCCGGTCGCGCTCGGAATGACCCCGCATCACGAGTCCTACGAGGACGCCGGCGATGTCGACTGCTTCCTGCTCGACCTCGAGGCGCGATGGCGGGACGAGCAGGGCCGGCCCGTCCTCTACCTGGCCGCCGGCCAGGCCCCCTTCGAGGTCGACGCCGAGCTCCCGGGTGACGTCGAACGGGCCTGGGAGTACGTGACGTCGCCGGCCAAGCGGCCGCTCTGGCAGCCAGAGGTCATCCGCATCGAGACGGAGGGATCGGGCCCGATCGGTGTCGGAACGACCAACCACTGCGTTCACGGCGGGTACGCCGTGCGTGAGGAGATCCTGGACTGGAAGCCGGCCCAGTACGTCTCCATGCGCTGGACCACCCCCTTCGGCCAGACCTCGGGCACCATCGAGCTCGCGCCGCTCGGCAAGGGTGGCGCCAGGGTGTCCCTGCGGATGCAGCCCGACTCCGACGAGGCCCGGGCCGTGTTTGCCGACGTCGTCGAGCCGATGCGGCAGTCATACGAGCAGGGGTTGGCGAAGCTGGCGGAGATCCTGGTCGCTGAGCCCGCCGTCCCCTCGTAGTGGCGGCATCATCCGGCGCCCTGCGGAATCCGCGCGGCGTCCCCCCGGCAGACCGGCTCATCTTCGCCCTCGACGTGCCGAATGCCGCCGCGGCGCTCGGCCTCGTCGAGCAACTGGGCGACGCGGTGCGCTTCTACAAGCTCGGCCTGGAGCTGCTCATGTCCGACCCGGCGGCGTACTTCGAGGTGGTCTGGACGCTCACGATGAGCGAAAAAAGGGTCTTCGCCGATCTCAAGCTGTTCGACGTGCCCGAGACCGTAGCCCGGGCGGTCGCCCGCGCCGCCGAGTCGGGAGTCACCTTCGTCACCGTCCACGGCAACGACGGGATGCTCGAGGCGGCGGTGAACGCGTCGGGGACGGTCGGGATTCTCGCCGTCACCGTCCTCACCAGCCTCGACGACGCCGACCTCCGGTCGCTCGGCTTCGCGTGCAACGTGCACGATCTCGTGCTCTCCCGGGCGAAGCGGGCGATCGAGATCGGGTGCGACGGCGTGATCTCATCCGGTCTCGAGGTGGCCGCTCTGCGGGCGGAGGTGGGCGACGGCTTCGTCGCGGTCGTCCCCGGCATCCGGCCGGTGGCTAATCGGCCGGTCGACGACCAGAAGCGCACGATCGACGTCGAAGAGGCCTTCCGGGCAGGTGCCGACTACATCGTCGTAGGCCGCCCCATCCGCGACGCCCCCGATCCCAAGGCGGCGGCGATGGACATGCAGGAGCGGATCGCGGGGCTATTCCCTCCCGGCTGAAACCGGCGGCCCGGTCAACTCCCCACCCAGCGCAGTCCTAGGATGGGTAGTTGAACGACCAGATCAGTGCCAAAGTCTCGCACACGGTGACGACCTTTCCGGGTCCGATTTCGGCGGTGTGGACGTCGATGGTCTCGGCGAAGATGTTGTAGAGGGGGCCATCGCCCGTCAGGGATTCCCGCACCACCTCGATGGCCCGCTCCGCATCCCGGTACTCCTGATGGTACGAGTTGAAGACGACCGAGTCCCCGGAAGCGACGGCCACGATCGCCCGTGCCTTGTACCGGCTCTCCTGGCCGATCTGCTCGATGGTGCTGAAGGGCCAGAAGGTGTACTCCGTCCCCTGGAAGTTGTAGTTCTTGCTTTCGCCGACCCGGCATGCGCGCCCGAGCAGGTGGCCCATCTCGGGCGCTGCACCCCTGCGCTTCTTCTCAGCCATCTCGAACCTCCTTGGTCCGCAGCCCTGCCCGCAACGCTAATGACGGGCGAAGCGGACGGTCAACCCCAACGTTGGACGACACACGTACCTTCGCGGAACGGGCCCGGCGTGGCCCTGGCGGCTTCCCTCAGTTTGCTCCCACCCTCGCACGAGTCTTGTCTCCCCAGAAGCGAGAGGAGCATGCAGGTGGCTGCCCGGCGCCCCCAACCGGACCCTAGGTCCTGTCCCCATAGTTCACCGTGAATATGCTAGGCGACTCAGCATGTCTACTTCTTCCCCTTCTCGCACGCCGCGCCCGCGAGGGCGGCCGAAGGCTGAGCTGGTGTTGTCGGACGAGGAACGCCGTG
>JBOGWP010000040.1:0-15126 GCA_050693875.1 Actinomycetota bacterium
ACCAGACTGGCGACCTGCACGTGCCCCTCTCGGCTCTTCCGACCTTCGACAGGCCAAAGAAGAACCGAAGGGGCACGTCACTTCATGGATTTCGGCTCAGATCGTGCACCGATTCTCGCGAGGAGCCTAAATTTAATTCAGCCTCCACAGAACCCGGGGCATCTCAAAGGGCCGCACAGGGAGGAGGTTGCCGGTGAATAAGGGAGCGATCCGTCTTGCGTGGTGGGGGAGGGTCTCCACCGAGGACCAGCAGGACCCAACGCTCTCGCTTCCGCGCCAGCTTCACAACTCCCGCGCTGCCCTGCCCCCCGAGGCCATCATCGTTGCCCACTTCTACGATGTCGAGTCGGGGAGGAAGTACCTCGAGCTGAGGGGGTCGGGCAACGCCCATCGCCGCTTCGAGATCCCCATCCCGCGAGACGGCGGGATCAAGGAGCTGCTCGCCGAGGCTTCCCGCCCCGACCGCCGCTTCGACGCGGTGATCTGCGAGTCGATCGAGCGCATCGCCCGCCGCACCTACTACGGGACCAAGATCGAACACGATCTGGAGCGGGTCGGCGTGGCCCTCTTCGCCGCCGATGAGCCCATCTCGCTCAACGGCAAGCGGGCGACGACGATCCTCACCCGCCGAGTCAAGCAGAGCGTGGCGGAGTGGTACGTGCTGGAGATCCTCGAGAAGTCCTGGGACGGATTCTGCGAGCACACCCGCCAGGGATGGAACGTCGGCGTGCCGCCCTACGGCTACCTGGCGAAGAACCTGCCCCACCCCGTGCCGGCGCGCCGTGCCGTGGGGGCGACCAAGACCCGGCTGATCCCCGACCCTCTCCGGGCTCCGGTCGTCCACCAGATCTTCACCTGGCGAGTGGTCGAGCGGCTCGGATACGCCGCCATCGCCACGAGGCTCAACGCCGACCTGAACCACTACCCCCCGCCCGCCAGCCCCGACCCGGCACGGCGCCGGGAGTGCTGGGGGCGTTCCTCGGTCTACGAGATCCTCAAAACCCCAAGTACACCGGCTACATGGTGTGGAACCGCCGGGCCACCAAGAAGGGCGGGAGAGTCAATCATCCCGACACGTGGGTGTGGTCACCCGAGCCCACCCACGAGCCCATCGTGACGAAATACCAGGCGGCGGCCTCGGTGGCGGGGTCACGCAAGGGATCGCGCAATGGCTCGGGAAGGTCAAGCCACCCCCTCGCCCGAAGAAGCTACGTGTTGCGTTCCTTCGTCTCCTGCGACATCTGCGAGCGCCGCATGCTCGGCAAGACCCTCCGCCGCCGGCCGCACTACACCTGCGAACCGAGCAAGAACCTGGGACCCAAGGCCGAGCGGCTCTTCCCCAGTCACCGCCCAGCATCTACGTGCGCGAGGAACCACTGCTGGAGGGGATCTTGTCCTTCCTCGCCGAGCATGTCTTGGGGCCCCGGCGGCGCCACCTCATCGAGGAGGACCTCCAGGCGCTGGGAGAGGGCGCGGGCCGGGAGCGGGAAGCCGAGATCGCCCTCCTGCGCCGCCAGATCGAGGAGATCGAGCTTCGAGAGGCCCGTCAGGTCCAGGCCCTGGAGCGTGACGACGACCCGGAGGGGATCGTCTTCCGGCGGGTTCGGGACCGTCTCGCCGAGCTGGAGCGGGAGCGGTCGGAGACGCTGGAGCGCCTGCGCGAGCTGGAGGCGCGGGGGACGCCGGGTGATCGCCGGAACCCGGCCCGGCTCGACGAGCTGCCGATCCTCGACGGCGAGCTCGCCGAGGCGCCGGAGCCGCTCCTGCGACGCCTCTTCGAGGCCCTCCGCCTCAAGGTCGCCTACAACAGGACGACGAACGTGGCGCGCTGCGAGGTGACGGTCGCCGCGGATGCGTTGGACGAAGTTCTGGCGGCCCTCGGTACCATTGCTTTCCGTGCTCCTGGCAGGTCGCTATTCGAACTTGCCCGGACTCCTTGCGGAATTGAACGCTCTTGTCGGTCGCTCGAACTGCTTCCGATCGTGACGGGACGACCAAGCGATTGGCCTGGTAGCGTCGCCCGCCACAAGGGCAAATAGACGATGACTCTCCGCGAGACGGTTCGGAGGGGCGGGGGATCTCGATGACGCCCACCGGACACTTCGGCTCCCTCTGCCAAGGGGCCGCGCAACGCGCCTTGCCCCTTGGGCAGGGCCGGGCCGATCGGACCATGGCCCGTTAATCCTGTCCCGGAGGCTGAAGGGCGTCGACGATCAGGGCCAGGTGCTCGTCCATGAACCTGACCGCCTCCGACACGTACCGAAGCACAGCTTCCTCATACTCCGGGGAGTCCCTGTCCGGGGGGAGGAGGAGCGGCTCCAGGGCGGCCACCGTCTCTCCCGTGCCCCGAGCGATCTCAAACCCGACGGCGTCTCGCCTAACGCCTTCCGGAAATCGCAGAGTTCCGTCGGGATTCCGGAACCCCCTCTGACTTTCACGACAGTCGAAGGAAAGAAGAAGATCTTCGTCGGCCGATGCTGGGTCGCCGAACATGAACGACACGTAGGCGTTGAACCCTCGAAATTCCGGATCGCTCCAAAGCCGACGGTGCATCCCGGCGTGGATATGGGGATAGCGTTGCTTCACAGCCTCCAGTACGCGGGCAAAATGCGCGCTCAGCTGCTCCCAGACAGGCCCCCAATTCATGCTGTGCAAGGAACGTCCGGCTCAACAACGACAACGGGATCGGTAATGGCTTGAGTGAGGATGTCCGGGTCATTTGTCGGCGGTTGCTGCAAGAGACCATCCCGGGTCTGCGCCCACTGAACGTGCCGATCGTAGGTGAAGCCCTGCAGGAAGTAGTGGCCCGGCTCGAAGGGGTGGGGCCGAACGATGAGTTCGGGAATGGCCATCAGCGCCCTCCTGTCCAGGCCCTGCGCTTTGGTGTTGGTCGTGCCGCAGACCCTCACGATGTCCTCGTAGGTCGAAAGACGGTTGTTGGGGAACTGGTAGCGAGGGTCGTCCGGATCATTGACATCTTTCGGGAACCGTGGGGTGAAGTTGGCATGTGAACCGTCAGGTAATTCCCCAGGGGGTCCGTCAAACAATTCCCCACCCCGGTCTCCCTGAGAACTCTACACAACTAACCTCCGACCTCAAGGATTGACGGTGAACTGCCCGGACAACGAGGTGCCGGTGCCTGCAACAGGGTTCGGGTGGGTGGACAGAGGCACGAACCGGTGGTCCTGAGCTGAACTGACCGACAAGCATCTCGTCGTCCGGGCTTGAGCTCGATCGCCGCAGCGCTCCACCTGCGGGCCCCGGCACCGGGGAGGCTGGAGGGGCAATTCGTGCGGGCCACCGCTGTTGCTCCGCCAGTCCGTGTGGCTCCCGCCGGGAACGACACCGCGGCGGCGCCGAACACCACGAGGATGATCAGCACCACCACGAAGGCGATCACCGGGTTCCACGCCCGCGCCGGCGTCCACCGGACGGCGGGCGGGCCGGGTGCTGCGCAGCCGAGGGCGATGCCCACGTTCACCGAGTTCCCGGTCGCGGGGCGGCTCGGGTCCCCACGACGTCGCACCGGGTCGCGGCGGCGAGGTCTGGTACACCGCGCAGCGCATCGGCCTGCTGGGCCGCCTCGATCCCGCAACCGGCGCCACCAAGACGCTTCCGCTCGGGGACGGGTCGACGCCGCTCGGCGTGGTGGTCGGTCCGGATGCAGCGCCGTGGGTGACCGATGGGGGCCTCAACGCGATCGTTCGCGTCGATCCGTCGACGGGCGCGTTGCGGTGGTTCCCGGTGCCGCGGCCGGGCGCCGACCTGAACACGCTCACCTTCGACGGCCGAGGGATGCTCCACTTCACCGGGCAGGACGGCGTCTACGGGAAGGTGGATCCGGCCGGCGGGGTCGACGTCTACGAGGCGCCGAGGGGGCGCGGGCCATACGGGATCGCCACCACACCGGATGGCACACCGTGGTTCTCATCGCTCGCCGGCAGCTACATCGCCCGCGTCGACCCGGCGACGGCGAGGCTCGACCTGGTGGAGACCGCCACGCCGGGGGCAGGGGCGCGCCGGGTCTGGAGCGACTCGAGCGGGGGGTTGTGGGTGAGCGAGTGGTTTGCGGGCAACCTGGGGCGGTACGACCCGCGAGCTCGGCAGTGGAAGGAGTGGAAGCTTCCCAAAACCCAGCCGCAGCCGTACGCGGTCTACGTCGACGTCGAGGACACCGTCTGGGCACCGACTTCGCCGCGAACGCCCTCGTAGCCTTCGGCCCGCGCACCGAGAGGTTCACCTCGTTCCCGTTTCCCCGTTCCGGTTCGAAGGTCCGGCAGCTGCTCGGCAGAGCCGGCGAGGTGTGGTGGGGGACCGAGTCGGGGACCGACCGGCTGGTGGTGCTGCGCACCCGATAAGCGGGCAGCGTCGGCGGACTTTCCTGCGATGGCGCCGGGCGAGCGTCAGGCTCTGCGCCCATGCCAACGATCGGGGGCCCCCTCAGATCCGGCTGCGGGTCCGCAGCCGCTTGAGGTAGCGGATGTTGCGCCGGTCGTCGTCCTCGTCGCCGGGCGTCTCGCAGATGAAGGGGACCTCGACGAGGCGCGGCTCGGCCACGAGCGCGGCGAAGCCCCGCGGGCCGATGGAGCCCTTGCCCACGTGCCAATGCCGGTCGCGGCGGGAGCCGCACGGATCGCGTGCGTCGTTCGCGTGGACCAGCCACAGCCGTTCGCGGCCGATCTCCGCGCAGAGCTCGTCGACGAGCGCCTCGACGCCCGGCGCGGTGGAAAGGTCATAGCCGGCGGCGAAGAGATGACAGGTGTCCACGCAGACGCCGAGCCGCGCATGCCCGGCGCACGCATCGAGCATTCGTGCCGCCTCCGGAAAGCGGCTGACGAGGTGGCCGGGGGCACCGGTGGTCATCTCGAGCAAGAGCCGCGGCCCGGCCGGGCCGCCCCCCAACAGCGACAGGATTGCCCGGGCCTGCCGTCGGATCGCGGCGGTGCGGCTCCCACCAAGCGCCGACCCGCCGTGCACGACCACCGCGGCGTCGAGCCCCTGGGCGCGTTCGAGTCCTCGCCGGACGCACCCGGCCGAGAGCGTTCGAGTGCGGAGATCGGGCGAGGCGAGGTTCACGAGATAGGGGGCGTGAAGGAACATCGGCTCGATGCCTGCCTTCTTGCGCTCGTCGACCAGTTCTGCGTCCGCCTCGGCCGTCACGAGCGAAGGACGCCAGGCGCGGGGGTTCGAGAAGAAGATCTGAAGCGTCTCGGCCCCCCGGCGCCGGGCCTCTTCGACCGCCACGGGACGGCCTCGCACGAACCCCCGCACGTGCATCCCGATGCGCACCGCAGGCGATTCTACGGCCCGGACCTCGCCTCTCCCCGTTCTCACGAGGGAGGCAGCAAGGCGGCGCGGGCGCGGTGATCGCGGGGTATGTCGGCGTTTGGCCCCCTTTCGGCCTTCCACGGCGGCGATGCCCGGAGTGTCCTGGTTGCGTGCCTAGAGGTGGCGCGGCGTCTATACTCGGGATTCCTGTCCCCCACGCGTCGCTCAAGGCCGAGGCTCCCATGGGAAGAATCAAGGAGCATGCTGAGGCTCCGCCCAAGTCGAACAGCCAACGGGTAGCGAAGATGACGACGAAGTCAGCGGCCGCCCAGGCCGATCCCGAAGCGATCGCGGCGCTGTGGCGCGAATTCAAGGAGACGGGGGCGCCGGAGTCGCGGGACAAGCTGATCGTGCACTACTCGCCACTCGTCAAGTACGTGGCGGGCAGGGTTTCCACCGGCTTGCCGGCCAACATCGAGCAGGCCGACCTGGTCTCCTACGGGATCTTCGGACTCATCGACGCGATCAGCAAGTACGAGCCCGGACGGGGGACGAAGTTCGAAACCTATGCGATACGGCGGATCAAGGGGGCGATCATCGACGAGCTGCGAGCGATCGACTGGGTCCCCCGCTCGGTTCGGTTCAAGGCCCGTGAGGTCGAGAAGGCGATCGCCCGCCTCGAGCACGAGCACGGCAGGGCACCAACCGATGTGGAGATCGCCGCCGCGCTGAACGTCAGCGTGCAGGACCTTCGCTCGCTCTACACCCAGATCTCGTTCGTCTCGGTGGTTGCACTCGACGAGCTGATGTCGGTGGGTGGCGAGAAGGGGGACAAGCTCCCGTTGATCGACACCCTCGAGGATGCCGGGTCCAAAGACCCCCTGGCCACGCTCGAATCCGAGGAGACCAAGCGGCTCCTCGCCAACGCGATCAACAAGCTGCCCGACCGCGAGAAGATCGTCATCACCCTCTACTACTACGAGGGGCTGACGCTGAACGAGATCGGCCAGGTGCTCGGGGTGACCGAGTCGCGCATCTGTCAGATGCACACCAAGGCGGTGCTGCAGCTACGGACGCGTATGGCCGAGGGTTCGCAATAGCCTGTCGCTTCGTCCACCGGCTCGTCGCTGGGCCGACCGCGCGATCGACGCGGGACAGGCGAGATACAATTCCAACGACCTGTTCACCGAGCGACGCACGCTCCCCAACCTGCGGTGCCCTTTGGTCATGACGTGCTGATGTCCAGAGGGTCGGGGGAGCGGAGGGGCAGGGCCCCGGGCCCTGCCGCAACCGAAAGGAGGACCGCATGGCGGTCGTTACCATGAAGCAGCTGCTGGAGTCCGGAGTCCATTTCGGACACCAGACCCGGCGGTGGAACCCCAAGATGCGCCGGTACATCTTCACCGAGCGCAACGGCATCTACATCATCGACCTCCTCAAAACGCTGATCGGCATCGAGGAGGCCTACACCTTCGCTCGAGAGCTGATCGCACGCGGCGGCATGCTCCTCTTCGTCGGGACCAAGAAGCAGATCGCCGATGCGATGGAGCGGGAGGCCCGCAGGGTCGGCATGCCGTACGTCAACTACCGGTGGCTCGGCGGCATGCTGACCAACTTCCAGACCATCCACCGGCGCATCTTGCGGATGCGCGAGCTCGAGAGCCAGGATGCCCAGGGCATCTTCGAGGAGCTCCCGAAGAAGGAGGCCCTCCGCCTTCGCCGCGAGCTGGAGAAGCTGCAGAAGACCCTCAAGGGCATCCGCGACCTGTCGCGCCGCCCCGATGCGGTGTTCATCCTCGACACGCGCAAGGAGGACATCTGCGTGCGCGAGGCGCGCAAGCTCGGGATCCCGATCGTCGCGGTCGTCGACACCAACTGCGATCCCGACGAGGTCGACTACGTCATCCCCGGCAACGACGACGCCATCCGCTCGGGCGAGCTGCTGATCCGGGTGATGGCCGAGGCCGTCGCCGACGGGCTGGGAATGCGCCCGCCCGAGGTCATCGCCGCCGCCGAAGCGGCCGCGGCCTCCGGGATCACCTATACCGCCGGTGGCGAAGAGCCCCCTGCCGAGTGGGAGATCATGCTCGCTCAGCAGGAGGCCGAGAGCGCGCGCAAGGCTGCGGAGGAGTTCGTTCCGGAAGGTGGGCCTGCGGCGGAACAGACCGGAGAGGCGCCCGAGGAGCCGGCCGCGGAGATGCGCCCAATTCTTCGGGACGAGCCGATCCCCGGGGAGGACCTCGAGGAGGAGTTGAAGGTGATCTACAAGGACGAGGAGGAGGGGCGACGTCGATGAGCACCGCCGTCACCGCCGGCGACGTGAAGCGGCTCCGCGACGAGACCGGCGCGGGGATGATGGACTGCAAGCGCGCCCTCGGCGAGGCCTCGGGCAACTTCGAGGCCGCCAAGGACCTCCTGCGCACGTGGGGATTGGCCGGCGTCGCGAAGCGCGCCAGCCGTGCCGCCTCGGAGGGAGGCGTCGGGTCGTATCTGCATCAGCTCGACCGGGAGCTGCCGGCGAAGGTCGGCGTGCTCGTCGAGATCAACTGCGAGACCGACTTCGTCGCCAAAACCCAGGAGTTCAAGTCCCTGCTGCGCGACATCGCCCTCCACATTGCCGCCATGGAACCCCGCTGGATCTCGCGGGGGGAGGTGCCCGAGGACTACCTCGAGCGGGAGCGCAACATCGTGCTCGCGTCGCCGCAGACCGCCAACAAGCCGCCGCAGATCGTCGACAAGATCGTCGATGGCAAGCTCAAGTCGGTGCTCGCCGACAAAGGCGGGGTGCTTCTCGAGCAGCCCTTCGTCCGCGACGCGACCGGGAAGCGCACGATCGGCGACCTGGTCCACGACATCGCCGCTTCGGTGAAGGAGAACATCGTCATCCGCCGGTTCGCCCGTTTCCGGGTGGGCGAGGAGGCCGAATAACCGTGGCGATCCCGGTGTTCCGCCGGGTGCTCCTCAAGCTGTCGGGAGAGGCCTTCGCGGACCCCGGGGTCGGCTTCGGCATCGACGCGGGCATCGTCTTCTCGCTTGCCAAGCAGCTGGCGGAGGTTCAGGCGATGGGCGTCCAGATGGCCGTGGTCGTCGGCGGGGGCAACATCTTCCGCGGCGCCCAGGCGTCCGCGATGGGGATGGAGCGGGCGCGCGCCGACTACATGGGCATGCTGGCGACGATGATCAATGCGCTGGCCTTGCAGGATGCACTGGGGCAGGTCGGGGCGGAGTGCCGCGTGCAGAGCGCGATCTGGATGCAGGAGGTCGCCGAGCCCTTCATCCGCGGCCGCGCGATCCGGCATCTCGAGAAGTGGCGCATCGTGATCTTCGGCGGGGGCACCGGCAACCCCTACTTCTCCACCGACACCGCGGCATCGGTGCGGGCGCTCGAGATCGGAGCCGAGGCGATCCTGAAAGGGACGCGGGTCGACGGCGTCTACGAGGCCGATCCGAACCTGTACCCCGATGCGAAGCGCCTCACCGACCTCGACTACATCGAGGTGCTGAACCGGGGCCTCAAGGTGATGGATTCGACGGCGATCTCCCTGTGCATGGACAATGGCCTGCCGATCGTCGTGTTCGACCTGCGCGTCGACGGGAACATCCGCCGCGTGCTTCTGGGGGAGCCGGTCGGGACGAAGGTCGGCGCGCGTTCGGCCTCCTGAGAGAGGAGTCGGCCATGGTCGTCGCAGAGCGTCTCGCCCAGGCGGAGGAGAAGATGCGCAAGGCGGTCCGGGTGACCCGCGAGGAGTTCGCGGCGGTGCGGACCGGCAGGGCCTCCCCGAAGCTGGTCGAGCGCATCAACGTCGAGTACTACGGCAGCAAGGTCCCGCTCGAGCAGATCGCAGGGATCTCCGTTCCGGAGGCGCGGATGCTCGTGATCCATCCCTACGACCACAACGCCCTTCCCCAGATCGAGAGGGCTATTCTCGCGTCCGATCTCGGGATCAACCCCTCGAACGACGGGCAGCTCATCCGGCTCGCCTTCCCGCCCCTCACCGAGCAGCGCCGCAAGGAGCTGATCAAGGTGGTGCGGGAGCGCGCCGAGGACGGGCGCGTCGCCGTGCGCAACGTTCGCCGGCACACGAAGGAGGACGTCGAGCGAGCGCAGAAGCACGGCGACATCTCCGAGGACGATCTCCACCGCCTCGAGAAGGAGCTCCAGAAGCTGACCGATCGCTTCACCGTGGAGATCGACCACTTGCTCGGCGACAAGGAGAAGGAGCTTCTTGAGGTCTGAGGGGCCCAAGGGGAGCGGGAAGCCCTCGCCCGAGGAGCCCGAGCCTCCCGATCCAACTCACCGGCTCGAAGGCCCTCCCACCGACCGGCAGCCGCGGGGGGAGGCGAGGCGCCCGCCCGGTCTTCGCGCCCGCACTCGCCCCGGAGCCACGGCGCCCGGCTCGGGTGACCCAAGCGGTCCTGGCGAGGCCTCGCCGGGCTCGGGCCGCCTCATGGTGCGGGTGGTCACCGGCGTCGTGCTGGGGGGCGCCGTGCTGGGTCTCCTCGCGCTCGGGCGAGCGCCCTTCTTTCTCCTCGTGCTGGCCGTGGTCCTCGTCGCGCAGGCGGAGCTGTACCACGCGCTGAGGCAGGCGGAGTACGACCCTGCGACGTCGCTTGGACTCGTGGCCGGCGCGGTGCTGCTCGGAGGGACCTACTTACGGGGCGGCGCCGCGGTGGGACTCGTGCTCTTCCTCACACTGGTCTTCTCCTTCGTGTGGTACGCCGGCGCCGGGCGGGAGGCGTCCGGCCCCACCGCCGAGGCCGAGCCGGTGCCGCTGGGTCGCTCGGCGACCGCGGGCATCGCCGTCACGATGCTGGGCGTCGCCTACGTCCCATTGCTGGCCGCCTTCGCGGTGCT
Organism: Actinomycetota bacterium; assembly: GCA_050693875.1. Classification (GTDB taxonomy): domain Bacteria; phylum Actinomycetota; class CADDZG01; order JAHWKV01; family JBOGWP01; genus JBOGWP01. Next base: position 10,124 of record JBOGWP010000040.1, read on the forward strand.
GCTGCTCACCCGTCCCGACGGCGTGGGGCTGGTCCTCACGCTCGTCGGCGGCGTCGCCGTCTACGACACCGTCGCATACTTTGCCGGCCGCGCCTTCGGGCGCCGTCGCCTCGCGCCGTCGATCTCTCCCGGCAAGGCCATCGAGGGGACGATTGGGGCGACCGTGGGGACGGTGTTGGTGATGGCGTTCGTCGCGCCCCGGCTCGGCCCGTGGGACATGGTCCAGGCGGCGCTGCTCGGCACGGCCATCTGCGTCATGGCGCCGCTCGGCGACCTCTTCGAGTCGCTGCTCAAGCGTGACCTCGGCATCAAGGACACCGGGATGCTGCTGCCCGGCCACGGGGGGGCGCTGGACCGCATCGACGCCATCCTGTTCTGCGCCCCGGCGGTGTACGCGTCGCTCCGGGTCTTCGGGCTGTAGCGGCGATCGTCGATGCGGCACAGCGTGCGCCGGACTTGTCACCAGGAGAGGGGATGATGGAGAGGATGGACGACATCTATTCGGGCGGCGAGCAGGTTCGCGTCGCCATCCTCGGATCGACGGGCTCGATCGGGCGCCAGGCGCTCGACGTCGTCCGGGCCCATCCCGATCGGTTCGAGGTGGTGGCGCTGGCGGCCTATTCCGACGAGGACACGCTCCTGGCCCAGGCCCGAGAGCTCGGTGTGAAGCTGGCGGGCATCGTCTCCGGCGGCAGCGAGGAGCCCGACGGGGTCGAGCTGGTCCGGGGCGACGACTCCGCGGCCGAGGTGGTGGAGCGGACAGAAGCGCAGGTCGTGCTGAATGCGGTCGTGGGCGCGGCCGGGCTCCGCGCCACCCTCGCGACGATCAAGGCCGGCAAGGTCCTTGCGCTGGCCAACAAGGAGAGCCTCGTCGCCGCAGGGGAGCTGGTGATGGCGAAGGCGGAGCCGGGACAGATCCGGCCCGTCGACAGCGAGCACTCGGCGCTGTGGCAGGCGCTCGAGGGATTCCCTGCCGAGGCGGTGCGGCGCGTCTACATCACCGGCAGCGGCGGTCCGTTCCGAGGCCGCTCCATCGAGGAGCTGAGGGGTGTGACGGTCGCGGAGGCACTTCGCCATCCCGTCTGGGAGATGGGACGCAAGATCACCATCGATTCCGCCACGATGATGAACAAGGGTCTCGAGGTCATCGAGGCTCACTTCCTCTTCGGGTTCACCTACGACGAGATCGAGGTGGTGATCCACCCGCAGGGCATCGTGCACGCGATGGCCGAGGCGGTCGATGGTTCGCTGCTCGCCCACGCCGCCATGCCCGACATGAGGCTCCCCATCCAACTCGCCCTCGGGTGGCCGGCGCGGCTCGGTGCGCGCGCCGGGCGGGTCGATTGGGTGGGCCGCTCCCTCACGTTCGAGGCCCCCGACACCACCACGTTTCGCTGCCTCCCGCTCGCCTACGACGCGGGCAGGCGTGGCGGGACGTATCCCGCGGTGATGAACGCGGCGAACGAGGTGGCGGTGCAAGCGTTCCTCGGGGAGCGCGTGCGCTTTCTCGATATCGCTGAGATCGTCGAGCGCGCGTTGTCGGCCCACGACGTAATCGACCCGACGCTCGAGGGCGTCCTCGAGGCCGATGCCTGGGCGCGCCGGCGCGCCGGCGAGCTGGTCGCCGCCAGCGAATCGCGATGAGCGCCTCCCTGGGTGTCGCCGCCTTCATCGGGACGCTCCTCGTGATGGTCGTCGTCCACGAGAGCGGGCATTTCCTCGCCGCCAAGAGCTTCGGAATCAAGGTCGAGGAGTTCTTCGTGGGGTTCGGTCCGAGGCTCTTCGCCCGCAGGCGCGGGGAGACGACCTACGGCGTGAAGGCCGTGCTGCTGGGCGGCTACGTGAAGATCGCCGGGATGAACCCCTGGCAGACCGTCCCCGAGTCGGACCGGCCCCGGACCTACGGGGCCAAGCCCGCCTGGCAGCGCGCTATCCTGCTCGTCGCCGGCTCGGCCACCCACCTGGTGTTGGCGACCGTGATTCTGGCCGGCATGCTCATGCTGATCGGGCGGCCACTCGGGCCCTCGACCGAGTTGGCCTCGGTCACTGCCGCCTTGCCTGGGGTGAAGGCGCCGGCCGCGGCGGCCGGGCTGCGTCCCGGCGACACGATCGTCGCCCTGGCGGGGGAGCCCACCACGTCGTGGAGCGAGGTCCGCAAGGCGATTCGCGCGCGGCCCGATCAGGTGGTCGAGGTCGAGGTCCTGCGCGGCGGGCGTCCCCTGCGGTTCAGCGTCCACCTCGCGTCGGCGAGGCCGCCGGAATCGTCCAGCGCCCGGCCCATCGGCTTCCTGGGGGTGGAGCCCGAGTTCCGCTACCGGCGGCTGAACCCCGTCGCCGCCGTGGCGAGCGGGGCGGGCCTGACCGGGCGGCTCGTCGCCGCCTCGGTGCAGGGGATAGGGACGATCTTCTCGCCCGAGGGTCTCGGCCGGGTCTTCTCGGCCCTCGGCCATTCCGGCCAGCGCTCGATCGAGGAGCCGATCGGCCTCGTCGGCGGAGCGCGTCTCGCCGGGCAGGCGGCATCGGCCGGGGAGATCGAGTCGCTGATGCTCTTTCTCACCGGGTTCATCGTCTTCGTCGGCGTCATCAACATGGCCCCGCTGCCCCCCCTCGACGGCGGCCACCTCCTGGTGCTGCTTCTCGAGAAGATCTCGGGGCGGACGATCGACATGCGGAAGGTCGTGCCGGTGGCGGCCTTCGTGGTCAGCCTGTTCGTGGCCCTGTCGGTGGCGCTCTTGTTCCTCGACGTCGTCCGCCCGGTCCAGAACCCATTCCAGTAGGGGCGGCGGGCGGGCGGCCGCGGAGGGCAAGCGCCGAACGCGCACTAGGATTGGCGCCCATGGCTCTCCCGAGGCAGCGCGACGACTTCCCCGGCTGGTATCAGGCCGTCGTGAAGGGCGCCGAGATGGCGGAAACGTCGCTCGTCCGCGGCACGATGGTGATCCGGCCGTACGGCTTCGAGGTGTGGGAGCGCATCCAGTCGGCGGTCGACCGTCGCATCAAGGCGACGGGCCACGCCAACCTCTACTTCCCCCTGCTCATTCCCTACCGCCTGCTGGAGAAGGAGGCCGAGCACGTCGAGGGCTTCGCACCCGAGGTGGCGGTGGTGACCCACGCCGGGGGCGAGGAGCTCGACGAGCCATTGGTGGTCCGGCCCACGTCGGAGACGATCATCTGGGACACCTACGCCAAGTGGATCCAGAGCTACCGCGACCTGCCGCTGCTCTACAACCAGTGGGCAAACGTGGTCCGGTGGGAGCGGCGCCCGCGGTTGTTCCTCCGCACGACCGAGTTCCTGTGGCAGGAGGGGCATACCGCGCACGAGACCGCCGAGGAGGCCATGGCCGAGGCGCGCCTGATCCTCACCGACGTGTACCGGGCGGCGGTCGAGGAGGACCTCGCCGTCCCGGTACGTCTGGGGCGGAAGAGTCGGGCGGAGAGGTTCGCAGGGGCGGTCGAGACGTACACGCTCGAGGCGTTGATGCGCGACGGAAAGGCGTTGCAGGCAGGGACGTCGCACTACCTCGGGCAGAACTTCGCCCGCGCCTACGATGTGCGCTTCCTCGGCCGCGACGGCAAGGAGAACTTTGCCTACGCGACCTCGTGGGGCGCCTCCACACGGCTGATCGGCGGGCTGATCATGGCCCACGGGGACGACCACGGGCTTCGCCTGCCGCCGCATCTGGCACCGGTCCAGGTGGTGATCGTCCCCATCTACCGCACCGACGAGGAACGCTCCACGACGCTCGAGGCGGCCGGGAAGATCCGTCACGAGGTGGGCGAGCTGGGGGTGCGCGTTCGCGTCGACGACCGGGAGGAACACCGCCCCGGCTACAAGTTCAACGAATGGGAGCTGAAGGGGGTCCCCCTCCGGCTCGAGATCGGGCCCAGGGAGCTGGGCTCGGGGGAGGCCGTGTGCTATCGGCGCGACACGGGCGAGAAGAGGCCCCTCGTGCTGGCGGGGCTGGGGTCGCGTATCCCCGAGCTGCTCGAGGAGGTCCAGGCGGAGCTCTTCAGGCAGGCCGCGTCGTTCCGGGACGAGCGCACCTTCTCGCCCGACCGATACGAGGAGCTGCGGGAGCTCGTGGAGAATCCCGGTGGGTTCGTCGTGGCGCGCTGGTGCGGGAGCCCCGTCTGTGAGGAGAAGGTCAAGGTCGACACGAGGGCCACCATCCGAACGCTGACCCTCGACCCCGAGCCGGTCGATGGGAGCTGCATCGTCTGCGGTCGGCCGGCGAAGGAGCGGGCCGCCTGGGCCCAGTCGTACTGACTCCCGACACACACTTCCGCAACGTGACGTTTCGGCCTGGCCCCGCGCCCGGGCCGGCACGCAGGGGAACGGCCGGGCGGGGTGCGCCTCCCCCGTTCGATCTGAGATGGCAAATGGAGTCCCGAGGGCGGTTTGCGGGATTGAGAATCAAACCAGGCAGCGTGGGGTAAGAGCGCCGGGGTGGGGGACGGAGCAAACGGGGCCCATTCGGACGGGGTGACTGCATGAGCCAGGACGCGCTCGGATCGAAGGGCTCCAGCCTCCCAGAGCTTCGATTCGAGCCCGCGCAGCCAGCCGGCGTCTGAGAGGGGTGGAGCGCCACTCACGAGGACCGCCCTCACGGTACCTCTCCGAAGTGCGCTGCGACACGCCGTCGCAGCGAGGGTTCGACGTGTAGGAGGTCCTGAATGAGGATGAAGAAGCTTCTTCTGATGCTGGTCGTGATCGCGCTGCTCGGCGCGCTCTTCGTCTCCACCGCGTTCGCGGGCAACAAGGGGGGCGGCAACTTCTGCCCCGGCCGCAACAACTCATGCCCCAGCGGTGGGGGTGGGAACCCCGAGTTCCGCAGCTCGTGAGCAGACGGATCGCCGAAAAGGGCCGTTGACCAGGGAAAACGCGTGCGAGCGCCGAAGACCGCGTGTGTCCACGCGGGGGGAGGTCAGATCAGGCCGGGTCGAGCGCCGTGACCCGAGGGGGAAGCTCGACCCCGAGGGCCTTGAGGATGTGCCGCTGGGTG